>DASZLY010000401.1:0-25668 GCA_035552135.1 Allostellaceae bacterium | reverse complement strand
GCCAGGCTGTCCCACTGGGTCGAGTATTGCAGCGTCATCTCGACCACATCGTCGCAGATCACGTCGACGAATTGCGGGTTCTCGCGCGCCAGCGGGTAGGCAATATAGGGCATGCCCTCGCGCTTGTTGGCGATGAGGCGCGGCGGGTATCGGCGCGCGTTGACCGCCGTGCCGCCGGGGTAGTCGAGCGGCAGCGACAGGCAGAAGGTTTTTCCTTCCGTGACCTCGGCGACCCCCTGTTTGACCTTCGCGGCCGTCAGCAAATTGAGCCGGCCGAGCTGGTCGTCCGGCCCCCAATCGCCCCAGGTCGAGCCCGCCGGGCGCCGCTTCCAGCGCGGGTTATCCATGATCGGTCCTCCTGCAATGCGTCATCCTGTCAGGATGAGGATGGTTCAAGGAAGCCATTACAGGCTTTCCTCATCCTGAGGAATGCTCGCAGAGCGCGTCTCGAAGGACGCAACGAGGGCTTTGCCGCGCCTTATTTGACGACGATCGTCGCCACCATGTGCGGATGGATCGAGCAGAAATATTTGTAAGTGCCGGGCTTGTCGAAGGTGAAGGTGAACTTGTCGCCGGTGTCGAGCGCCTCCGACTTGAAGGTCTTGCCGCCATCGGCGCTGGTCACCGTGTGCGGTTCCTCGTCGTTGTTGACCCAGGTTATCTTGGTGCCCGGTGCGACGGTGACGAGCGCCGGCGCAAAGGCAAAATTGCTGATCGTCACCGCACCGGCTTCGGCCGCCGCGACCTGCTGCGGCGGGTTCGTGTCGGCAGCATAAGCGGCTTGGCTCAGCGCGAGCGTCACCGCGGCGGCGAGCGGCAGCGCTCGCCGAATGGATATGAATTTCATTTCGTCTCCGGTGATGCGAGAGGTTTCTTACCCAACTCGCCTAAGGGAATTTGGGAAGAGCTACAGCGCCTATGCCAGCGTCTTGTCGGTCAGCTTCAGCCCGGCCGCCGGCGCGTATGCGATATCGCGGATACCGAGCACGGTCTTCAATTTGTCGGCATCGACCTTCATCGGCCCGGGATTGGCCGCGGCGCCGGCCGCCGGCTGCGGGAAGGCAGTCGACATCGCGGTCTGAAAGGTCATCTTGCCTTCGACCTTCTGCACCACCTGGTGGATGTGGCCGTTGAGCACGGTGACCGAGCCGAACGGCTTCAGATAGGCGAAAGCCTGTTCGGCATCGGCCGTGGTCCAGCCCCATTGCGGGTAGATCGGCCAGAGCGGGATGTGCCCCAAGACGACCACCGGGGTCGAGGCGCTCTTGCCCTTCAGGTCCCTCTCCAGCCATTCGAGCTGGTCCTTGCCGAGCGTGCCGCCGGTCGCCGGGCCAAAGCCGATGACATTCACCAGCGCGACGAAATGCACGCCGCCCTGGTCGAAGCTGTACCAGCCGCCCGGCGTCGCGCCCTTGCCGCCGAAGCGAGAGAAGAACAGCTTGCCATCATCGCCGATGACGTCGTGCTCGCCGGGGATGAAATGCGTGTCGAGCCTGGCGCCCTTGATGAGCTGGTCGGCGGTGTCGAACTGGTCGGGCTTCGACAGATGGGTGACATCGCCGGTATGGATCATCATCGTCGGCTTTTCCGGCAAGGCGGCGATCTTGTCGATCGCCGCCTGCAGCGTCGCGTTGGGGTCGGGATTGGCCTCGGCCTTGAACCCGATATGCGTGTCGCTGATCTGCACAAAGCTGAATCCGCCCGCCGGCGCCGCCAGGGCCGCGCCGCCGAGGTTTATCGCCTTCGGCACACCGCCCGCCACGCTCCAGACGATGCCGGTGCCGGCCCAGGCCAGGCATTTCATGAAATCGCGTCTCGTATCCATGGCTCGCCGCTCCTTGGCTGAAGTTGTCGGCGAGGGAGACCGGCGCCCTTCTCAATTTATTCGTGACGTGGAGAAATTTTCCGGCGAGAGAATAAAACCGGCAGCAATCCGGTCTTCGGACATGGCGGCCGCTCGTGTGATGGATTTGGGAAACGTGCCGAACGCATCGGGTGAGGCTTCGTTCGAGCGGGTGGTGCTGCCGCATCTCGACGCCGCCTACAATCTCGCGCGCTGGCTGATGCGCGACCGGGAGGCGGCGGAAGATGTGCTGCAGGAGGCGATGGTGCGCGCGCTGACCTATTTCGCGAGCTTCAAGGGGGTGAACCCCAGAGCCTGGCTGCTGCAGATCGTGCGCAACACCGCTTACGGCTCGCTGGCGCTCAATCGCGGGGTCGAGACCGTGCCATTGGCCGAGGAGAGCGACCAGGCGAAGGGCGCCGAGCTGGTCGCTTCCGGCGACGACCCGGAGACCGCTTTGCTGCGGACGCGCGAGAGCCGGCAGGTGCGCGAGCTGATCGCGGCGCTGCCGGTCGAACTGCGCGAAACGCTGGTGCTGCGCGAGTTCGAGGAATTCTCCTACAAAGACATCGCCGAGGCGACGCAGACGCCGATCGGTACCGTGATGTCGCGGCTATGGCGGGCTCGCCAATTACTCGCCCGCGCCGCCGCCGAGGGCCTGTCATGAGCGACCCGAAATTCCCGGCGATGCTCGGCCCGATGCCCGAGTGCGAGAAGGTGCTGCTGGTGCAGGCCGAGCTCGACGGCGAGCTCGATGCCGGCGCGGCAGCCGCGCTCGCGGCGCATCGCGTCTCCTGCGCGATCTGCCAAGCGGCGCAGGAAGAATTGCTGCGGGTGCGCGGGCTCTTACGCGCGGAGCGCTACGAGACGACGCCCGATGCGGTGCGCGCCCGGGTGATGGCGCGGCTGCGCCAAGCCGAGCCGCGCGCCGCCGGCCCGGCGCGCCGCCCGCGCTGGAACTGGGACTGGTTGCGCGGTCCGGGCCTCGGCTTCGGGCTCGGCGCCGCCTGTGCCGCGGCGATTGCGTTGCTGGTGCTGCCGGCCGAGCGCAGCGACCTCGTCGAGGCAGTAGTCGCCGACCATATCCGCGCACTGCAGCCCGGCCATCTCGAAGATGTCGTCTCGACCGACCAGCACACGGTGAAGCCGTGGTTCGATGGCCGCATCGATTTCTCGCCGCCGGTCAAGGATTTCGCGGCGCAAGGCTTTCCGCTGAAGGGCGGGCGGCTCGACTATCTCGACAACCGCCCCGTCGCCGCTCTCGTCTATCAGCGCGACAAGCACATCATCGATCTTTATCTCTGGCCGGCCGGCAGCGCCGGCGCGAGTGCCACCGCCGACCGCGCGATCCAGGGCTATAATGCGGTGCACTGGATAGAGGACGGGATGAATTTCTGGGCGGTGTCCGATGTCGAGCGCACCCAGCTCGACGATTTCGCCGTGCTGTGGAAGAAGGCACCGTAACGATCCCCGCGGCGCATCGTTTTCTTAACCGGTGATCGAACATCCTGCGGCCCGGAGAACGCAGCGGAGCCCACCGATGAAACGCCTTGTCCCCGCCGGTTTCGCCCTCGCCCTCGGGCTCGCCGCGATCGCGGGATGCGTCCCGCCACCGGCCGCGCCCGCCGAAATCGCAATTATGCCGCCGCCCGCTCCACCGCCACCGGTGGCACTGGCCGTTCCGGTCGCCGTGCCGGTTGAGGTTCCAGTGGTGCGGCACCACCCGGTACACGTCGCGCACTTCGCGCCGCATCGTGTCGTCCACCGCCACTGGGTACGCCGCACGACGGTGATGCGCACGACCTACGCGCCGCTTTGGCCGCCGCAATGCGGCAGCGTCAGCCACCCCTGCAACGTCGACCACACCACCGCGCCGATCCAGTAGCGCGCCACGCGTCAGACCCCCGAATCGCCCAGCATCGCGTCGAGTACGGCCTTAGCGTCGCGTGCGGCCGGGTCGTCGGCGCCGCGGGTGCGGCACAGCCGTTCGGCGACGTGCTTGGCCAAGCCAAAAGCGTCCTCGCGCTCGCCCTGCTGCCACATCCGCGCCGCGAGGCTGCCCATCGCCGCCAGCGTGTCGGGATCGTCGGCGCCGAAGACCCGGATCAGCATCGCGATGGTTTCTTCCAAGGTCGCGGCGCCGCTTCGCCGTCACCGAGCGCGGCGAGCGTGCCGGCGATGTTGTTGACCGCGCAACGTGTCGCGCGCCTCGGCGCCATAGGCTGCGCTTGCCGCCGCAGCTTGTTTGCCGTGACGCCATCCCTCTCTGCCCCGCTTCGGCAACGGCCCGCGCGACCGCAATCAAAGCGCAAGTCCGACGCTGGTTTTCCTCGTAACGATTATAATAATGGCAATAGAACATCGATAAATATCGCGAACGGGGAAGTTTAAATAACGCCTGAATTTAAAAAGTCGCCGATTTTCCGGAACGAAAGCCCGAAAGAAAGCGTCCAATTACCAGGTCGGTATTCGACCTTACCGCAATCGGAGGCTTTCATCGCCCGATCTCGGGCGAAGAACCAATTCGGGAGAGAGTTAATGACGAAGACGATCCTTGCACTCGTTGCCGCGGGCGTGCTCGGCGCGGCGATGGTTCCCACCGGCGCGAACGCCATGGTTCCCAGCACTACCGCGAAGATGACCGCACCGTCGAAGGTCAGCGAGACCAAGCTTAACCGCGAGCGGACGATGCTGCGCCGCGACGTGCGGCTGCACCGCACCGTAGCGGCCACGCGCCTGCGCCGCGAGATCAATGCCGATGAGCGGGCGGTCAACCGCGCCAAGAGCGGCGGCATGCAGAATCCGACCGCGCGTCCCATGCAGTCGACGCAAGCCCCGACACCGCAGCCGCCGAGCTCGACGCAGAACTCGACCACTCCGCAGCAGAACACGACCAACAAGTAGCCCCACGGGCTGGCCGGTCGCGCTCCCCGTCCGCGGAGAGCGCGACCGGCCTGCAAGGCCCGGCACGGGCGGCAAATGGCCGGGAGAACGGGGCTCGCCGCGTGTCCCCGTTATGCGCACCAGGCGGGTGCGGCAGTTTGACTTGAGGGTCTTCGGGGCATACGCTTTTCGCTGAGATTGGCGCGATCCTGGAGGCGAGAATGAGCTCTCATCACAGCCCGCAAGAAATCCGCAAGGGCTTGAAGCACCCGGTCATCGACGGCGACGGGCACTGGGTCGAATACGCCCCGGTCTTCGCCGAGAAGATCCGCAAGGTGACGGGCGATCTCGGCGGCAACGGTTTCCTCCAGTCGCAGCGCCGCATCCCGGATTCCCTGGGCATGACGCCCGAGGAACGCGCCCATAAGGGCGTCGCGATGGAAGGCCAGTGGGGCCGGCAGGCGGTCAACACTCGCGACCGCGCGACGGCGATGATGCCGCGCATGCTCTATGAGAGGCTCGGCGAGCTCGGCATCGATTTCGGCATCGTCTATCCGACCGCCGGGCTCGGCATCCCGCGCATCGCCGACACCGCCACCCGCCGCGCCGTGATCCGCGGCTTCAACGTCGTGACCCACGACTATTTCAAGGACCTTTCCGACAAGCTGACCCCGGCCGCGGTCATCCCGGTGCACACGCCAGAAGAGGCGATCGACGAGCTCGAATTCGTCACGAAGCAGCTCGGCTCGAAGGTCTGCATGTTCGGCAGCGCGGTGCGCCGACCGATCCCGCACGCCAAGGACGCGCCGGCTGACGTGGCGCGCTATTGCATGGGTTTCGACCAGCTCGGCATCGACAGCGAATACAATTACGACGCGGTCTGGCAGAAATGCCGCGAGCTCGGCATCGCGCCGACCTTCCACACCGGCGGCCGCTCCTACGGCGAGCGCAACAGCCCGACCAATTTCACCTTCAACCATATCGGCCATTTCGCCAATGCCGGGCACAATGTCGCCAAGGCGCTGTTCCTCGGCGGCGTGACGCGGCGCTTCCCCGATCTGCGCTTTGCGTTCCTCGAAGGCGGCGTCGGTTGGGGCTGCCAGCTATTCTGCGACCTGATCGAGCATTGGGAGCGGCGCGGCGCCAAGGGCCTTCAGAACATGGACCCGTCAAAGCTCAACCGCCCACTGCTGCGCGAGCTGGTCGGGAAATACGGCTATGACGACATCGCCGCCGAGCTCGACAAGCGCGACGGCTGGCCGCTGCAGGAGGATTTCCTTACCGGCGGCATGCCGCCCGACGATTACATCCACTGCCAGATCGAGAAGAAGCAGGATTGGCTCGACCTCTACGCCAACCCGTACTACTTCGGCTGCGAGGCGGACGACCGGATGAACTCCGTGGCGTTCGGCAAGTCGATGCCGCTCGGTGCGCGGATCAACGCGATCTATTCGTCGGATATCGGGCATTTCGACGTCGTCGACATGCGCGACCCGCTGCCCGAGGCGTGGGAGCTGGTCGAGGACGGCCACATCACCGAGGCCGATTTCCGCGACTTCACCTTCGCCAACGCGGTGCGGCTGTGGGGCACGCAGAACCCACGCTTCTTCGAGGGCACCCCGGTCGCCAAGGAAGCCGCCGCCGTGCTCGCCGCAACCAAGAGCGCGCCAGCGCTGCAAGACGCAGCGAAGTGACCCGGGCGGGGAACCGCCCATAACTCCCGCCCCAACCCTCCCCTGCGCGCGGGGAGGGCGCCTGCCAGTGTCATTCATCGCCCTCCCCCGCAAGCCCGCAAGCAGGGGAGGGCCGGGGTGGGGGTTCCTCTCTCGTACAGGAGCTGTCATGGCTTCAACGCCGCAGCCCGGCCGGTTCGGCCACATCGTGCAGCCGGACGATGCCTGGCTGGCGACGCAGGAACGCGAGGACATTCTCGAACCCGGCCTGCCGATCATCGATACGCACCATCATCTGTGGCAGCGCGGCGGTTGGACCTATCTGCTGCCCGAGCTGCTTGCCGACCTCAATACCGGGCACAACATCGTCGCGACCGTCTTCGAGGAATGCCGCTCGATGTACCGTGCCGGCGGGCCGGAAGAACTGCGCCCGGTCGGCGAGGCGGAATTCGTCGCCGGCATCGCGGCGATGAGCGCCAGCGGCAATTACGGCCAGATCAAGGTGGCGCAGGGCATTGTCGGCTATGCCGACCTGGCGCTCGGCGACCGGGTCGAGCCGGTGCTCGACGCGCTGATCCGGGCGAGCGGCGGGCGATTGAGGGGCGTGCGCTATTCGGTCGGCTACGATGCCGATCCGGCGATCGGCAACAGCCGCCCGGATTCGGCGCCGCATATGTACGCGCGGCCGGATGTCCGCGCCGGGGTCGCCCGCCTCGCGGCGCGCGGTCTGGTGCTCGACGCCTGGTGCTATCACCCGCAGCTGCAGGATGTGATCGATTTGGCGCGGTCGGTGCCGCAGGCGACGATCTGCCTATGCCATGTCGGCGGCGTGCTCGGCTACGGCGCCTATGCCCGGCGCAAGGACGAGGTGCACGCGACCTGGCGCGCCGGCATGGCCGAGCTCGCCAAGTGCCCGAACGTTTCGGTCAAGCTCGGCGGGATGCTCAACCGCGGCGCGGCGCTCGATTTCCGCCCGCTCGCGGCGCCGCCCAACTCGGCCGCCTGGGCGGCGGCGTGGCGGCCTTATGTCGAGCCATGCATCGAGCTGTTCGGCGCCGGGCGCTGCAATTTCGAGAGCAACTTCCAGGTCGACAAGATGGGCACCGGCTACGCCACGCTGTGGAACGCCTTCAAGCGCATCACCGCCGGCTGCTCGGCGGCCGAGAAGACCGCGCTCTACAGCGGCACCGCGAAGCGGCTCTACAAGCTGGACTAACAGCGTCATTGCGAGGAGCGCAGCGACGAAGCAATCTGCCGTCGCAGAACGCCAAGACGGATGGGATTGCCGCGCCGCCTTCGGGCGCGCGCAATGACGAATGGTCGGGAGGATGCGAATGGCGAAAGGGCTGTTGATCGCGGCGATGGAATTTTCCGAGGTCGCCGAGGACGAGTTCCACGACTGGTACGACACCGAGCATGTCCCCGAACGCCTCGCCGTCCCCGGCTTTATCAACGCCGACCGCTGGATCGGCAGCGAGAACCCGAAGCTTTCGGTCGCAACCTACGATCTCGACGAGGTCGGCGTGCTGCACAGTGCGCCCTACCAGGCGGTCGGTGGCGCTAACGGCTCGCCGTGGACCAAGCGGGTGACCGGGCGGGTCAAGCATGTCATCCGCCTCGAGGGCGACCAGATCCTGCCGGGCGGCGGGCTCGCCCCGCGCAATGCCGCGGCGCTGCTCGTCATCTCGATGAACCCCGTGCCCGAAGCGGAGGCCGAGTTCAACGCCTGGTACAACGAGGAGCATCTGCCGGCGCTCGGCTCGGTGCCGGGCGTGCTGATGGCGCGGCGCTATCGCGGCCAGGGCGCGACGCAGCGCTATCTGGCGATGTACCATTTCGCCACGCCCGACATTCGCGACGGCGCGGCCTGGAAAAACGCGGCGAACACGCCGTGGACCGAGAAGATGCGCCCGCATTTCCGCGATTACCTGCGCCTCGAATGCCGGCCCTATAGGCGCGCCGGCTGACCCGCATGGCCGGACGCATGCCGGACGGATTTAACAGCGGCGAGGCGCTACCGCCGGCGCTGCTGTACCGGCGCTGCGCGCCCGGCGAGCTGCCGTTCCAGCTGTCGAGCGAGCTCGCCGACGCGCCGGCGATGATCGGTCAGGAGCGCGCCGCCGAGGCGGTCGCCTTCGCGCTGAGCATGCGTCACAAGGGCTATAACGTCTTCGCGCTCGGCCCGGCGGGCACCGGCCGGCACAGTCTCGTGGTCGAGCTGCTGCGCCGCCGCGCCGAAACCGAATCGACGCCGTCCGACTGGTGCTACGTCAATAATTTTGCCGACGCGCAGCGGCCGCGCCGCCTCGACCTGCCGGCCGGCCAGGGCGCCGGGCTCGCCGCGGCGATGAAGCACCTGATCGACGAATTGCGCGTCGCCCTGCCGGCGGCGTTCGAACGCGACGAGTACCGCGCGCGCCGCGAAGTCATCGACCAGCAGGCGAAATCCCATAGCGAAGAGGGGTTCGGCGGGCTGCAGCAGCGTGCCGAAGCCAAGGGCATCGCGCTGATCCGCACGCCGATGGGGCTGGCGCTCGCGCCGAAGCGCGACGGCAAGGTGATGAACCCCGAGGATTTCGAGGCGCTCCCCGAGGAGGAGCGCACCCGCATCGAGCACGATTTGCACGAGGCGCAGGGCGAGCTCGAAACGGTGATGCGCCAAGTGCCGCAATGGGAGCGCGAACATCGCGAGGCGCTGCGCGCGCTCAACCGCGACACCACCGGCTATGCGGTCGGTAATCTGATGCGCGACGTCCGCACCGGCTATGCCGACCTGCCCGATGTGCTCGAGTACCTCGACGCAGTCGAGCGCGACATCAAGGACAACGCCGAGGATTTTCTGCCCCAGGCGCCGCCGAGCCCGGAAACCGCCGGCGGGCCGCCGCCGAGCGCCGCGGCGCAGGCGGCGATGGAGGACATGCGGTACCGCCGCTACCAGGTCAACGTCATCGTCGATAATGGCGGCCGCCAAGCGAACGGAGAACAGGGGGCGCCGATCATCTACGAGGACAACCCGACCTACCAGAACCTGATCGGCCGGGTCGAGCATCTGGCGCGCTTCGGCGCCCTCATCACCGATTTCAACCTGATCCAGGCCGGCGCGCTGCACCGCGCCAATGGCGGCTATCTGATCCTCGACGCGGAGCGGCTGATCGCCGGCGGGTATGGCTGGGCGGGGCTCAAGCGGGCGCTGCAATCGGGTGAAATCCGCATCGAGTCGATCGAACAGGCGCTCAGCCTGGCGACGACCGTGTCGCTCCAGCCGGAGCCGATCCCGCTCGACGTCAAGATCGTGCTGATCGGCGCGCCGGCGCTTTATTACCTGCTGTCGCAGCACGACGAGGATTTTGCCGAGCTGTTCAAGATCGCCGCCGATTTCGACGACCGCGTGACCCGCGACGGCGATGCGACGATGCTGTTCGCCCGGGTCATCGCGACGCAGGTGCGCCGCCTGGGGTTGCGCGCCTTCGAGCGTGACGCGGTGGCCCGGGTCATCGAGCGCGCGTCGCGGCTAGTCGAGGATTCGGAGCGGCTGTCGACCAGCATCCGGGCGATCGTCGAGCTGTTGCAGGAGGCCGATCAGCTCGCCGCGGATGCCGGCAAGGATGTGGTCGGCGCCGCCGACGTGCAGGCCGCGATCGACGCGCGGAACCGGCGCGGCGACCGCATCTACCGCCGGATGCAGGAGGAGATCGCCCGGCGCACGATCCGCATCGAGACCGACGGCGAGGTGGTCGGGCAGATCAACGGGCTGTCGGTCATGAGCCTTGGCGCGCTCGCCTTCGGCAACCCGACGCGCATCACCGCGCAGGTGCGCATGGGCCGCGGCGAGGTTGTCGATATCGAGCGTGAGGTGCAGCTCGGCGGCCCGCTGCACTCGAAGGGCGTGCTGATCCTCACGGGCTTTCTCGGCGGCCGGTTCGGCGCCGGCCGGCCGCTGTCACTGCATGCGAGCCTCGTCTTCGAGCAATCCTATGGCGGGGTCGACGGCGACAGCGCCTCTGCAGCGGAGCTGTTTGCGCTGCTCTCGGCCCTGGCCGAGGTGCCGATCCGGCAATGCTTCGCGGTGACCGGCTCGGTCGACCAGCACGGCGTCATCCAGGCGATCGGCGGTGTTAACGAAAAGATCGAGGGGTTCTTCGACATCTGCCGCGCCGCCGGCCTCACTGGCCGGCAGGGCGTCATCATACCGGCCAGCAACGTCAAGCATCTGATGCTGCGCGACGATGTCGTCGCCGCGGCCGATGCCGGCCAGTTTCGCGTGATCCCGATGGCGACGATCGACCAGGGCTTCGAATTGCTGACCGGCGTGCCGACCGCGACGACCGACGCCAAGATCGCCGCGCGTCTCGACGAGTTTGCCGCAAAGGCGGCGGCGCTGATGCGCGCGCAAAGCGGAGCGGCGCCGTGAACGGCACTGTCGAGCGCATCGTCGTCGCGCTCGACGCGACATCGGAGAACCGCGTCGCGATCGGCGCCGCGGCTCGGCTCGCCGCGCGCTGGGGCGTGCATCTGCACGGCGTCTTTGTCGAGGATGACGACCTGATCCGCCTCGCGCATCTCCCCTTCGCCCGCGTCGTGACGCTCGGCGCCGGGGTCGAGGTCTTCGACCTGCAGCAGGCCGAACGGCAGATGCGGGTCTTCGCCGAGCGTGCCCGCCAGGAGCTGGCGGCCTCGGCGAAGCGACAGAGCGTCGAATGGTCGTTCGAGATCGCCCGCGCCGGCGGCCGCCTCACCGCGTCGACCGGCGATTTCCTCGTCGCAGGCACGACGACCCGGCCCGTCGGCCGCCATTTCCGCGTGGAATGCCGCTGGTGGGCGATTGCCGAGGCGGGGCCCTCGACCCGGCTCCTGGCGCATCGCGAGGGCGACCCGCACGGCACGGTCGCCGCGGTGCTGCGGGGCCGCGAGGCATCGTCCGAGCGCCTGCTCGCGGCGGCGATCCGTCTCGCGGAGGCCAATGAAGCGGGGCTGACGCTGATCGTCCCGCCATCGCTCGCCGAGGCGCCTGGGTTCAAGCCATGGCTCGACGAGCGGCTGGCCGGCCATGCGGTCGAAACCGAACTCGAACTCCTTCCGGCGCCTTCCGGCTTGCATCGCCGGATCACCGAACTGCATTGCCGGCTGGTCGCCGTCGAGGCGGGTGCCGATGAAGCGCATCCCGACCGGCTGCGCGAACTGGTCGCGACGATCGCCTGCGATGTGCTGGTGGTCGGCTGAGGGCCCGGGAGACCGCTGCGCCGGCGATGAATGACGAAGCCATCGCGATTATCGGCGCCGCGTGCCGGTTTCCCGGCGCCGACGGGCTCGCGGCGTTCTGGCGCCTGCTGATCGATGGTGTCGATGCCGTATCGGAGATCGGTCCGGAGCGCTGGTCGACCCGCCTCTTTTACCATCCACGCCGCGGCGAGCCGGGCAAGGGCTACACTTTCGCCGCCGGACTGATCGACGGCATCGACCGGTTCGCGCCGGAGTTCTTCGGAATTTCGCCGCGCGAGGCGGCGCAGATCGACCCGCAGCAGCGGCTGCTGCTCGAGCTCGCCTGGCACGCGCTCGAAGATGCCGGCATTCCGGCGGCGCGCCTCGCCGGCAGCACGACCGGGGTCTATATCGGCGCGTCGTCGACCGATTACGGCGACCTTAGGCTTGGCGACCCGGCGAGTGGTGATGCGTATTTCGTCGCCGGGACGGCGCTCAGCATCCTCGCCAACCGCCTCTCGCATGTCTTCGATCTGCGCGGCCCGAGCCAGGTCGTCGACACCGCCTGCTCGTCGTCGCTCGTCGCACTGCATCAGGCCTGCGCGGCGCTGCGCGCCGGACACATTGAGACGGCGCTGGTCGGCGGGGTCAATCTGCTGCTGTCGCCCTATCCGTTCATCGGCTTCGCGCAGGCCGGGATGCTGTCGCCGAGCGGACGGTGCCGTGCGTTCGCCGCGGACTCCGACGGCTACGTCCGCGCCGAAGGCGGCGGCGTGGTGGTGCTGAAGCCGCTCGCGGCAGCGCTGGCCGATGCCGACGCGATCCGCGCGGTCATTCGCGGCACCGCGGTCAACACGAGCGGCCGCACTGCCGGCCTGTCGCAGCCGAGCGAGGCGGCACAGGCAGATTTGCTGCGCGAAGCCTACCGCGACGCCGGCATCGCGCCCGATGCGCTGGCGTTTATCGAGATGCACGGCACCGGCACGCCGGCCGGCGACCCGGTGGAGGCGGCGGCGGTCGGCGCCGTGCTCGGCACCGCGCGCAGGCAGCCGCTCCCCATCGGTTCGGCCAAAAGCAATATCGGCCACCTCGAGCCGGCTTCGGGCATCGCCGGGCTGCTCAAGGCGATGCTCGCGCTGGAGCATGGCGTCCTGCCGCCCACGCTGCATTGCGCGACGCCGCATCCGGCGATCCCATTCGACCGGCTCAATCTGCGCCTCGCCCGCGCGCCCGAGACGATCGCGCCGGATGGTTGCGCCGGGGTCAATTCCTTCGGCTTTGGCGGGGTCAACGCGCACGCGATCCTCGCCCCGGCGCCGGCCCGCGAAACGGCGGAGACCGGCGGTTCGGACTCGCCGCCGCTGCTGATCTCGGCGCGCAGCGAGGCTGCGTTGCGCGCGCTGGCGGAATGCTGGCGCGACACGCTCGCCGTGACACCACGCGAGCGCGCGCCGCTGCTGCTGCGGGCTGCGGCAAGGCGGCGCGATCACCACCCGTACCGGCTCGCGCTACTCGGCGACCCTGCCGCCGCTCTCGGCGATTTCCTCGCCGGCCGTGACACTCCCGCGCTCGTCAGTGGCATCGCCGCGCGCGAGGGCAAGCTCGCTTTTGTCTATTCGGGCAACGGCGCGCAGTTCGCCGGCATGGGCGAGGCGGCGTATCGCGGCAGCGCGGGGTTTCGCGCCGCGATCGACGAGGCGGACGGCGCGCTGGCGCCACGCCTCGGCTGGTCGGTCGCCGCGCGGCTTCGCGCCGGCGCCGATAGCGCTGCGCTGCGCCGCGCCGATATCGCGCAGCCGCTGCTGTTCGCGATCCAGGCCGCGGTCACCACGGTATTGCGCGGCATCGGGGTGCGGCCCGCCGGCTTTGCCGGCCACAGCGTCGGCGAGATCGCCGCCGCCTGGGCGGCCGGCGCGCTGTCGCTTGACGAGGCTGCGCGCGTCGTCGTCGCGCGCAGCCGGCAGCAGGAACGCACCCGCGGCGCCGGGCGGATGGCGGTGCTGGCGTTCGGTGAAAGCGATGCCGCCGCGCTGCTCGGCGACATGGCGCGCGGCCTGGAAATCGCCGCGGTCAACAGCCGGCGCTCGGTGACCGTCGCCGGCAACGAAGCCGCCATCGCGCGGCTCGCCGAGGAAGCGGCGCGGCGCGGTATCGCGTGCCGGCCGCTCGACCTCGATTTTGCCTTTCATTCGGCGGCGATGGAGCCGATCCGTGACGCGCTTCGCGCCGAGCTGGGCGATGTGTCCTCCGGAGAGCCGGGCGGGGCGCTGATCTCGACCGTCACCGGCCGCCGCGCCGCGGCGGGCGAGCTCGACGCGAGCCATTGGTGGCGCAACGTGCGTGACCCGGTGCGCTTCGCCGCCGCACTCGATGGGCTCGTTGCGGAGGGTTGCCGGGTCTTTGCCGAAATCGGCCCGCGCCCGGTGCTGCTGTCCTACATGCGCGATGCGCTCAGCGCCGCCGAAGCCGACGGCCGGACCGTTGCCACACTCAACAGAGGAAGTGGGGAGGGTGACCCGTTTCCGGGAATCGCCACGCGCCTCCACGTCGCGGGGCACGATATGAGCCGCGCCGCCTGGCTCGGCGGCCCCGAAGACCGGCGCGGCCTGCCGCTCTATCCCTGGCACCGCGAGCGCTATTGGTTCGCCCGTACCGTCGAGGCCGCCGCACCGCTCGACCCGCCGCTCGACCACAAGCTGCTCGGCTTCCGCGAGGCCGGCTCGGAGCTCTCCTGGCGGCATCATCTCGATGTGACGCTGTTTCCGTTTCTCGCCGACCATCGCATCGACGGCGCCGCGGTGATGCCGGCCGCCGCGATCCTCGACATGGCGCTGGCGGCGGCGCGGCTGCGCCACCCGGACGCCGCGGCGCTGGAGCTGCGCGACGTCGAGCTGGCGCGGCCGATCGTCTTTGACGAGGTGGCGGCGCGCGAGACGCGGTGCACGCTGCGGCCCGACGGCGAATGGCGGCTCGCCAGCCGGCGACGCCTCGCCGGCGAGGCGATGACCGTGCATGCCACCGCCCGGCTCGGCGCCGGCATGTCGCAGCCGCTCCTCCCGCCGTTCGCGGCGGGACCCGAGACCCGACGCGTCTCTGCCACGGCGCTTTATCGCCGGGCGGCGGCGCTGGGCCTCGACTACGGTGCGAGCTTCCGGGTCGTGCGCGAGGTTGTGCTCGCCGACAACCGCGCCAGCGTGGCGCTCGTGCCGGTGCCCCTCATCCCCGGCATGCTGGTCGAGCCGACCCTGCTCGACGGCGCGCTGCAAGGTTTTTTCGCCTTGCTCGACGACGGGTCGAGCGATGCCGCATTCCTGCCGCGCCGGTTCGGCCGGGTGCGGGCGGTGGCGCCGTTCGGCCGCGCGCCGTGCCGCGCCGAGCTGCGCCTCACGCGACGCGGCGAGCGCTTCGCGACCGCCGCTATCGCGCTTTACGACGCGGCGGACGCGCTTGTCGCCGAGCTCGCCGATTGCAGTTTTGCGCGGCTCGACAGCCGCGGCGCGCCGGACGACTTCTGCTTGCGCACCGAACTCGTCCCAGCGCCGCTTGGCGATCTGCCGCCGCCCGCAGTTTTCAGCCGCGTGGCCGCGATCCTGTCGCGCCTCGCCGCGCACGACCGCGATGCCGCGCGCGAGACCGAGCGGGCATTGCTGCTCGATGCATTGCTCTGCGCCATCGCCCGCGAGGCACCTCCGGAGGCGGTGGTTCCGGAGTTGCTGGCCGGGTTGCTGCGCCGCTTCGCCGGCGACGACTTGCCGGAAAGCGGCGAATTGTGGCGGCTGCTGCTGGCCGACGAGCCGGATATGGTCGCCGAGCTGACGATCGCCGCGACGCTCGCCGACCGGCTGCGCGACGGCTCGGGAGCGCTCGATCCCGCATCGCCGACGCTCGCGGCGCTGCGGCGAACCGCTCCGCCTGTGTTGGCCGCGCGCGTAGTGCTCGCCGCCGCGCTCGATGAGATCGCGGCGCAATGGCCGCGCGACCGCCCGCTGCGCCTCTATGAGACGGGCGCGGCCCGGCTCGGCGACCGGATCGAACGCGGCGGGATAAAGTTGCAGTGCGTCGCGGACACCACACCGTGCGATCTTGTGGTCTACGCGGATGTGGGCACGTTCGACCCCGTCTCGGCCGCATGTCTGGCGCCGGGCGGTGTCATGCTCGCGGCGATGCCAGCCCCGAACCCGCTATGGGAAGCGGCAGCGGGGCCGATCCCGGAGCCGAGGACGGCGCTTGCGGCGGCCGGATTCGCCGATAGCGGCGCGGTGACGGTGACGCTCGGACCGTGGCCGTGCGAGATTGCCTGGGCGCGCGCGCCGCAAGCGGCGGAAGCCATGCCGGTCCGCGGTGCGGCGAGCTTGGCCGTTTTCGTCGAGGGCGGTGGTGCGGCCTTCGCCGCCGGGCTGCAGGCCGCCGGTCATCGCGCCGCCGGCGATGCGCGCGAGGCCGGTGCGATCGCCTTCGTCGCTATCGGCGCGGCCGATCCGGTCGACCAGGCGGGTGATATCCTCCCGCGCTTCGCGCGCTTGGCCACACTGGCGGCCGAACGGCAAATCCCGTTCTGGCTGGTGACGGCCGGTGCGCAGCAGCCGGACGGCGGCGATGTGGTCGGTGCCGCTCTGTGGGGGCTCTCCCGCACGCTGCGCAACGAAATCCCCGGCCTCGTCCTGCGCGCGGTCGATCTCCCGCCCGAGGACGACGATGCCGCGCGCGGTGTCCGTCTCGCGCGCGAATTGGCGGCGGCAAGCGCCGAGACCGAGATCGTCTGGACTCCCGCCGGGCGGCACATCGTGCGGCTGCGGCGCGGTTTGCCGCCGGCCTGGGCGGAGCCGGATGAAGCCCTTGTCGCGGCAATCGACCGGCCGGGCCGGCTCGATACGCTCGGCTGGGCGGCCGCTCCGGCTCGCGCTCCCGGCCCCGGCGAAATCGCTGTCGAGGTGCACGCCGCCGGGGTCAACTTCCGCGACGTCATGGCGGCCACCGGCACGTTGCCCGAGGACGCGCTGAGCGACGGTTTCGCCGGCGCCGCATTCGGCCTCGAATGCGCCGGCGTGATCAGCGCGGTCGGCGAGGGTGTCGATGCATTCGCGGCCGGCGACCGCGTCGTCGGCCTCGCCCCGGCGGCGCTGGCGAGCCGCGCCGTTACCCGGGCCGACGCGGTGATCGCCATCCCGTCCGGCCTCGGGTTTGCCGCGGCGGCGACATTGCCGGTTGCGTTCCTCACGGCGATCTATGCGCTCGATACGCTGAGCCGCCTCGCCCCCGGCGAAACGGTACTGATCCACACCGCCTCGGGCGGGGCGGGATTGGCGGCGATCCAGATCGCCAAGGCGCGCGGCGCGACGGTCATCGCCAGCGCCGGCTCGGCCGAGAAGCGCGCCTTCCTGCGCCAGGTGGGCGCCGACCATGTCTGCGATTCCCGCGAGCTGGGCTTTATCGCTGGGGTGCGTACGGCGACCGGCGGTGCCGGCGTCGACGTCGTGCTCAATTCGCTTGCCGGCGAGGCGATGGAGGCGAGCCTCGACCTGCTGAAGCCTTTCGGTCGCTTTGTCGAGCTCGGCAAGCGCGACTTTGTCGAAGATCGGCGCTTCCGCGCGCGCTTGCTGCGCCACAACGTCGCCTATTTCGCGGTCGATGTGGATCAACTGCCGCTGCACCGGCCTGAGCTTGCCAAGACGCTGCTCGCCGAGGTCGAGAAGCTGCTGGGCGAAGACCGCATCAAGCCGCTCGCCCATCGCTGCTACGGCTTTGCCGGTATCGCCGGCGCCTTCCGGCTGATGCAGGGCGCGCAGCACATCGGTAAGCTTGTGCTGGTGCGCGCGAGCGATGCAGCGATCGCGGTGCAGCGCCGGCCGGCGCTAAGCCTGCGCCGTGACGGGGTCTATGTCGTGACCGGCGGGGTCGACGGTTTCGGCTACGCGACGGCGCGCTGGCTGGCCGAGCGCGGCGCCGGGCATCTTGCGC
Source organism: Allostellaceae bacterium (assembly GCA_035552135.1). Classification (GTDB taxonomy): domain Bacteria; phylum Pseudomonadota; class Alphaproteobacteria; order ATCC43930; family CGMCC-115725; genus DATARH01. Next base: position 8,112 of record DASZLY010000401.1, on the reverse strand, counting down.
TGATCGGCCGGCGCGGCGCCGCGACACCAGGTGCCGCGGCGCGGGTGGGTGAACTCGAAGAACTGGGCGCGGCCGTCAGCATCCACGCCGCCGATGTCGCCGATCCGGCGGCGCTGACCGCGGCACTCGCTGCAATCCGCGCGCCGGGCGTGCCGATCCGCGGCGTCATCCACGCCGCGGCGGCGATTGTCGACGGGATGGCCGGCAGTCTCTCGCCGGCAGAGGCGAAGCGCGCGCTCGCCGCCAAGCTCGGCGGGGCGCTGCTGCTCGACCGGCTGACCGCGGACGACCCGCTCGATCTGTTCTGGCTGTTCTCGTCGGCGACAAGTCTTGTCGGCGCGCCCGGCCAGGGTGCCTATGTCGCGGCCAATGCGGCCGTCGAGGCGCTGGCGCGACGGCGTCGCGCGGCCGGCGGGCCGGCGCTGGCGATCGCCTGGGGCCCGATCGCCGATGTCGGCATCCTGGCCGGACGCCCCGCCGAGCGGATGGCGCTCGCCACCCGGCTTGGCGCGCGGTCGATGCCGGCCGACCGTGCGCTCGCCGCGTTGCCGGCTCTCGCCGCGAGCGGCGAGCCAGTGGTGGCCCTGGCCGATATCGCCTGGGGCGAGGCCGGCCGCAAGCTGCCGGCCCTCGCGGCACCGTTCTTTGACGATATCCGCGCCGCCGCCGAAACGCCGGCCGATGCCGCGCTGCTCGACCGCCTGGCCGAGCTCTCCGATGACGGCCGGCGTGAGTTGCTGACGCCGCTTGTCGTTGCCGAGGCGGCGCGGGTTCTCCGCCTGCCCGCCGACGCAATTGATCCGCGCCGCGCGCTCGCCGATCTCGGCATGGATTCGCTGATGGCGCTGGAACTGCGCCTGGCGATCGAGGCGCGGTTGCGGCTCGACCTGCCGCTGGTGAGCCTCATCGACGGCGCAAGCGCGGCGACCGTCGCGGCGCAGCTTGCCGCGCGGCTTGCCCGGCCAGCGCCGGCGGAGCCCGCCGCGGCGCTGGCCGCGCGCTACGAATCCCCGCTCGATGCTTTCGCGCTGGGTGGCGCCGATCCCGCGGCGGAGGAATAAGGATGGCGGCGGGCGGCGATCTCTTCGGCCTCTCGGCCGAAGCCAAGGCGCGGCTTCTGGCGCGGCTGTCGTCGCGCGACGCGACGCGGCCGGACCCTGCTCCGCTGCCGGGCGCGCGCGAGCTCGAGCTGGTCGCCGCGGCGGCGGAACAGCTCGGCATCCCCGACCCGTTCTTCCGCCTGCACGACGGCATCGCCGGCGCCGAGACAGCAATCGATGGCCGCCGCTACGTCAATTTCGCCTCCTACGATTATCTCGGTCTCAACGGCGATCCGCGCGTTACCGAGGCCGCGAAGGCGGCGATCGACCGCTACGGCACGACGGTTTCGGCGAGCCGGATGGTCTCGGGCGAGCGCGCCATTCATCGCCAGCTGGAGGCGGCGCTCGCCGCGCATCACCGCACCGAGGACGCGATGGTGCTGGTAAGCGGCCACGCGACCAATGTCTCGGTGATCGGGGCGCTGCTCGGCCCGGGCGACGTCATCGTGCACGACGCGCTGGCCCACAACAGCATCGCCGAAGGGGCGCGCCTATCGGGCGCCCGGCGGCTCGCTTTCGCGCATAACGACCCCGGCGCCGCCGAGCGGCTGCTCGGCGCGCCGCGCACCGGCCGCGCGCTGATCGCGGTCGAAGGCCATTACAGCATGGATGGCGACGTGCCCGATCTCGCCGCCTTCGCCGCGCTGGCGCGCCGCCATGAGGCTTGGCTCATGGTCGACGACGCGCATGGGCTGGGCGTGCTCGGTGGGCGCGGCGCGGGCGCGGTCGAGCGCGCCGGGATCGACCCGCGCGAGGTCGATATCCTGATGGGGACGCTGAGCAAAAGCCTGGTGTCGAGCGGCGGCTACATCGCCGGCGAACGCTCGCTGATCGCCTATCTGAAGCGGCGCGCGCCCGGTTTCGTGTTCTCGGTCGGGCTGGCTCCGGCCAACGCGGCCGCGGCGCTCGCCGCGCTGCGCATTCTTGCCGCCGAGCCCGAGCGTGTCACCCGGCTCAACCGCAACGCCGCGCTCTTCCGCGACCTCTTGCGCGCGGGCGGGCTCGATATCGGCGGCTCGGCCGGCGCGGCAATCGTCCCGGTCGTCACCGGCAGCTCGATTCGTGCCGGCAGGCTGGCGGCTTCCTTGTTCGCGCGCGGCATCGTCGCGCCGCCGATCCTCTACCCGGCGGTGCCCGAGCGCGCGGCCCGGCTGCGGTTTTTCGTCACCGCGCGGCACAGCGAAGCGCAATTGCGCGAGACGGCTTCCGTGGTCGTCGAGGAGAGCCGCAAGATCGCCGCCGAGCCGGTCGATCTCGCCGGCGTCGTCCGGCGGCTCGACGGTGATAGGGCTTAGCCGAGGCTGGCGATAACCCGCGCGACGATGGCGAAATGCGCGGCCCAACCCGGTGGCCGCCAGCCTTCCAGGCGCGCGAGCTGGGCGTCGCGGCGCGATGAGGCCACGGCGAAATCGAGGATCGCGCGGTGCCAGCCCTCGCGGTCTGCTGGATCGAGATAGTCGGGGATACCGCCGCCGCTTTCGCGCAATGCGGGGAGGTCGCTGCACAGCACCGGCACGCCGGCCGCCAGCGCCTCGGCGACCGGCAGGCCGAAGCCCTCCGCAAAGGACGGCAGCAGCAGCGCCCGGGCGCCGCGCAACAGCGCGCCCATGGCCCTGTCCGGAAGCTCGCCGTGCAGGGCGACAAAGCCTGGTAGATCGCCAAGCTCACGCGCGATGGCCTTGCCGCGATAGCCGCGCCGCCCGATGACGGCGAGTTGCGGGGCGCGCTCGCCGAGCTCGGCGGCGAGGCGCATCCAGATTTCGAGCAGCAGGCGATGGTTTTTGCGCGGTTCGATCCGGCCGAGCACGATAAAATAGGGCCGCTCCGCTGCCGCAGGCGGGACATCCGGCAGGTCGATCCCGAGCGGCGCGACGACAATCGGCAAGTTCCGCCTGCCGAGCCGCGCGCGCAGCGCGTCGCCGGTCGCGGCCGAATTGACGATTGCCGCATCGGCCAACCGGGCGACCGTGTCGATGCGCCGGACGTGCCGCCGCACCTGGTCCGGCCGGGTCAATGCCGGCTGCTCGAGCGGGATCAGATCGTGGATCAGGCAGACGAAACTCGCGCCGCTCGCCGCCTTGAGCCGGGCAATCGCCGCCCCGCGGTCGAGCCCGCTATGCGAGACCACGAGATAGACCGGCGGCTCCTGCCCCACACGCAGCGCCCGGCGCAAGGCGGGGCCGCCAAACAGCGCGGCACGGCGCAGCCGGCGTGCCTGCGCGACGAGGTGGCGACGCTCGCCCCGCGTTGCACCGTCGTGCCAGGAGCGGCCCAGCGCGGCGACGAACGCCTGAGCTTCCATCGCCGGCAACAGGCCGACGCCGCCGAGCACGTTGCGCGCCGCGAAGACGGGCGGCAGGCGACCGGCCGCCAGATGCCGCGCATAGGCCAGCTCGACGCGGTCGATCCCGCTTGCCGCCGCCGAGCCGGCGCGCGACAGCAGCCGCGACAGGTCGAGCGCGATCACCCGCGGCGCCGCCGGCGGTTTATTGCGTCGCGTTCCTGACCACGACCCCGGTGATCGCCGGCGCGGTCAAGGTGCCGATCAGCCCGAAGAATTTCTGCAGCTCGTCGAGGTCGGCATTGGCGACATAGAGCACGTCCTTGTCCTCGACCGGGAAGCGCGCGGCGGCGAAATAGGCCTTGGCGTCGCGCCAATTGAGCCGGTAGACGACGGGCGCACGCCCGTCTGGCGTGACCGCGGCGGGCGGCCGGTCGAGCCCCTCGAGCACCGCGACCGGCTCGTACCGGAAAAGAAAGACCCCCGCCGGGTCGGAGCGCGCATCCTGCAACCCGCCGGCCTTGGCCAGCGCCTCGGCCAGAGACAGCGTCGCGGCCGGAAAATTGATCTCGTTGTTCTGGCCGGTCGCGCCGAACACGGTAAAGCTGCGCGGCGCCTTGACCACGGTCAGCACGTCGCCGGGCTCGGCATAGATGTTCTCGCGCGGGTCGTCGACCAGGCGCTCCATCGGGATCGTTACCGTCACTCCGCCGCGCGACAGCCGGATGAAGGTCTCGTAGACCGGTGCGTGCGAGCCGCCCGCCGCGGCGATCAGGTCGAGCAACCGGTCGCCCTTGAGCGACAGCGGCACCCGCGCGCCGCCGATCGCCTCGCCGGTCACCGTGACCGTGTTGTTGACGCTCTTGGCGACGCTGACGATCACTTGCGGCTCGATCGCCTTGCCGGACAGTCGCTGTTCGATCGCGTGCTGCACCTCGACCGGAAGGCGGCCGGCGACAACGATGCGGCCCGCATAGGGCACGCTGATCGCGCCGTCGCGGGCGACGATCTGCTCGGGCAGCACGATGCTGCGCGAGCCGGGTGCGATCTGGTCGGGGATCGAGGTCGAGGCGAAAAGCCCGCCGCCCGCCGCCTCCCAGATCGTCACGACCAGACTGTCGCCGGCGCCGATCCGCGGTTCGGGCGGCAAGCCTTGCGCCGGGAAGTGCGCGCGCAGGCTCGGCTTCGGTGCGGCGAGCACGCGGTCGATGACGCCGTCGTCGATGTCGACGACCGTGAAGCGCGCTTCCTTGTCGCCGGTTTGCTGGCTGATGACCTGGCTGGCGGTAGGGCCGGCGGTCGGCAGGGCGCCGCAGCCAGCAACAAGCATTGCGGCGACCATTGCCAGGCAGCCGAGCGCTCGCGGGGGGATGCGCGACAGGGGGCGCATCCCGCAATGGTTACATTTGTATGCTAATCAGACAACTTGCAATTCTGTCGCAATCGTCCGTGCCGCATAGACGCCCATCCAGCCGGTCGGGTCGAGCCAGCCCTTTTCGTTGCGCGGCGGTTGGATCGCCCGGATATGCGCGTCAGTGATCTCGTTGAGTTCGTCGATCGGCCGCGGCGGGTCGACTTCGGTTGACCAGAAGAACCGCGCGCTGCCGCAGACCTCGTGCTTGGCGACGAGGCAGTTCGGAACGCCGCGGGCCGGGTGGTAAAGCCCGACTGCCGAGTAACCGTGCTGGTGGCTCACCATCATCACCCCCTCGGTGCCCGGAAAGGCGTATTTCATCGCCGAGAACCAGCGGCACAGCGCGGCCAACTCGTCATCCGTGAACTCGTACCCACCCGGATCGCGGCCCATACCGGCCGATCGGCGCGACTTCGCTACACGCTTCTGCAGCGGGAAGCGCACAACATTCGACTCGAACAAATCGTCCACATTGCCCCCAATGATCGAGCCCTGCGTCGCCACAGGAACATCCCCATGCAACCCCGGGAGCCAGCGGCTCCGCGTTCCGCCCGCCAAAGATCGTCGACAAACGCGAAAGGCGATTTCTTATCAACTACTTCGCGTTCCTCGAACCGACGCAGTAGCGGCCCGGTCCTCAGCGCAAAGAATACAATCAAGGGCCGATTCCAAGTCAATCGAGCCATGCGGCCCAGCGCGGTTTTTCCTTGCCGCCGTTGCTTTTGGGTCACAGTTGCAAAATCGCGACAGGCTGTGAAACCGGCGGTTTTGCCGGTCTTCACGCAGGCCTCGCGGCGGCCTTGCCGCATAGGGGCGCGGAAAGTGCCAAAAAACCCGGTTTCGGCGCCGTCACTGGGCGATTACTGGCTGTCGGGAGGGACTTCCACCACCTGCTCGACCGTCACCGGCACGAGTCCGGCCTGCTTCATTTGAAGCTCTTCGGCGGCGCGCGGCGACATGTCGATGAGCAGGGATTCGGCCATGGGCCCGCGATCGGTGACGCGAACGACGACCGAGCGGCCATTGCGCAGATTGGTGACGCGGGCCAGCGAGTTGAGCGGCAGCGTGCGGTGCGCGGCGGTCGGATGGATCGTATCGAGCCGCTCGCCGCTGCTCGTCCGCCGGCCGATATAGCGCCCGCCATACCAGGCGGCGGTGCCGGTCTCGCCTTTGCCGACCGCGCGCACGCAAATCTGCTTGCCGCCGGCGATTGCAAGCTCCTTGCGCCGCTTGTCGCGCGGACGCTTGGCGTCCTTTGCGGCGAGCTTGGTCTTGGCGGCATGTTTTGTCGTTGGCGCCAAGGCCGGCAGCACGGGTTCAGGAGTAACCGCGGCGTCGTCCGCGGCCGCCGTCTTGCCCGGGCCGGCGATGTCCGTGCCGGCGGTGTCCGCGGCTTGCGTGGCACGTTCCGGGACGGCCACTTTTTCGGCCGGCGTCACCGTCTCGCTCGAACCCGCCGGCGGTCCGACAACCGCCGTCGCGGCGATCTCGGCGACCTTCTGGGTGACGGCGGCGAGTTGGATGATGGTCGCGCCCGCCCTGTCGGAACGGGTCTGCGCGAGGAGGGATGTCGCATCCCCGGCGGCGTCTGGCGCCGGCGTCGGGGCGGCCAATGCCCCGCTCGAGAGCAGCAGGGCGGCAATCGTCGAACCAAGGGCAAACCGCAAACGCATCCGCACTCGACCCCTTGTTGTTATCACTGCACGCCGCAGCGCAAACTTCAGCTTGCGCCGTGCGCGGACCCAACCGTTCTCGTCAATTTCCGGTGGTCGCCGTCCCGGATCGTTGGAGGAGCCGCCCGGGTAGGACTGGGGGTTTAGGGTCACGCACCCTACGGTTGGGGCACGTTGTTGTCAACCACAAAGCGAATGAAAGTTGACATATAGCAAGTCTGTCTCAGACATAGGAAATATCTATGCGATTTCTGTTACAATCACTGCAACAAGCAACCGAGACGATATCTATTTATCGACGCTTTCGTTTGATTGAAGTTCGATTGGATTGGTCAAGATATACCAGAATTTCCACAGAAGTCGCGGGATCGGCGACCTCGGTCTTTTCGCTTGTTTGCAGCATTCGGCGACGGCAGTGATGCCACAATTTTGCCGGCGCCGTCGGGCGTGCGTTGTGCGGGTCTTGCGCGCTAAGATCGCGCCGGGATAATCGGCCGAGAGCGGCGATAAGGAGTTTGCGATGCCGGCAGCGGAACGGGCGGTGATCGTCGGGGCGGGAGCGGGGTTGAGTGCCGCGCTCGCCCGCAAATGCACCGCGCAGGGAATGACGGTGGTGCTCGCAGCGCGCGATACGGCGAAGCTTGCCGGTCTCGTCAAGGAAACCGGCGCCACCGCAATCGCCTGCGACGCGACGAGCGCCGCCGATGTCGAGCGGCTGTTCGCGGCGGTGGACGCCGGGGGCGCGGTCGACCTGGTCGTCTACAATGCCAGCGGCCGGGCGCGCGGACCGATCGTCGAGCTCGACCCCGCCGCGGTCGAGCAGGCGATCAAGGTAAGCGCGTTCGGCGGCTTTCTCGTCGCCCAGCAGGCCGCCAGGCGCATGATGAAGCAGGGAAGCGGCACGATCCTTTTCACCGGCGCCAGCGCCGGGGTGAAGGGCTATCCGCGCTCGTCGTCCTTCGCGATGGGCAAGTTCGCGCTGCGCGGCCTGGCGCAGAGCCTGGCGCGCGAGCTGCACCCGCAGAACATCCATATCGGCCACTTCGTCATCGACGGCGGCATCGCCAAGGAGAACGACCCGCGCGCCAACGAGAAGGGCCCCGACGCGCTGCTCGACCCCAACGCGATCGCCGAGACCTATCTCCAGTTCCACCGCCAGCCGCGCGACGCCTGGGCCTGGGAAATCGAGCTGCGGCCGTGGGTCGAGAATTTCTGAGGCGGCACGTCCGCCGGGGAGACGAGGGATGAACAAGTACACCTGCACGCTGATGTTGGTCAGCGACATTGTCTACGCCACACTGGTCGCCGACAGCGACGAACAGGCGCGGGAAATGGCGATGGCCGAGTCCGCGAAGCTCGGTTACGGCGCCGGCCGGGCGCGCAGCTGGGCTGTGCGCGTACTCGAAGCCGATGTCGCCGGCCCGGCGCAAATCATCGATTGCGGACATCGCGAGGCCTAGCCGCGTGCCGGCGTGCCTGACAGTCGCGGAGCTGCAAGTCCGCGGGGCTGCAAGTAATGGCCGTGAATTGACTTTTTGGCCCGGTCTGCTATCTACATGCCATGACCTTTGCGCGTGACGAGCTGCGACTTACCGCCTCGGCGTCCTGAATCGGCGCCGAATTCGCTCGTCTTCGCCCCATCGC
>DASZLY010000400.1:0-16519 GCA_035552135.1 Allostellaceae bacterium | reverse complement strand
GCCACCAGACGGCGTGCCACAACACGCCGTCATGGCGAAAACTGTCGCGGCCGGTTTCCGGCAGATTGGCGAAATACGGGTCGAGCGCCGGTGCCTGGCCGTCATAGTAGGTCACCAGGCAGGCGCGGCCGAGCTCGGACAGCCGGGCGATAAAGCGCGGCACGTCCTTGACGTAGTAGATCATCTCGCAGGCAGCAGCGAGGTCGAAGACGGCCGGCGCATCAGCGAAGCCGAAAGCGAACGGGTCGCCGGCCGCGAAGCGCCCGTCGGGGCAGCGCCGCCGCGCCCGCTTTACCGCGCGCGCGCTGACATCGAGGCCGTAGAGCTGGCCGCAGAGCGTTGCCAGATGACGGGACTGATGACCCTCGCCGCAGCCGATTTCGAGGAGGCTGTGCGGGCGCCCGAAGCGGGCCGCGATCAGCGCATTGGTCCAGGTGAAGCGTGCCTGTTCCTTGGCCGAGCCCATGTGCCACGGGTCCTCGATGCAATAAAGCCGGTCGAGTCTGTCGGCGCGATCGGCGTAATGCACCCGGCGCAGCGCCAGGCGCAGCCAGTAGTCGCGCAGACGCGGCAGGACGTGCTGGTCGAGCAGGGTCATTGCGCGGCCGCCGGTGCGTGAACGAGGCGCGAAGGCCGCGCCGCGACGATCGTCCGGCGCGCCGCGGCATGGCTCGCGCGGTACAACATCACCTCGCGGCCGAGATAAACGAGGATCGCGATGAACAGCGCGTACATCAGCCGGCCCGAGCGGAAAAATTCGTATTCACTGAGGTTCTCGAAAAAGATCGCGGCGAGGAAGGCGAGGCAGAACGCAACATGCACGGCATGCGGCGCGGCGGCGACGCGCAGCGTGCGGTAGAACGCGGCAAGCCAGCTCAGCGCGGCAATGCCGACGCCGACAATGCCGATGCCGAGCGCCATCTCCAGCCAGCTATTGTGCGCATGCGGCGTCTTGAAGCCGAGCGCGACCCAGAAAATCTGCGCGTCGGTGCTCTGCTCGCGCCAGAACGCGCCGAACCCGTAGCCGAACCACGGCCGGTGCGCGATGTATTCGAGCGCGAGTTGCCAGATGCGGGTGCGATTGGTGAAGGTCGGGTCGCGCCCCAAAGCGAGCAGCACGTCCTGCCAGGTCGCCGCCAGGATCGCGCTGCCGGCGAGACCGAAGACCACGAGCGCATAACCGAAGATGAGGCCCGCCGCGCTGCGCCGCCGCAGCGCCAGCACGATGGTCGCCGCGTAGAGCGCCGCGGCCATGAAGACGATCGGCGTCTTCGATTGCGAGCCGGCGAGCAGCACGAGAAACGCCGCCAGCACGAAGATCGCCAGCCAGCGCGGGCCGTAACCCCGGCGCCAGGCATAGACCGAAAGGAGGATCGCCTCGCCGCACGCCATGCCGAGCTCGTTCTTGTCGGTAAAGGCGCCGCGCCAGGCATGGGTGTAGTACTCGCCGGTGACGGTCGCGGCCTGCGGCAGCGCGACGATCGCGACGAACGAGGCGATCGCGGCGATGGCGTAAACCTTGACCAGCATCGCGACCAGCTCGGCGAAATCGCCGCGCGCGACGAGATAGATGCCGAACAGCGTCGACAAGGTCACCGTCCCGGCGCGCCGCACGACGAGCGAGGGATCGTCCGACCAATAGGCGCTCAAAAAGCCGAACAGCGCGAGCGCGAGCACCGGCCAGGCGCAAGCAACGAGCCATGGCAGGTCGCGCCGCCGGGCGAAAAAGCCCAGCGCGAGAAACGGCATCAGCGTCGCGAATTCGAGGAAGTCGTAGATGTTCGACTGGCCCTGCGGGGTCACCATCGTGCCCGAGAAATAGGCGTCGGGCGGCCACATGATACCGGCGAACAGCAGGAGGTAGGCGAAAGTCGCGCCGCGTTCGAGGAGCCGGAAGGCGCCGCTCATCGCGCCGCCTCAGATAGCGCATTGCGCCCACCGGCAGTGGGTGCCAGCCTGTCGCCGCGATGACCCCATTCCGTGTGCTCAGCCCCGTGGTGTTCCTGCTTCTCGCCGCGCTCCCGGCGTATGCCGACGGCACGGTGCTGCGCGCCAAAGGCTGCGGCGACAAGGTTTTCGTCTCCGGCAACGACACCTACTCGGTGCTGGTGGCGAGCGATCCGGGGGCGGTGAAAGACGGCGACAAGCTCGTCGGCAATACCGACCGGCTGGGCTTTTCGTCCTTTCTGACCCCGGAATCCGGCCGGCGGTTCTCCGCCAGCGTCGACGAGCGGGGGCTCACCAAGTCCGAGATCACCCAGCGCATCGCCGCGACCTGCCACGCGGCGACCGGCAACCGGCTGACCAGCGGCCAGGTCGAGCGCGCCGCGGGCTGCGGCAACAAGATCTTCGTCAATACCGCGCAGGGCTATGCGGTGCTGGAGCGGCTGGCCGGCGGCCTCGTCTATGCCGGCGACACGCTGACCGGCGATTTCAGCCGGCCCGGCCGGGTCACGGTCATGGACGGCCAGACCCACGCGGAACTGGTCGTCTTCGTCGACGACTTCCAGCTGCCGAAATCGGCGGCCCAGCGCAAGATTACGGAAAGCTGCCGCTAGTCGCATGCCATCAGCGAGGGTTCGAGGATGCGGCCCAGCGCTTCGCCGCCCGCCGCCATCGAGAAAAGCTGCGCATAGCGGCGATAGGCCGCCCTGCCGAGTGCCCGCGCCGCATCGGGATTGCGTTCGAGCTGCGCGACGATGGCCGGCAGGTCGTGCGCCATGTCCGCGACGAGGAAGCCTGATTCGCCGTTGACGACATAGCCGCGGACGCTGCCGAAATCGGTCGCGACGATCGCCTTCTTGTTGCGCATGAGGCGCAGCATGACGCTCTGCCCCGAGGCGCCGGCATCGTGCTTCAACGGGATGATGCAGGCGCGGGCGCCCTGCACATGCGCCTCGAACGCCGCGCTCGGCAGGTCGCGCAGCACGGTGATGTTGGCCGGCAGCTCGCTGTCGACGATCTCCTTGTTGAGCGCCGAGCAGACGATGACGAGCCGCGCCGGGATGTCGCGCCAGGCGGCGATCAGCGCCGGGTAGTCGCGGTTGCTGTAGCCGCCGGCGAAGTAATAGTCGCCGGTTGTCGTCCCGTGAGGGGTCTCCGGCGCGTCCTCGGCGCTTTCCGCCGACCAGTCGCCATAGGGCAGGAAATGCATGCGCTTGCGCGCGATGCCGAGATTGGCCTCGTAGAGGCCGATCTCGAACTCGCTGAAGACGATGTAGTGGTCGCCGTCGCCGTCGAGCCGGCTCAGCGCCCGGAACAGCGGGAACCAGCGCGGCGAGCGGATATGCCAGCCGAGGCAGAACGAGGTCTCGTAGCGTACCAGCCGCAAGCAATGCAGCAGCTTGATGAGATACGAGATCGGCCCGATCGCGATGACGACGCGGCAGCGGCGCAGCCGCCGCAGCGAAAAGATCAGCTCGATCGATTGCCGGATGAGGCCGCGCAGATGCGCACCCTTGCTGAGCGCGCGATGGATCTCGTAGTCGCTCAACTGCAAGAGGTCGAAGCCGAATTTCTCGGCGATGAACCCGACCATGTCGGGAAACGCGTTGCGTCCGGGCTGCACCAGGACGCGCCCAGTGGCACCACGGCTGGCAAGACGGCTGTCGGCGGGAAATGCGGCGAGGGTCATGACCGCATTCTTATCGGTGCGAAGCTTTAAGAAACGGTAGAGCCGGACGCTTTTCTCACACCGCGAAGAGCGCGACTTTCGCGCCCCATAGCAGCATCGCAAAGCTGGCGATCGTCACCACCCACGACACCCAGTCGCGCGCGGCGTAGACGATCGGGTCGTGGTGCATCTCGCCGCGCAGCGTCACCAGCCAGAGCCGGCATTGCCAGAAGAGGATCAGCGGCACGATGCCCCAGGCGAGGGTCGGCCGATGGTCGCCGAGCGGCATGATTTCGCTCTGCACGTAAAGCGCCAGCACCAGCGAGGTCACGAAGCTCGCGGCGACGCCCATCAGCTCGAGGGCGTGCGCGTCGCTCGCCAGATAGCCGCGGCCGGCGACCCGGCGATGCACCCGCCCGCCGGCATCTTCGAGCCGCGCCGGGCCGCGCCGCTCGCGCCGCGCCAGCGCCTGCAGCTCGGCGACGCGCTTGACGATCGCCAGGCTGAGGAACAGGAAGCTCGAAAACGCCAGCAGCCACAGCGACACGGTGTAGCCGCTGGCGAGCCCGCCGCCGATCAGCCGCACCGTATAGAGTCCGGCGAGGAGGAACACGTCGATCAGCGGCAGCGACTTCAGATAGAAGGAATAGGCGAGCGACATCAGCGCATACACCGCGAGCACCGGCAGCGTCCCGGCGGCGGCGCCGACACAGGCGCCCGCGAGCAGCAGCAGCGGCGCGGCGATCAGCCCGATGTGCAGCGGCAGTGCGCCGCTGGCGAACGGCCGCGCGCATTTCTTCGGATGCTGGCGGTCGGCGGCGAGGTCGCAGAGGTCGTTGATCAGGTAGATGCCCGATGCGGTGAGGCTGAACGCGACGAACATCGCCAACGCGATGAGCCAGCCGTGAATGTCGCCGACCGCGCGGGCGGTGACGATCGGCACGAAGACCAGCAGGTTCTTGACCCATTGATGCGGGCGGATCGCGCGCAACAGCGCGGTGCGGCGCGCCCGATCGCCGCCAAAGGCGCGCTCGACCGGCGCGGCCTGCGCCACCTCACGCGCCAGGCGCGGCGAGGCATCGACGGTGATCGCGCTCGCCGCCTCACGCCACAGTGCGAGATCGCGCCGCTCGTCGCCGATATAGCTGAACGCCTGCCCGGCGAGCGCCGCCTTGACCGCCGCGAGCTTGGCCGGGCCCGCCAGGTTGACCGTGCCGTTCGACGCGAGCACGGCGTCGAACAGGTCGAGATGCTCGGCGACCGCCCGCGCGACACGCTCGTCGGCGGCGGTGGCGAGGATCAGCACCCGGCCGCTCTTCCGCTCGTCGCGCAGATAGGCGAGGAGCTCGCGGTTATAGGGCAGCAGCGCCGGATCGAGCGCGGCGATCTCGGCGAGCGCCGCCTTCAACGCCGCGCGGCCGTGGCGCAGCGCGAATAGCGCGCGCGCCAATCGCACGGGATGCGGCAGCGCCTCGAGCAGGCATTCGATCAGGGTATCGGTCTTGACGAGGCTGCCGTCGAGATCGACGACCAGCGGCGGCTTGCCGACCGCGGCTGCGCGCTCCGTCGTGAGGGTCGACGTGCTCACCGAAAAGCCTCGAATTCCGGCGCCCGAGGAGTTACGCGGGCGCCAGCGAAGTATCGGCGAAAATGCTTAAAAAAGCGTGCAGATAGGCCGCTTGAGCGTATCCGGTTCGATTAATCCAACCGTCGGTGCCAGCCCCATCCCTGTCCCCGTGGGCACGGCGGAGGGAAGCACGCGGGGCGTCAAGCCGCGTGCGGATTGGGGCCGGCACGCGCCCCCAATCCACCGGTCAGCGGGCAAACCCCACGGCGCCGGCGTAGCGCGGCGGCGGTGCGAGCCGGCCGCGGCGCGACCAGCGGCTCCGGCGGTGGAGGCCGCTCGCGGCGCCCGATTTGTCGACGAACTCGCGGATCGTGTGCTCGGCCAGGAACGCGCCGACCGGCTGCTGGCCGGCGCCGAGCCCGGCGATCAGCACGTTGTCGGCGAGGATGTTGATGGCGCGCGGAATGCCGCAAGCCGCCTCGGCGATGCGCCAGGCGGCGCTGGGCGACAGGATCTGCGCCAGATCCTCGGCGCCGCTCGCCAAGAGGCGGTGCTCGATATATTCGATGCTCTCGGTGAGGCCCAGCGGCGCGAGTCGGGCGCGCAGCGCGACGCGCTGGTTGACCTGGCGCATGTCGCGCCGCGCCAGCGTGTTGTCGAGCTCGGGCTGGCCGACCAGCACGGTCTGGATCAGCTTTTCCCGGTCTGTCTCGAAATTCGACAAGAGGCGCAGGAATTCGAGCGTCTCCGGCGGCAAAAGTTGCGCCTCGTCGATCATCAGGACGACGGTCTTGCCGCTCTCGAAGATCTCCAACAGCTTCCATTGCAGTCGCGGCACCGCGGCGAAGACGCTCGCCGGGTCGTCTTCGTCGAGCTCGCGGCAGATATAGGTCGCCATCTCCAGCGGGCTGACCTGCGGCGTGAAGATGTAGATGATCTCGAAGCTCTCGCTGCGCGCCTGGTCGAAGAACGCACGCACCACGGTGGTCTTGCCGGTGCCGACTTCGCCGGTGCAGACGATGAAGCCTTTGCGCGTCTCGATGCCGTAGACGATCGTCGCCAGGGCCTCGCGGTGCACGCGGCTCATGTAAAGCAGGCTCGGATCGGGCGTCACCGCGAAAGGCTGGCGATGAAGCCCGTAAAACCGCTCGTACATCGGTCCCCCAACCTGATGGAGCGAGCGGGAAACCTATCGACGATGCGAATCGCGCGCCAGCTTCTCTTGCCGAGGGAACGTGGTTAAAAATACAAAAACGAGATAAATCAGCGGCTTTGTGTCGACATCCGGCTGCCGCCGAGAGTGCGCGCGCGGCGGCACTTGGCCCAGGCGGCGTCGTAGGCCGCCAGCAGATTCGGCACCGAGTACTCAAAGGCCAGCTTGTTGCGCAGCCGGTCCTGGCCGAACGCGCCCATTTCCTGGCGCCGTGCGGAATCGTCGAGCAGCGTCGCGATGCCTTCGGCCATCGCATTCGCGCTGCCCGGCTCGACATAGAGTGCCGCCGCATCGGCCGAGACCCGCGCCTCGGCCAGTTCGCCGACGACGATCGGCACGCCGAAAAACATGTATTCGAGCACCTTGTTCATCGTGCTGCGGTCCGACCAGCCGTTTTTCGGCAGCGGATCGATCGCGACATCGGCGGAAGAGAGGATGCGGCACAGCGTCTCGTCGCTGACGATGCCGGTAAAGGTGCACAGCGACCCGACGCCGATCTCCGCGGCATAGGCGGCGACGGTCGGCTGGTAGGTGCCGCCGCCGATCAGCACGCAATGAAAGTCCCTGCGGTCGAAATCGTCGTGCAGCACGCGGATCGCGCGGATCAGATTGTCGACCCCGTCCTGCGGCCCCATCTCGCCGAGATAGACGATCAGATTGGGCTTGCCGTTCTTGAACGAGGGGTCGGGCTCGTAGCGCTTGAACTTCGCGAGCGACGGCGCCGAGCGGACAATGAAGATGTCCTCCGGCCGCTTGCTGCCGCGCTCGATGGCGATTTTCTTGTAGCTCTCATTGGTGGCGACGACGATCTGCGCGGCGCCGAAGCTCAGCCGTTCGAGCAGCCTCAACACTTTCATGATGAGGCCGTCGCCGGCGCCGAATTTCGCCGCCGCCAGCTCGGGCGACAAATCGCGATGGTCCCAGATGAAGACCTTGCCGAAGGCGCGCCAGAACCAGGCGATCGGCCAATAAATCTCGGGCGGGTTGCAGATGTGCAATATGTCGAAGCCGCGCCCCGACAGCGCGATCTTCAGCGACAACAGGAACGTCGCGCAAAAGCACCACAGCGACTCGGCGATAAAGGCAAGCTTGCCCTCGCCCTCGACCGGCCGCCAGTAGCGGTAGATGTCGACCCCCTCCAACTCCTCGCGCGCCGCGTCGAAGCCGCGGCCCTTGGGACAGATGAAGCTGACCGCGTAGCCGTTCTTGGCGAGCGTCGTCGCATGCAGCCAGGCGCGCCGGTCGAACGGCACGGGCAGGCCCTGCAGCACATAAAGCACGCGTCGTTGCGGTGAGGTCATGGGGGCGCCTATCTCGCGGAAGTGCCACGAGTGTCGCCGCCGACGATTAAGAACTGGTTTGCCCGGAAGAGACGAGGTTTGCTGTCTTTAATTCATCCCCTTGGCCGGGCTTGACCCGGCCATCCACGAAACGGCGACCGTCCACACTGAGTTCGGATCAATGAAGATTACTGGTGCCTCGCTTTACGTCTGAAAGAGAACCTGAACTGGGACGACCTCTACGACAAACTGATCTGACTATTCGTGGATGGCCGGGTCAAGCCCGGCCAAGAGGCAGTTAGTCGAGAAGCAGGTTGAGCTACCGCCCGCCGCGGCGCACAGCGACCGAGGCGATGACGGGCAGGCCGATGATGCGCTCGACGCTCTCGACCGTGATCAGCGTCTCGCGGAAGACGAGGAGATAGAGCAGCACGCCCGAAGCGCCGAGAATGCCGATGAGGATGCCGCCGAGCGCGAAGGGCAGATGCCGCGGCCCAGCGGGCTTGGCCGGGGCGTCGGGGCGCTGGACGATGCTGACGCTGACGGTGCGCTCGCGGTCGAGGTCTTCGTTCATCCGCGCGTCCTCGTAGCGCGTGCGGTAGGTGTGCACGAGCTCTTCGAGCACCCGACGCTCGCGTTCGAGGTCGCCGATCTGGGTCGCGCCGTCCTCGAGGTCGCGCAGCCGCGCGTCGACCTGCTGTGCCTCCTTCTGGCGCATCGCGATCTGCTGGTCGAGCGGCGCGGCGTCCGCGAGAGCGCGGTTGAGCGCGACGACCATGTCGTCATAGGCGGTGTTGCGCTGCGACCATTGCTTGGTGTTCATCGGGTCGCTGCGCGAGACGAACTCCCTCAATTTGGCAATCTCGGCGTCGGCGTCCTGCATCGGCTTGACGTCGCCGACATAGCGCTCTTTGAGCTGCTGCTGTTTGACCTGAAGATCGAGCAGGCGAGCCTTGGCCTGCTCGACCGTGTCGGAGGCCGCCTGGCCGGCCGGGATCAGCGCCGGGGTGGTCTTGAGCCGGCTCGTGAGAAAGTCGATGCGCTGATGCGCATCGATCGACTGGCTTTTCAGCTGGTCGATCATCGAACTGGTCGCGGCGCGGTCGTCGAGCAGCTTCGAGCGCTGGGCATCGACGTCGAACAGCGATTTCTGGTTGCGGATGTCGGCCGCTTTCTTGACCACCGCGTCGAGCTGCGCCTGGTACTGCCCGGTCTGCTGCTCGATGAACTTGTAGCGCGGGTCGGCGAACATCTCGGCGTGCTTCTTCTGGTAGAGGTCGACCACCGCGTTGAGCGCCGCCACCGCAACATCACGGCTGGCGTTGCGGTAGCTGGCGTCGATGACGTCCGACTGCTCGACCGCGCCGGCCTTGAAATCGCCCTCGAATTTGCGGATCGCGGTCTCGGCGCCCCCGCTGCCGGGATAGAGCGTCTCGGCGCCGATCTTGTTGACGACGCCCTCGACGAGATCGCGGCTGGTGAGGATCTGGATTTCGGAATTGACGATTTCGAGCTTGGTGGTGCTCGGCACCCCGGCGATCGCCTGGTTGCTGTCAGAGCGGGTCTGGAACTCGGGGCCGGTTTTGACGAGGAGCCGGGTCGTCGCCTCGTAATACGGCGTCAGCGTGAAGGAGTAGCCGACGATCAGCGCGCATAGCACCAGGAACACAAGCGCCAGCTTGAGTTTTTCCTTGAACAGGATGCTGAAGAGCTCGCGGCTCGTCAGGTCGTAAGGATTGCCGGCCATCGCGGTTTCCGGTGCAGCGTTCGCTGGACGTAGAGCGGTGAAGGTTAACGATTACTGAATCGTGTAGTTGACATAGAACGGCACGTTCTTGAGGTAATTCGCCAGGAAATCGCTGATCGAGCCGAGCACGCCGGCGGGTACGTACACGACGTCGTAATTGCTGAGCAGCGGGTCTTCGCGGCCGCCGGCCCCGGCGAAATTGCCGAGCGCGACCTGGTAGTAGTGCACGACGCCGTCGGGCGTGCGGCGCAGCACCAGCACAGCGTCGGTATGCGCGCCCGACTTGGCGCCGCCCGCCTGGGCCAGCGCGCGCGACACGGTGAGCGGCACGTCGCTGCGCACGAGACCCGGATTGGCGACCCAGCCGTCGACAAAGATTTCCTCCGGCGCGTAGGTGCGCATGGTGAGGTTGACCTGCGGGTCGCGGATCACCCTGGCATAGCGCTCGTTGAGCAGCTTGGTCGCGTCGGCGACGGTGAGCCCGCCGACCGCGACCGTGTTGACGAGCTGCAGCGACAGCCTGCCGTCCGGCCCGACAATCACCCGGTCGTTGAGATCCGGGTAGAACGGGAAGCGGATTTCGAACTCGTCGCCGGGGCCGAGCGCGTGCTCGGAGGTCAGCGGCACGCCGCCGGCCACCGCCTCGGCGCTGAGTTTCGGCGCCGCCGGCGTGCACGCGGCAAGCGACCCGAGCAGCAGCCCGGCAATCGCAACCAGCCACGCAATCCTCACGTCGCGCCCCCGTCTTACCTCGTGCCGGGAGAGCGAATGTCGCCAAGCCGGACTCGGCCGGCAAGCTGCGGAGAGTCTTACGATAAGTGCCCGAGTGTTAGCCGGCGGAGCAGCCGCGGCGATCGCCCGGTTTCCGGCGAATCGCCTGGTGCTAATAGGCCTCGCGATGGCCGAAGGCGATCACCACCGTGCGCAGCAGGATGCGGATGTCGAACCACAGCGACCAATGGTTGATGTAGTCGAGATCGTAGGCGACCCGCTCGTGCAGATGCCGCTCGGTCTCGACCGGGCCGTGATAGCCATTGACCTGCGCCCAGCCGGTGATGCCCGGCTTGACGTGGTGGCGCAGCGCGTAATCGGGCACGATGTCCTCGTTACGGCGCTGCTTGACGCGCATGCTGACCGCATGCGGGCGCGGCCCGACCAGCGACAGCTCGCCGCGCAGCACGTTGAAGAGCTGCGGCAGCTCGTCGATCGACAGGCGGCGCAGCCAGCCGCCGATGCGGGTGATGCGCGGGTCGTTGGCTTCGGTCTGCTTCTCGCCGTTGGCGTCCGCGGCCTCTGCTTTCATCGTGCGGAACTTGTAGACGCCGATCACCCGGTCGCCAAAGCCGTAGCGGTTCTGGCGGAACAGCACCGGGCCCCTGCTGTCGAGCCTGATCGCGGCGGCGACCGCGAGCAGCAGCGGCGACAGCGCGACGATCCCGAGCGCGGCGGCAAGCCGGTCGAAGGCGCTCTTGACCAGCGTCTGGCCGAAGGTCAAGGGCTTACCGTAGACGTCGAGCAAGGGCAGCCCGCCGAACTCGGCATGGTCCTTGGTGGGCACGTTGAACCCGACCATGTCGGGCGCGAGGCTGATCTCGACCGGCATCTTGTGCAGCTTGCGCAGGATTTCGAGGAGCCGCTTCTCGGCCGCATGGGGCAGCGCGACGACGATGCGGTCGATCTCCAAGAGGCGCGACATCTCGACCAGCTCGGCGGTGGTGCCGTGCGGCAGCTCGCGCAGCACGCCGGCGACCACGCCGCGCCCGGCGCGGTCATCGAACACGCCGACGATCTCGATCGTCTCGGGACAGATGCGCAGCCGCTCGACGAGGCGCTCGGCGTGTTCGCCGGTGCCGTAAACCGCGACCAGCTGCTTCAGCCGCCCGGCAGCCCGCCAGCGCCCGGCCAAGAGCGACAGCATGCCACGCGTCACGCCGATCCCGGCGACCGACAGCACGGCCCAGACCAGGAGCCAGGCGACGAGCGGGCCGCGCTCGGCGGCGGCCGGCTGAAACACCGCAGTGCCGGCGATCAGCGCGAAACCGAATGCGACCAGCGCATGCGCGGCGCCGTCGCCGATCAGCCTGGCGAGGCTCTGCCGGGTCAGATCCTGGCTCGGCGCGGCGGCGAGACTGCGCGTCATCAGCGCCAGCACCAGCGCGGCGGCCGCGGCAGGCAACAAGGGCAGCGGCCAGGCGATCCCCGCCTGCAGCGCAAAGCTGGCGATGCCGGCGATCAGCACGGTGGCGAAATCGGCAAGCTGCACGGCAGAGGCGACGGCGCCCGGATGGATGCGCGGCAGGCGCGTGCCGTCGAGCGTCACCTTGCGCAGCGGCTGCGGCCGCTCGTCGCGTGTCCCGAGGCCATGCGGCGGCCGGCCGCCGCGTCCGGCGGCGTAGCCGGAAAACCGGCCCATCGGCGGCCGCGCGAACGGAGCGGCGGGCGCGGCCGGCCCGCGAAAGGTCGACGGCGCCAGTGTGGCGATGGCCTGGTGATCGACGACGCGGTCAGACGGCATTGGCGATGTCCCCGATCCTTTGCGGACCGCCTCGACAATCTCCGGCGCATTGTCGGAAATCCCGGCAGTCTTCAACCCAGCCGCGCAACACTACAAACCGGTTGAATAAAATGCATGGAGATTGATGTTTAATTGTCCGTTACCATTGATGGTTAAGCAATTGTTGCTTACCATGGCGAAATCGACGCGGTTCCATTCACTGAATAGTCGCGGTAAGGCCTTGCGATATTATTGCTTGATCGGGAAAATCGTGTCGGCCGCGGTGCTGTGCTGCGGGCTGCACGGCGCCGCCCGCGCCGCGGACGAAACGGCGTCGGGCAAGGCCGGCATGGTCGTCTCGGCACAGCACGAGGCGAGCGCGGCGGGGCTGGCGATCCTCAAGGCTGGCGGCAATGCGATCGACGCGGCAGTTGCGGTCGGCTATGCGCTCGCGGTGGTCGATCCGTGCTGCGGCAATATCGGCGGCGGCGGGTTCATGCTGGTCCACACCGCCGGCACCGCCAGCCATGAAGGCAGCGACAGCTTTATCGACTTCCGCGAGACGGCACCGGCCGCGGCGACGCCGGGGATGTATCTCGACGCCGCCGGCAAGCCGATCCCCGAGGCGAGCCGCGACGGCTGGCGCGCGGTCGCAGTGCCGGGCACGGTGAAGGGGCTCGACCTCGCGCTCGCGCATTACGGCCGTCTCGGCCGCGCGCAGGTGATGGCGCCGGCGATCGCGCTGGCGCGCGACGGTTTCGTGCTCGGCGAGGCCGATGCGGCGATCCTCGCGCATTCGCGCGCCCGGCTCGCGCGCGACCCGGAAGCCGCGCGCCTCTTCCTGCACGCGGACGGCTCGTCGTACCGCGGCGGCGAGCGACTGGTGCAGCCCGAGCTGGCGGCGACGCTCGCGGGCATCGCCGCCGCGGGGCCGGACGCGTTCTACCGTGGTCCGGTGGCCGCCGCGCTCGCCGCGGCGATGGCGGCGCAAGGCGGGCTCGTCACCGCGAGCGACCTGGCCGGCTTTGCCGCACGCGAACTCACGCCGCTCGGCTGCGCCTATCGCGGCTACGCGATCCTCTCGGCGCCGCCGCCGAGCAGCGGCGGCACGAGCCTGTGCGAGATTCTCGCCATCGCCTCGGATTGGGATTTGCGGGCCGCCGGCTTTCACTCGCCGCGCGCGGTGCATCTGACGGTCGAGGCGATGCGCCACGCCTTCTTCGACCGCAACAGCGCTTTGGGCGACCCGGATTTCGTCACCAACCCGGTGGCGCACCTCGTCTCGGCCGAGCATGCCGGAACGATCCGCGCCGCGATCGACCCGGAGAAGGCGACCGCGTCGAGCACGCTCGGCGCGGTCACCGCCGCCGCACCCGCTGAGAAACCCCAAACGACGCATTATTCGGTGGTCGACGCGGCGGGGAACGCGGTCGCGGTGACCTATACGCTCAACGGCAATTTCGGCGCCGGGGTGGCGGCGCCGGGCACCGGCTTCCTGCTCAACAACGAGATGGACGATTTCGCCGCCAAACCCGGCGCCGCCAACATGTTCGGGCTGGTGCAGGGCGACGCCAACGCGATTCAGCCCGGCAAGCGGCCGCTTTCGTCGATGACCCCGACCATCGTCGAGCAGGATGGGCGGCCGGTCTTCGTGCTCGGCAGCCCGGGCGGGCCGCGCATCATCACCGCCGTGATGGAGACGCTGATGAACCTCGCCGATTTCGGCATGGCGCCGGCCGAGGCGGTCGCCGCGCCGCGCTTCCACCAGCAATATCTGCCCGACACGGTGTTCTACGAGACCGGCGGCCTGCCGCCCGCGACGCTCTCGGCGCTGGCGGCGATGGGCTATGCCCTGAAGGAGCAGGCGCCTTGGGGCGCCGTCGAGCTGATCGCGATCGGCCCGGACGGCACGCTCACCGGCGTCAACGACCCGCGCCGCCCGGCCGGCGCCGCGCTCGGCTACTGATCGCGCCGCTCGGCGAGCCAGGCCGCGATCACCGGCGGCGGGATCGTGAAGCTTTCATCGAGCACGTCGGCCGACACCACCCGGTCGGTGCGGAAATGGCGGACGTCGCAGCGCAGCTCGCACCAGGCGCAGACGAGCGTCGCCTCGACGTAATAAGCGACTGCGAAAGGCTGGATGACGCGATCGCTCCGCCGGCCGGCCTCGTCCGCATAGACGATCCGCATCTTGTGCCGGTCGCGGATCGCGTGGCGGATCGTCGCCGGCAGGTCGCGCCGCGCCGGCACCGGCGCGCCGCTGGTCGAAACGTAGAGCGGCGCGGTCTCGAGCTGGGCGCGCAGCGGGTCGGGCACGACCAGCGTCACCTTGGAGAGCACGCTTTCCGCCGCCTTCTGCAGACCGGGGTCGCCGGTGCGCGCGAGCATCCGGACGCCGACCGCGATCGCCTCCGCCTCGTCCTCGGTGAACATCAGCGGCGGCAGCTCGAAGCCGCGGCGCAGCAAATAGCCGATCCCGGCGGCGCCCTCGATCGGGATGCGGCGCGCCTGCAGCGTCGAGATATCGCGATAGACCGTGCGGACGGTCACCTCCAATTCGCCGGCGATCGAAGCGGCGGTAACCGGTCCCTTCGCGGCGCGTAGAATCCGCAGGATGTCGAACAGCCGGTCGGCGCGGCGCAGCGGCATCGCATCGCTCCTGACAAAACGCTGTCAGCAGGCGAAGCGTACACTCGCCGCGGCGAGTGACAAAGGAGGACGAAATGCCCAGCACACGAACCAACCCCGACGACGTCGCCTGGGCCCCCTGGACCGAGGTGTTCGGTGAAGGCGCGTTTTATCAAGGCAAGCCGATCATCGAGGCAAAGACGCTCAGCGACCGGCGCGCGGAAGGGGGCGGCATCGCCTATCTGCTGCGGTTCAGCCCGCCCGAACGCAAGTTGATCAAAATCGTCGCGGTCGCCCGATCGGACGAACACGTTTTCAACCTCGCCGGCGGGCGGGCAACCAAATCCGGGCAGCCGGTCAGCGTTTCGGGCGGATATTCGCTCAATCCGGACGGGCAGCCGCACAGCGCGATGATCGCCAGCGAAACCGTCGCGTTCGTGCTCTATACCGGCGAGCCCGACGAGGTGAGATCGGTCGAGGTGCTCGACATCGAGCCGGCGGCGGACGCCGCATGAGCGGCGACCCGACGATCGAGCTGACCGGCGAGCGCGACCCGCAGCTCGAGCCCGTCCTGATGGGCGGGCTCGAAGACTATAACCGCGAGGTGCTCGGCCGCGTCGACCGGCGCGCGCTCGACGTCGTCGTGCGCGACGATGCGGGCCGGATCATCGGTGGGATTTTGGGTCACAGCTCGCTGGGGCTGTTCTTTCTCGACCTGTTCTATCTGCCGCCGGCGCTGCGTCGCGGCGGCCTCGGCGGCCGGCTGATGGCGCAGGCGGAAGACGAGGCGCGCCGGCGCGGCTGCACCGCTGCCTTCGTGATGACCGTGGACTTCCAGGCGCCCGCCTTCTATGAGAAGCACGGTTATCGCCGGTTCGGCGAAATCCCCTGCCCGCCTGACGGGGCGACGCGCATCTTCCTCAGCAAGACGCTCGATTGAGGTGCCGCGCCTACGGCACTGGTTCGAGGCAGGGGCGGTAGACCTGGTCCGGCGCCACATAGACGCCGCACAAAAGACCGTTGTCGATGTGCATGTCGGTGTAGCGCGTGCAGTCGAACGACCTGCCGTCGGCGGTGCGCTTGCAGCTGCGCGGCCGGTCGTAGAAATAGTTCTGCGGGCTCGACCTATCGTAGCTGCGGTTGGCCTGATGCAGCACTGTCCCCGAAACGCGCACCGAGACGGTGGTCGGCGTCACCTGGTCGATCGCGTAATCGACCTCGGTCATGCCGACCTGCCCGCGCCAATGCCCGGTATGCAGCGCCTGCCGCGTACCGGCCGGATGCCGCGCCGCCGCATAGCGGCGCTCGGCCTCCGAGCCGCACGCGCTCAGGGTCAGCAGAGCGGCCAGCAGCAGCCAGGCCGCCGTTACGTTGTTCTGAAGTGCCATAAGACCTTGCTCTTTCGTCATCCGGACGAAGATCGGGATTCCGGCCCGCAAACGCTGAGCCGCTGCACGATGGATCGGTAAGGCTCGCGCCCCGGCCGATCCCTGATCGACTTCGGCGAGGGCTCGCCTAACTTCGGGGATGACGTTTGTCTAGGCCGATATCGCTCAGGCTGAATCATCTAACGCATCCCCTTGGCCGGACTTGATCCGGCCATCCACGAATAAGTTGAAGCTATTCGTGGACCCCCGGGTCAAGCCCGGGGGAGGCGAAAATTGAAGTGCCAGACCCTGAAAATTGAGGCGACCCTAGTGCCCGCTATGCCCGTCCTTGGGCATTTCAGCGAGCTCGAACAACAGATTGCCGGTCGCTTTCGGGTCGATGAAGGCTATGCGGCAATTGGCGTGGCCGATGATCGGCTCGTCGTTCAATAGCGGCGTGCCCTTGGCCTTCAATTCGGCGATCGCCTCGTCGATGTCCTCGACCTCGAAGCAGATGTGGAAGAGGCTCTGTCCCTTCTCCTTGAGCCATTTGCTGGCGCCCGAGTCCGGCGTCACGCCCTGCAGCAGCTCGATATAGGTCTCGCCGACC
>DASZLY010000399.1:0-22779 GCA_035552135.1 Allostellaceae bacterium | reverse complement strand
GTCGCGCAGCAAGGACGGCGAGCATCTCGTCGATTTCTCGACCGGCTCGGTCGGGCTCGGCGTCGGGGTGACGCTGTTCGCTTCCCTGGTGCAGGACTATGTGCGGCTGCACGGCCTGGCGCCCGAGGGCAGTGAGCCCGGCCGGATGATCGCGCTCGCCGGCGACGCCGAGCTCGACGAGGGCAACATCTTCGAGGCGCTGTTCGAAGGCTGGAAGCACGATGTCCACAATCTGTGGTGGGTGATCGACTACAACCGGCAGAGCCTCGACGCGGTCGTTTCCGACCGGCGGTTCGGCCGCATCGACGCGCTGTTCGAGCTGGTCGGCTGGCGCGTCGTGACGCTCAAATACGGCCGCAAGCTCGAAGCCGCCTTTGCCCGGCCCGACGGCGCCAATCTGCGCGAATGGATCGACGCCTGCCCCAATTCGCTCTATTCGGCGCTGGTCTACAAAGGCGGCGCGGGGTGGCGCGAGCATTTGATGCGCGACCTCAACCGCTATCCCGGCATTCGCGCGATCCTCGACGAGCATGACGACGACCAGCTTCATGCGCTGATGACCAACCTCGCCGGGCACGACATGGAATCGGTGCTCGACGCGTTCCACAGCATCACCGACGACCGCCCGACCTGTTTCATCGCCTACACGATCAAGGGCTACGGGCTGCCGCTCGCCGGCCACAAGGACAACCATGCCGGGCTGATGAACCCGGCGCAGATGGCCTCGTTCCAGGCGGCGATGGGCGTGCCGGAAGGGCAGGAATGGGAGCCCTTCGCCGGGCTCGACCTGCCGGCCGAGGCGCTGAGCGGCTTCCTGCGCCAGGTGCCGCTCGCGGCGAGCGGGTCGCGGCGGATCGAAAGCGCGCGCATCGCGGTGCCGGAAGACATCCCGCCGCCGCGCGCCAAGCGGCAATCGACGCAGGAGGCGTTCGGCCGCATCCTCGGCGGCATCGCCGCCAGCGACAGCGAGCTGGCGCGCCGCATCGTCACCACCTCGCCCGACGTCACGGTCTCGACCAATCTCGGCGCCTGGGTCAACCGGCGGGGGATTTTCGACCGCACCGAGCGGCAGGACGTCTTTCGCGAGGAGAACGTCGTCTCGGCGCAGCGCTGGGTGATGTCGCCCGGCGGCCAGCACATCGAGCTCGGCATCGCCGAGCACAATCTCTTCC
Source organism: Allostellaceae bacterium (assembly GCA_035552135.1). Taxonomy (GTDB): domain Bacteria; phylum Pseudomonadota; class Alphaproteobacteria; order ATCC43930; family CGMCC-115725; genus DATARH01. The sequence continues at coordinate 21,607 of DASZLY010000399.1, read as the reverse complement.
TGCAGCTCGCGGCGCTGGGGCTTGCCGGGCCGCTGTTCGGCGGGCGGCTGCTGCCGATCGGGACGCTCTACGACCCGTTCATCAAGCGCGGGCTCGATGCGCTCAATTACGCGCTCTACCAGAACGCCCGGTTCATCCTGGTGGCGACACCGTCGGGCATCACCCTCGCGCCGGAGGGCGGCGCGCACCAATCGGTGATCGAGCCGCTGATCGGGCTCACCCAGCCGGGCCTCGTGGCGTTCGAGCCGGCCTTTGCCGACGAGCTCGCCGTGCTGCTGCGCTGGGCGCTGAACGAGATACAGGAAGAGGACGGCGAATCGGTTTACTTCCGCCTGTCGACCCGGCCGGTGCAACAGCCCGAACGGACGGTCGAGCCGGAGCTGGCCGAGGGCATCATCGGCGGCGGCTACTGGCTGCGCGAACCCGGCCCAGGCTGCCCGCTGGCGATCGCCTATTGCGGTGCGGTCGCCCCGGAAGCGCTTGCCGCGCTCGACATGATCCGCGAGGATTTGCCGCAGGCCGGGCTTCTGGCGATCACCTCGCCGACCCGCTTGCATCGCGGCTGGCGCGCGGCGATAAGCGAAGGAAAACAAGGTCTTGCCGGGAGGCTGCTGAGCCGGTTGCGGCCCGACGCGGCGATCGTGACGGTCTCCGACAGCCACCCCGCGACACTGTCTTGGCTTGGCAGTGTCGCGCGCCACGCGGTCATCCCGCTCGGCGTCGACCATTTCGGCCAGTCGGGCGACCTCCCCGATCTGTATGATTATTATGGCATCGACCAGAACGCGATTGTCGATGCCGCGGCGCGAGCTTGCCTACGCGACTCTTCGCCCGGCAGAATCCCTTAACTCGTTTGCCCTTCCGGTGCTAGGATGCGGCCTGTCTTGCGAGACGGGGGCCCGCTCGCTGCATTGCTCTACGCCGACCTTATCAACCCTGAGTTGTTGCAAGATGTTACAAAAAACGGATCAGGGGCGACCCGCGAAGATGCCTCGAATTATAAGCAAATCTTGTTTGGTCTCGCGTAAGCCGGATGCGTATATTTTGTTAATCTCGGTCTGACTTAGTCAGGGCGAACTTTGACGGTGACTGCTGGTACGATGGATCACGACGACGACGTCGAGCATTTGTTTTCCTGGCTGCAAACTCCGGAGCTTCGCTACCGGGAGTTTGCCGGCGCGCGCGAGATTACCGACACGGTGGTCACCTACCAGGCGCGCACGAACACCGAAGAGGCGGTCGAGGCTGAAACGCCGACGCCCGGCAATACGCAGCTCGATGAGGAATATCCGGCGGACCAGTTTCCCGATCAGGTAGCGGAGAAGGTCGAGTTCGAACCGGCGCCGCCGATGCAGCGCCCGCCATTTCCCGGCGCTCCGGCGATGATCGCGCCCACCCCCATGCCGGCAGAGCCGCCGCCTGCGGCGGTGCCGCCGGCAGCCAATCCCGGAAGCCCCTTTGCGCTCGGCGCGACGGGCCGCGCGCCGCCGCCCTCGCGAGAGCAACCGGCGGAATGGGCCGGGCCGCGGCCGCCGCTAATCCAGACTCCGGCCGCGCGCCAGGCCCCACCGGCTCCCGCTGTCGCGCCGCCGACCGCGACTCCGCCTCCAGCGCCTGCGGCGCGGGTCGCGCCGTTAGCGCCCGCGGCCCCGGTCGTGCCGCCGGCCCAGCCGGGTGGTGGATTGCTCGGCGGCGCCTACCGTGACGAGACGGCCAACGGCCATGCCGAGCAGCCCGCGGCGGCTCCGGCGACCGAGCCGCAGCAGCTGCAGCAGCAGCAGAACGAGCGATCGCTCGACGCTGTCTTCGGGCGTCTCTCGGGGCGCAATCGGCTGCCCGATCCGCGCGATCGGCTGCGGCATATTCCGGGGCTCGGTCCGCCGGCCGGCAGACCGCGCTGAGATGTCGAGGGTGTAGGCCGTGCGCCGTGTCGCAGCAGAGCGGGACGGATCGAGATCACGGTTGGGGGAGTAGTCGAGTCACCGGCGGGCAACGTGATGCGGGGCTATCGCGTGCCGGCGGTCTTGGCGGAGAGGGTATAGGGGATGCTGGGGCAACTAAGGCGCATCGGCGAATCTGAACTGGCCGGTCAGAGCCTGGTCTTGATCGCGCTGGCGGTGATCGGCGTGTTCTGCCTCGGCGTCGTCATCATCACCCCGCTCGACCTGGTGTCGCAGGCGCTGTTCGCGGTGCTGACCATCCTGGCGATGCTGGTCATTCGTGGTCAGCCATCGCGCGGCGTGACGCTGATCCTGATCACGCTGTCGATCGCGGTGTCGACCCGCTACATCTGGTGGCGCTTCACCGAGACGCTGCAATTCCCGTCGCAGATCGAAGCGTTCCTCGGGATCGGCCTGATCCTCGCCGAGCTTTACGCCTGGCTGGTGCTGGTGCTGGGCTACATTCAGACCGCCTGGCCGCTGCACCGGCCGCCGGTCGCGTTGCCCGAGGACGTCGCCGAATGGCCGACGGTCGACCTGTTCATCCCGACCTATAACGAGCCGCTGTCGGTGGTGCAGAACACGGTGCTCGGGGCGCTGTCGATCGACTATCCGCTCGACAAGCTCAAGATCTACATCCTCGACGACGGCCGCCGCGAGGAGTTCCGCGAATTCGCCGAGGCCTGCGGCGTCGGCTACATCACGCGCGATAACAACCTGCACGCCAAGGCGGGCAACCTCAACCATGCGCTGTCGGTCACCGATGGCGAGCTGCTCGCGCTGTTCGACAGCGACCATGTGCCGACCCGCGCCTTCCTGCAGCTGACGATCGGCTGGTTCCTGCGCGACCCGCGCCTCTCGCTGGTGCAGACGCCGCATCATTTCTATTCGCCCGACCCGTTCGAGCGGAATTTGCGCGCCGGCACGACCGTGCCGAACGAGGGCCAGCTTTTCTACGGGTTGATCCAGGACGGCAACGATTTGTGGAACGCCGCGTTCTTTTGCGGCTCCTGCGCGGTGATCCGGCGCGACGCGGTCGAATCGATCGGCGGGTTTGCGATCCAGACCGTCACCGAGGATGCGCACACCGCGCTGCGCCTGCACCGCGCCGGATGGAACTCGGCTTATCTGCGGCTGCCGCTGGCGGCGGGGCTGGCGACCGAACGCCTGGCCATCCATGTCGGCCAGCGCATGCGCTGGGCGCGCGGGATGACGCAGATTTTCCGTATCGACAACCCGATGTTCGGCCGCGGCCTCAATATCGGGCAGCGCATCTGCTACCTGAACGCGATGCTGCATTTCTTCTTCGGACTGCCGCGCTTCGTGTTCCTCACGGCGCCGCTATGCTTTCTGATGTTCCGGCTGAATATCATCGCGGCGAGCGGCCTGATGGTCATCGTCTATGCCGCGCCGCATCTGATCCATTCGACCGTGACCAATTCGCGCCTGCAATCGCGCTATCGCCATTCGTTCTGGGGCGAGATCTACGAGAGCGTGCTCGCTCTGTATATTCTGCGCCCGACGCTGGTGACGCTGGTCAACCCCAAGCGCGGCAAATTCAACGTCACCGAAAAAGGCGGCCTGCTGCCGCGCGACTATTTCGACTACAAGATCGTCCGGCCGCATCTCATCATCATGGGGCTGCTCATTGTCGCGCTGGTAATCGGCATTGCGCGATGGGCGCTGAGCGACTTCGTCGACAGCGAAGTGCTGATGCTCAATGTCGCCTGGGCGGTGTTCAATCTGCTGACGATCGGCGCCGCGATCGCGGTGGGCCGCGAGACGCGCCAGTTGCGCAGCTCGGTGCGGCTCGGGCTTGAGATGCCGAGCGTCATCTATCTGCCGGACGGGCAATCGCTGGTCAGCCGCTCGCGCAACCTGTCGACGACGGGCGGCATGTTCACCGCACCGCGGCCGGCGGGGGTCGAACTGGACGACATCATTCAAATCGAGCTGCCGGTCGGCGACCGCACGACGGTCTTGCCGGGGCGGGTCGTGGGGTGGGATGGGGAGGTGCTACGCGTGGCCTTCGAGCAATTGACGCTGCGCCAGCAGCGCGATTTGGTCCGGGTGGTGCTGTGTCGCGCCGATGCCTGGCTTGATTGGGAAGAGCATCCGGTCGATCGGCCGCTGCGCTCGGTGCGCGAAATTCTGAGCAGCATCGGCGGGCTTTTCGTGACACATAACTTCCGTGCCGGGACCGGCGGCGAGCGACCCCGGGAGCGCGTGCGCGAACGGGTGTCGGGAATTCTCCTCGCGGCCGGGATCGGCCTCGGCGCGCTGCTGCTGGGCGGCATGGCGTTCGCGCAGACCAATGCCCCGCCATCGGCAGCTCCGCCGTCGAACGCGCCGCCGACCATGGGCGTCGGCGTCGGCGGGCCGGGCCCGCTGACGGGAGCGGCGGCGCCGCCGCCGCAAGGGTCGCAGGTGCCGCTGCCGGGGCCTGCGGTCGCGCAGCCGGGCATGGTCGGGACGGCGCCGCAAAGCCTGACGTCGAGCACCAACCCGGGCCTGCCCGCCCCGCCGGGCTCGCCCGCTGCCGCTGTCGCACCCGGCGGGTCGACGCGCACGCAGGTGCTGACCCTCAAGGATCTCGGCGCCAACTCGCCGATCCGGCTGATCGGCGTGCAGGGCGAAGGCAGCCTGCCATTCTCGGTGCGCCGCGACGAGGTGGTCACCGGCGGCAAGATGAACCTGACTTTCGCCTACTCGCCGGCGCTGATCCCCGAGCTCAGCCACCTGACCGTGCTGATCAACGGCGAGGTGATCGGCAACATCCCGCTGCCCAAGGAGAAGGCGTCCGGGCAGACCGCCGAGCTGCCGATCAACCCGGTGCTGTTCCAGGAGGACAACCGCGTCCTCTTCCGCTTTATCGGCCATTACACGCTCGGCTGCGAAGACCCGCTGCATTCGAGCCTGTGGCTGGTGTTGAGCAATACGACGTCGCTTACCACCCAGCTGCAAAAGCTGCCGCTGGCCAACGACCTGTCGCTGCTGCCGGCGCCGTTCTACGATTCGAAGGACATGCAGGGGCTCAACCTGCCCTTCGTCTTTGCGTCGCGGGTGACGCCTGCGACCTTGCAGGCGGCGGGCACGGTGGCCTCGTGGTTCGGCTCCCTCGCCTCCTACAAGGGAGCGACTTTCCCGACCAGCCTCGACACGCTGCCGCGCGGCAATGCGGTGGTGTTCGCGACCAACGCCGAGAAACCGGCCGGGATCAGCCTGCCCGATATCACCGGCCCGACGATCGCGGTGGTGACCAACCCCAACAATTCCGAGAGCAAGCTGCTCCTGGTGATGGGACGCGACGCCAAGGAGCTGGCGGCCGCGGCCGATACGCTGACGCTGGGTTCGAGCGCGCTGAGCGGGCAGACCCAAGTTGTCGGATCGCCCGAGATTCCCGGCCGCAAGGCCTATGACGCGCCGCGCTGGGTGCCGATCAACCGGCCGGTGCGCTTTGGCGAGCTGGTGCAGCCGACCGATCTGCAGGGCAACGGGCTCGTCCCGGGCTTGCTGACGCTCAATTTCCGCACCGCGCCCGACCTGTTCGTCTGGGGCAACACCGGCATTCCGCTCGACATCCGCTACCGCTATCCGGCGGGCACCTGGATGAACTTCCGCGAATCCCGGCTCGACGTCTCGATCAACAACTCCTACCTGCGCAGCTTGCCGCTGACGCAGGAGGGCGTCGTGCAGCAGGTGAAGGACATCATCTCGCCCGATTTCGTGATGAACGAGCAGACGGTGCGGGTGCCGCCCTATTATGTGTTCGGGCAGAACCAGCTGCAGTTCTATTACGATTTGCGGCCGGTCAAGATCGGCGAGTGCCAGGACGTCCTGCCCAACAACATCCAGGAATCGATCGATCCCGACTCGACGATCGACCTGTCGAAGACCGAGCGCTTTACCGCGCTGCCGAACCTCGCCTTCTTCGTCAACTCCGGCTACCCGTACACGCGGATGGCCGACCTCTCCGACACCGCGGTCGTGCTGCCCGACCAGCTGACCTCGCAGGACATCGAGGCCTATCTCGAGCTGATGGGGATGATGGGCGATTCGACCGGGTTCCCGGCGGTGCACGCCGCCGTGGTGACCGCGAACGGCGTCGATCAGATGGCCGACAAGGACCTGCTGGTGCTCGGCTCGATTGCACGCCAGCCGCTGATCGCGCGCTGGGTGCAGAACGGCAAGCTGCGCGTCGAGGGCGGGCATTTGCGCGTCGGCATGACCTCGGCGATCGACCGCGTCTATACCGTGCTCGACCCTAACGCCGAGGCGGAACGCCAGCGCGTCGACAATCTGCTGGTGCAGCAGGGCGATAATCTCGCGGCGATGATCGGGCTGCAATCGCCGCTCAACTCGTCGCACAGCGCGGTCATCATCACCGGATCAAGCCCGGACAAGCTGCTGACGGTGATCAACACGTTCCGCAACCGCGACCTCAACCCGTCGATCCAGGGCGACTTGATGGTCGCCAGCTCGGGCCGGGTCACCAGCTTCCGGATCGGCGACGAGTATTCGGTAGGCCATCTGCCGACCTTGACCAAGCTGCGCTGGTGGCTTGGCAACTCGCCGCTGGTGTTGATCCTGTTCACGCTGGTCGGCGTCTTGGTAATCGCGCTGGTCGCGTACTGGCTGCTGCGCCGGCTGGCGATCGGAAGGCTGGGCACGAGGTCGGTGGACTGAGCGAGCGGACGGGTCGGTGTATGGGGAGCGTTGTGGTGCGGTTCCGTTCGCGGGAGACGGCGGAATGACACGCTTTGGGCGCGCTGTTGCGCTGGCGTTATTGCTTGCCGCTGCCTTGCCGGCGGCGTTTTCCGGGCTTGCTTTTGCGCAAGAAAGCGCCGAGCAGGTGCTGCTGGACAAGGCGAATTACTGGCGGCTCAAGGATCGGCCCGATCTCGCGGCGGAGGCGCTCAACAAGCTGCTGGAGATCAACCCGAACAATCCGGACGCGCTGTTCCAATATGGCGAGCTGTCGGTCCAGCAGAACAAGCCGGCCGACGCCAGGCGCTACCTCGCCAAGCTGCAGCAGGTCGCGCCCAACGATCCGCATATCGCCGACCTGGAGGCGGCAATCCGCGCCGGCAAGATCGGCTCCAACGATCTGGGCGAGGCGCGGCGCCTGGCGCAAGCGGGCCAGCTCGACGAGGCGGTCAAGAAATACCAGGAAATCTTCAAGGGCCCGCCGCCGTCGAGCTACGGCATCGAGTACTACATGACGCTGGCGGGCACGCCGCAAGGCTGGGATGAGGCGCGCCAGGGCCTCGAAAAGCTGGCGCAGGAGCAGCCCAACGACGCGCAGGTCAAGCTGTCCCTCGCCGAGCTCTACACCTATCGCGAGCCGACGCGGGCGCAAGGCATCGCGATGCTCGCGCAGCTCAGCAAGAACCCGGTGGTGAGCATCCAGGCGGTTCAGGCCTGGAAGCAGGCGCTGACCTGGCTCGGTGGCTCGCCCCAGGCGAAGCAGGCGATGCAGCAATACCTCGCGCAATATCCCAACGATACCGATGTCCAGCAACTGCTCGCCGACATCAAGAACTCCCCCGCCGCCGGCGGCGGCGCCGAGCAGTCGCAGGCCTATGCCGATCTGAAGAAGGGCAATATCGCCGCGGCGGAGCGGCAGTTCCTGGCCGATCTGAAGTCGAACCCCAACGATGCGCAGGCGCTCGCCGGGCTCGGCCTCGTGCGGTTGCGCCAACAGCGTTTCGGCGAGGCGCGCGACCTTCTGGGGCGCGCGCTCAAGGCGGCGCCCGACCAGCGCAAGGATATCGCGCCGGCTTATGACAGCGCGATGTTCTGGGGCCGCGTCGAAGCGGGGAAGCAGGCCGCGGCGCGCCGGAATTACCCCGCGGCACGGGCGATCCTCGTGCCGCTCTTGGCGCATCCGCGGGCCGACGAATGGGGCGCGCTGATGGTGCTGGGCGACGTCGAGACCAAATCGGGTCAGGCTGCCGCCGCGGAGGCGACGTACCGCCGGGTGCTGCGCCTGCGTCCCGGCAATCCGGATGCGGTGCTGGGGCTGGCGAACGCGCTGCGGGCGCAGAAAAAGACCGCAGAGCTCGATCAGCTCACCAGCCGCATGAGCCCGGCCGAACGGGCGCGTTTCCAGAAGGCCGGCACGGCGAGCGGCCCCGGCAGTGACGCCGAGAAGCTGCGCAACGAGGCGAAGGCCGCCTCGGCCAATGGCGACACTGCGACGGCGGAAGCCAAGTTCAAGGCGGCGATTGCTGCTGACGCGAAGGATCCGTGGATTCGTCTCGACTATGCCCGCTTCCTCGCCGGCCAGAATCAATTGCCGCAGGCTTTCGCGGCGGTCGATCCGCGCGCTTCGGGCAACACGCCGACCAGCGTCCTCGTCGGCTCGATGTTCGACGCGCAGCAGGATCGCTGGATCGAGGCGCTCGACTTGATCGACAGCATTCCTGCCGCGCAGCGTACGACCGACATCAGCAATTTCCGCGACCGCATCTATGTGCGCGGTACGATCGACAAGGCCAAGAAGAAGGCGGCCGACGGCGATCTCGCCGGGGCGCGCCAGATGATGATGCAACTCTACGCGGATCCGTCGGTCCAGACCGACGAAAGGCGCCAGTCGGTCTTCGTGCTGATGAAGGACCTGAACGACATGGACGACGCGCTTCGGGTGACGCGCGAAACCTACCAGAAGGGCGGGCCCGGTTCGACCAAGGCCGGGGCCGATTACGCGATGATGCTGCTGCTCGCCGGCGGCCATGACGATGAGGCCGCCCAGGTGATGGCGCAGATCAATCGCAGCGGCCGGGTCACCGATGCGAACCGCGAGGACCTGGCGCCGGTCAACATCGTGTTGGCGATCAGACAGGCGGACAGGCTGCGCGATCGCGGCAAGTACGCCGACGCCTGGGATCAGATCTCCCAGTTTCTCAACAACAACCCGGACAACGCCGATCTGCTGCTATGCGCGGGGCGGATTTATGCCTCGTCCGGGCGCAGCAAGGAGGCGATGGATTATTTCGACAAGGCGTATCAGCAAGACTCAGGTAATATTGACGTGATACGTGGGGTGGTCTCGGGCGCCATTATCGCGCACGAATATGGCCAGGCTAGCGATTATCTAGAGAAGGGCATGCAAGCCGATCCGCAAAATCCCTGGCTGTTCTACCTGAAGGCACAGATCGCCCAGGCGCGCGGCCACAACGGCGAGGCGATCGCCGCGCTGAAACAGGCGCGCGCGCTCAACCTGCAGCAGAATCCGGGTGAGGCCGCCGGCGCCATGCCGACCAGTGGGCCGACCCCGCTGACGCCGGGCGGCAGCACCACGCCACTGCCGGACAACCCCTTCCGCCGCTCGGATGCGACCCTCCCGCCGCTGCTGAACAGGGTGGCTGCATGAAAGCCTCGGCCAGCACACTCGCCATTGGTCTGCTGCTCGCCGCCGCTCTGCCGGCAGGCATGGCTCTTGCCGGCGATCCCGCCGAGCAGATGCTGATCGAGCGCGCCAATTACTGGCGCGCACAGCATCGCCCCGACCTTGCCGGGCAGATCCTCAATAAGGTGCTGGCGAACAACCCGACCCAGCCCGACGCGCTCTACCAGCAGGGCGTGCTGGCGATGGAGCAGGGCGATCGCGGCGACGCACAGCGCTATTTCGACCGGCTGCGGCAATTGGCGCCGGGCGACGCGCGCGCGGCGGAATTGATCGGTACGGCGCGACCCGCCGCGGTTGGGCCGGTCGCCGTCACCGTGGCGGCGCCGGCCACATCAGTCACGTCGGCAAAGCCTGCGGCTCTCGCGCCGCCGGCGCCGGGCTTCGTCGTGGCCTCCGCCGATAGCGACGATTTGATCCCGGCCGGCAAGGCGTCCGCGCCCGCCGGCGCGGCCGCGGCCGTATCGCACGCCGCTATCGCGGCACTGGCCCCGGCCCCGGCGAAATTGGTGCAGGTCGCGTCGCTGCCGCAAACCACAATGTCCGACAGCGACACGCAACTTCCGGTGAGCCTGTCGGCGATGCCGCTGGCGGGGTCGTCCGATATCGGCATCACCGCGCGGGCGGTGCAGGTTGCCCAGGCCGAGCTGCTGCCGCCGCTGCCTGTCGGCGGCTACCAGATGCTCGGCTCACTGAAGCCATATTCGCCCAGCGACACGCTCGAGACCAATATCGATCGCGATCTCACGCGGCTCGAGTTGCAGTCCAATCCGCAGCTCCTTGCCGGGTTCAGTTTCCTCGGGCATAGCGGGCAGCAGGGGACCGGTGAGTTCACTGAGTTCGGCGTCCCAGTACAGGTCAGCTTCTCGCCGTTCTACACCGGCACCGCCACCATCGCCGTGACGCCGGTCCATATCGACGCCGGCTCGGTCGGACCGATCACCGACTTTGGCGTCAATCCGATGGTCATCGCCACGGGCGGGGTGCCGACTTCCAGCTCGCAGAATGCGAGCGGCGTCGGGCTGCTCGGCAGCTATGCGCTCGGCGATTTCAGCGGCCAGTTCGGCACGACGCCGCTCGGCTTCCCGATCGTCAATTTTATCGGCGATGTCGCCTATGTGCCGAAATTCTTTGGCGATACGGTCAGCGTGCGGATCGAAGGGCTGCGCCAGCCGGTGACCGATACGGTGCTATCCTATGCCGGCACGCACGCCACCAGTCTCGCCGTCGCCAACGCCAATCCCGTCAGCCCGGGCGCGTTCGGCGCGAATTCGCTGTGGGGCGGCGTGGTCAAGACTGGCCCGCACATCACCGCGTTCTATGACGACCAGATGTACGGCGCCTATGCGGGCGCCGGCGTCGCCTGGCTGACCGGCACCAATGTCGCCGATAACTCCGTCGTCGACGCGTTGCTCGGCGCCTATTTCCGGCCGTGGAAAACCGATAACTGGGCGCTGCGGGTTGGCGTCTCGCTGTACTACACGGGCTACGACAAGAACCTGAACGGCTTTACCTTCGGTCAGGGCGGCTATTTCAGCCCGCAGAATTTCGAAGGCCTAGGCTTCCCGATCGAATGGACCGGGCATGCCGGGCCGTGGAGCTGGCTGGCATCGACGACCCTCGGCGTCCAGCAATTCCACGCCAGCTCGAGCCAGGTCTTCCCGAACAATCCGAATGCGCAGCTGGCGATTGAGACGCTGAACCCGAACCTCGCCACTTTGAGCGGCCAGTCCAGCGGCGTCGGATTTGGCTTCAACCTCAAGGGCCAGGTTGAATACGCCCTCGACAGCACGACCTCGCTCGGCCTCGCCGGTAGCGCGAACAATAGTAACAGCTACAACGAAGTCGCCGCGCAGCTCTATCTGCGCAAGACCTTCGACTGGTTTGCGCCGGTGGCGATCAAGAACGACCCGGCGTCGATCGCGGCGCGCGACATGCCGATGAGTCACCTCTAGGCCCGCGCCGCCGGCGCGCAGGGCGCGCCATCCGCAAAAGATAGTTAACTAAGCCGGCAGGCGATTGCCGCGCCAGCACCCGTGGGTATATGTCTCGGATATGAATCAAATCGCGACTATTTTGCCTGTCGGCGTGCAGACTGGTCGGGACCATAAGAATCCGCATCACTGGCGAGCGCGGGTATTTTCATAAAACTGTCGATCGCAAAGGAGCGCCGCGGTGAGCGGAGCGCTGGCAGGGCTGGTTATTCTGGTGATCGGCGACAGTCATGCGATGCACATGATGCCGAACCTGAATCCGCTGCTCGCGGAAAAGGGGGCGATTGTCCATTCCTACTCGATGTGCGGCGCGACCCCCGGCGACTGGATCTACCCATCGTCGATCGCGACGTGGGGCGTGTGCGGCCGAGCGGAACGCCACGAAAAAGGGCCGGTCCTGACCGAGGCGAAGAGAAACGAACCGACTTATTCGCTCGCCAAGTTGATCGCGGAGCATCATCCCAATCTGATCATCGTGCAGGGCGGCGATACCATCGAAGGGTTCGGCCCAACGGCGAAGATCGACCGGCCCTGGGCGCTCGACCAGATCCATGCGCTCACCGGCAAGATCGCCGCGGCTAATATTGCGTGCGACTGGGTGGGCCCGACCTGGGAGCAGAACAAGCCGCCGCTCAGCCGCAACGAGGCCACCGTCAAGGAGATGGTGCAGTTCCTGTCGCAGTCGGTGGCGCCGTGCAAGTATATCGACTCGACAACGTATGTGCGGCCTGGCGAATGGCAGACCACGGACGGGCTGCATCTCTTGCCCGACGGCTATCGCCAATGGTCGACGGACATCGCCAATACCGTCGCGCAATTGAATAGCCAGAAGACGCTCAGCTCGCGCTGAGCCACAGACGGGCGCAATGCTCGATGGCGAACATCACGACCTTGCCGTTCCATCATCAGCAGTACCGGCTTAAACAGCATTAGCGTTAATTCTTTTTCGATAATTTTCCGCCATCACAATGCCCTAATCGCGGGTTAGGAGTAGCTGATGAACGGAGCGCTTGCGGGACTGACCATTCTGGTCCTGGGTGACAGCCATATGGCGGGCCCGAACTATCTGATCTCGTCGTTGCACGAAGCCTTGGAGGCGCACGGCGCCACTGTCGACAGCTTCGGCATGTGCGGCGCCAGCCCAGACGCGTGGCTCGAAAAGACCACCGTTTCCTGCGGCCGCGCCGAGCGCCACGGCAACCAGCCCACCCAGGCGGATACCGGCAAGCAGGAATATACCTGGCAAATCACCGATCTGCTGGCGAAGTATCACCCCAATATGGTGATCGTCGAAGCGGCCGACGCGATGGGCGGCTATGGCTCGCCGCAGTTGCCGAAGGCGTGGATTTACGACCAGTCGCACGCGCTGGCGATGCGCATCAAGGCATCCGGCGCCTCATGCATCTGGATCGGGCCGGTCTATGGCGAGGCGAATTCGCCGTACCATAAGGCCGACGACCGGGTGCGCGAGCTGTCGCAATTCCTGTCGCAGTCGGTGGCACCGTGCGCCTATGTCGATTCGCTCAAATTCGTGGCGCAGCCGCACGAGTGGCCGACAACCGACGGCCAGCACCTGACTATCGCCGGCTATCGGGCGTGGGGCGCCGATATCGCCAACGCGGCGGTCAGCTTCAGGCAGCAAAACCAGCTCAAATAGGCAGAGCGGCTGGCCGGGAGCGCGGTTGGGTGCCGCGCCTCGGGTATCTTATCTCAAGGGCGCGGTCTAATGCCGCGCCCTACGCATTTCTGCTGCTCTAACCGCTTTTTAACGGCTTTTCTGCGACATGGAGGAACTCGTCCGGTTCCCTTGTCGTCGAAAAGGATGGTGTAGTGATTCAATCGGCCCTTGCGGGACTGGTCGTGTTGATTATTGGCGATAGCCATATTGCCGCTAAGGATTTTCTCTTAGGTTCTTTACAAGACGATCTGGTCAACCAGGGCGCGATTGTCCATTCCTACGGGGTTTGCGGCTCGCAGCCAATCGATTGGCTGAAGCAGACCGAGCTCCCCTGCGGCCGCGGCGAGCGGCACAATCTGGCCGATCCGGTCATCGACAAATCCCCCAAGGTCAAGACCTGGTCGCTCGAAAAGCTCATCGATGAGCACCGGCCGAACCTGCTGATCGTCGAGCTCGGCGACAATATGGGTGGCTACGGCGTGGCGCCGGAGCTGCCCAGGGACTGGATCGCCCAGGAAGTGCCGCAAATGCTGAAGCCGATCGAGGCGCATCATCTGCCTTGCGTCTGGGTCGGCCCGCCCTGGGGCAGCGAGGGCGGCACGTCGAACAAGACCTTCGCGCGGGTGCAGGATTTATCGAGTTATCTGTCGCAGATCGTCTATCCCTGCCGCTATGTCGATTCGCTGCGGTTTTCGCGTCCGGGCCAATGGGCCACGTTCGACGGCGAGCACCTGACGCCGGACAGCTACCGCATCTGGGGCGCCGATATCACCGATGCGACGGTGCGGCTTTCCAGGCAAATACTGTCGCACTGAGATTTTCGCGCGCACTGAGATTTCGGGCTACCCGAGGGCAGACCGTGCGACGCCCTTTTTGGCCGTCGCCGCCTGCGGCGCCGAGTTCTAGGAGAATTTTTGGTTGGCTATTGTCGATGAGGGAAAACCGGTGGTGTTAACCATGGATTAGGCGGGCGGGCTTACTTTACCGGTGCTTGGGAAATGCGTTAACTCAGCGCGGTCCCGCAGGGTGGGGACTGGGGAGAATTGTCGGCGATGAATGGGCTTCTGGCGGGCTTGGCAATACTGGTGATCGGCGACAGCCACATGGTGACGCGCGATTACCTGATCACGACGCTGCACGACGATTTGCTCGCGCAGGGCGCGACGGTCGACAGTTACGGCATGTGCGGCGCGAATGCGGGCGATTGGGTCTATCCGACGACGGTGCAGTGCGGCAAGGCCGAGCGGCACGGCAAGGAAGGGCCCGAGATCGACCGCAAGCCGTCGACGCCGACCTACCAGATCGACCAGGTCATCGCCAAATCGCACCCGAACCTGATCGTCATCGAGATGGGCGACACGATGGCCGGCTACGGCCAGAAGGATTTCCCGCAGGCCTGGATCTACCAGCAAGTCCATGCGCTCACCGCCCGCATCGCGGCACAGAACATCGCCTGTGCGTGGGTCGGGCCGCCCTGGGGCAGCGAGGGCTCGTCCTATCACAAGACTTTCGCGCGGGTGAAACAGATGTCGGAATTCCTCGCGACTGCCGTCGCGCCGTGCCGCTTCATCGATTCGACGCAGTTCTCCCGGGCGGGCCAGTGGCCGACCATCGACGGCCAGCACCTGACATCGGCGGGCTACAGGGCGTGGGGTGAGGACATCACCAGGGCCCTCGACCAGGTGGCGTCGCAGCTCGCCAGGAAGCAGTGAGCGCAACGGTGCGTGCCTTGTCCCGTTTTGCCAGCGTGCTCGCCCTGGCGGCGACTGCCATGCTCGCGGCGCGCCCGGCGGATGCCGCCGAAGGACGCCTCTATCCGAGCGGCCCGCCCAATGGCGTCGCCTATCTGCGGTTTGTCAACCTGGCGCCGGGCGAGGTGACGATCACTTCGCCGGCGGCGAAAATCGCGGTCCCGGCGGATGCCGCGCACCGCGTCGGCGAGTTCGATCCCGTCACCCCCGGCGTCGCGTTGACCGGCTCGGCGCAGCTCGGCTCGGCGACAAAGCCGATCGGCGTGACTCTGGCCGCCAACGAGTTCGTCACCGTCGCGGTTGTGGCAGACGGCGCCAGCGGCATCGGGCTCATGGTGTTTCGCGAGACGCCGTCCGATTTCAACGCGCTGAAATCCTCGCTCGGCCTCTTCAACGCCGACAAGGCTTGCGCCCAGGCGCAGCTCGTCGCCGGCGACAACCGCCAGCAGGTGATCGGCGATGTCGCTCCCGGCGCGGTCGGCCGGCGGCTGGTGAACCCGGTCAATGCCGAGCTGGCGGTGGCATGCGGCGACCCCGCGCAAGCCGTCGCGGCAAAGCTCGGTCAGCTCAATGCCGGCGACCGCTACAGCGTGTTCGTCATCGCCGGTGCGTCGGGCCGCCAGGTCGTCGCGCAGCGCGACGAACAGGCGCCGTTCCGTCCCTGATTAGGCGTCCGGCCGGCCATGGTCTTCTCGTCGATCGAATTCCTCGCGCTGTTCCTGCCGCTGTTCCTGCTCGCCTAC
Organism: Allostellaceae bacterium; assembly: GCA_035552135.1. Taxonomy (GTDB): domain Bacteria; phylum Pseudomonadota; class Alphaproteobacteria; order ATCC43930; family CGMCC-115725; genus DATARH01. The sequence goes on along the minus strand of DASZLY010000399.1, from coordinate 6,093 downwards.
ATGGCGACGCCGAGCAGCGCGCGTAACGCCACGCTCTGTCTCGGCAGCTGGGCGTTCTACGCCTGGTGGAAGCCGGTCTTCCTGCTGCTGATCGTCGGCATCACCTTTGTCGCCTGGTATCTCGGACGGGAGATCGGCCGTGCCGACCGACGCGGCGACGAGCGCCGCGAGCGGCAGATCCTGGCGGGCGGCATCGTCGTCATCCTGTTCAGCCTGTGCTGGTTCAAATACGCCAATCTGCTGGTGCACACCGCCAGCGACGCGATGCAGACGATGGCGCTGGGGCCCATTCCCTGGACCAACGTGATCCTGCCGATCGCGCTGTCGTTCACCGTGCTGCAATCGGTGTCGTATTTGATCGACGTGCGCCGCCGCACCGTCGTGGCCGAGCCGAGCTTTATCAGCTTCGCCGCCTATCTCGACATGTTCCCGCATCTGATCGCCGGCCCGATCATCCGCTATTCCTGGGTCGACAAGGCGCTGGTCGAGCGCCAGATCACCTTCGCGGATCTGTCGATCGGCGCGCGCCGCTTCATGCTCGGCTTCGCGGTCAAGGTGCTGATCGCCGACACGCTGGCGCCGGTGGTCGAGGCGGCGTTCGATCTGCCGAACCCGAGCTTTGCCGATGCCTGGCTCGGCAACATCTGCTTCGCGTTCCAGATCTTCTTCGATTTCGCCGGCTACAGCGCGATGGCGATCGGCCTCGGCCGCATGCTCGGCTTCAAATATCCGGAAAACTTCCGCGACCCGTATCTCGCGGTGACGATCCAGGATTTCTGGCGGCGCTGGCACATCAGCCTGTCGTCGTGGCTGCGCGACTACCTCTATATCTCGCTCGGCGGCAACCGGCACGGCGACGTGCGCACCTACAGCAACCTGTTCGTGACGATGGCGATCGGCGGGCTGTGGCACGGCGCGAGCTGGTCGTTCCTGCTGTGGGGCGTGATCCACGGCTCGGCGCTCGCGATCGCGCGGTTCTGGGACCAGCGCGGGCTGTGGTGGCCGGGCGCGCTGTCCTACCCGGCGACGATCCTCACCGTGCTCTTCGCGTGGACACCGTTTCGCGCGACGAGCTGGGAGGGCACGCTGGCGATGCTGTCGGGCCAGGTCGGGCTCCACGGCTTCGCGATGAGCGACCAGATGATCCTCGTCATGCGCCCGCTGCTGTGGCTGTGGATGGGCATCGCTGCCGTGGTGGTGTTCTGGCCGGCGGCGAAAGCGCGGTTCTCTCCGCGATTCGAGAATACCGGCGAGTGGTGGGAAGCGCTGTGGCCAATCGCGGTCTTTCTTTACGCGATCGCGGTGATGATGGGCCACCAGACCGTGCCCTTCCTGTATTTTCAATTCTAGGGCGAAGCGATGACAATTCCGGTCGATCCGCTTGCGCCGTCCGGTTCAAGGGCGCTGCCGTTGCGGATCCGTCCTTCGATGCTGCCCGGCGTGGCGCTGGTCGCGATCCTGCTGGTCGGGCTCGCGTCGAGCCTCTACACGCTGGCGTTCAAGCGGGGCGACCTGCCGGCGCAAGATGTGTCATGGCCGGCTGCCGCCGACGGCAAGACGGCCGAGGCGGTGGCGCATCTCCTGCAGCACGCGAACCCGCTCGCGGACCCGCTGGTCACGGTCGACCGGGTGGCGGCCTATCTCGCCACCGGCGATCTCGGCGCGCGGGTCCGGCGCGGCTGCGCCAACTGGCTCTTTCTCGCGGACGAGCTGACGCTCCACCGCGACCGTGCCGCCAATGCCGTCAAGCGGATGAAGATGATCGAGCAGGTCGCGGCCTATCTGACGGGCCGCCATATCGGTCTCGCGATCGTTCCGGTGCCCGACAAGTCCCGGGTCGAGGCCGCCGATTTGTGCGGTGTCGATCGCCCGGCGGCATTTTCCGGACGCCTCGCCGATTTCGCAACGCAGCTCAAAACCGCCGGGATCGGCATCGTCGATCTGCTCGCGCCGATGCAGGCGGCGGGCGGCGAACTCTATTACCGCACCGACACGCACTGGAACGAGCGCGGCGCCAAGATTTCGGCCGCTGCGGTCGCCGCCGCAGTGAAGCAGGCTGGTCTGGCGCCGACGCAGAAGGCCGAGTTCAAGGTCACGACCGAGCCGCAGGGTGAGCGCGTCGGTGACCTGATTCGCCTGGCCGGACTCGACGGGGTGCCGTACCCGCTGCGTCCGCAGGGCGACGAGGAGGCACCGACGGTCATCGAGCAATCGGCGGCGGCGAATGTCGGCCTGCTCGACGAGACGCCGGCGCCCGAGCTGGCGGTGGTCGGCACCTCGTTCTCGCGGCGCGCGAATTTCGTGCCGTTCCTGTCGCTGGCCCTGGGCGCACCAGTGGAAAACCGCGCCGAAGACGGCGGCGGCGTGGCCAACGCGGCGATCGCCTATTTCGCCAAGCCCGAGTTCCTCAAGACGCCGCCGCGCGCGATCGTCTGGGAAATCCCCGAGCGCATGATCGAGGAACCCGTTCCCGCATCGGATGAAAACTGGGCGGCGGCGCTCGGCAGCAATAGCCCGGTGAAATAGCTCTGGAGTTGTGCCCGCGCCGCGCGCTATCTGTTGAATGCCCGGCGCGCGCAGGAGACCAAAAAATGGCTGGCCCGGCCCTCGACGAGGAACTGATTTCGCTCCACTACTATGCGCGGCAGCAATGCTCGCGCCAGTGGGTGCATTTCATGGCGGCGATGTTCGCCGAGTTCGAGGAGCGGGTTAACCCGGCCGACGCCGACCAGTTTCTCGAGGCGCTGGGGTTGAAGATGGCGCGGCTGCTGCCGTTGCGCCGCTGCGCCAGCCTCGAAGAGCTCGAGGAAGACGTCAACAGCGTCCTCGAAGGCATCGACTGGGGCTGGATGCGGATCCGCGAGAACAACAATTTCATCGAGATCACCCACGGCGCCTATCCGCTGGTGCCGCAGGACGAAGACCGCCGCAGCTGGATGGTGCCGATCCTCGAAGGGCTTTACGGCGGCTGGTTCGGCGAGCAGGGCGGCGATCCGTCCTTCACCGCACGCCTGACCGGCGCGCCGCGCGGCAACGGCGCGCTCCTGACCTTCCGCTACGGCCGGCACGAATAGGATTTACCCCGGCGGGGTGCGATGCACGGGTTCGGGTTTTGGGTGCTGGCTGTCGCGCTGCTTCTCGTCGCTCCCATAACCGCACACGCCGACGACCCGCTCGCGAGCGAATGGCAGAAATACCGCGATCGCTTCATCGCCGATGACGGCCGGGTACGCGACACCGGCAACAAGGACATCAGTCATACCGAGGGCCAGGGCGCGGCGATGCTGTTTGCCGAGGCGCTCGACGACCGCGCCACGTTCGACCGCGTCTGGGGCTGGACCCGCGATACGCTGCACCGACCCGGCAGCGCGCTGTTCGCGTGGCGCTGGGACCCGAACGGCAAGACCCCCATCGCCGACTCCAACAACGCGACCGACGGCGACATGCTGATCGCCTGGGCGCTGGCGCTCGCCGGCCACCGCTGGCACGTACCGGATTATGACGCGGCGGCGCATCGCATCATCGTTGCTATCCGCGAGAAGCTGATCGCCCGAGTCGCGGGCCGGCTCGTCCTGCTGCCCGGCAGCGATGGGTTCGAGCAGAAGGACGGCAGCGTCATCGTCAACCCGTCCTACTACATCTACCCCGCGCTGGAGGTGTTTCGGCGCCTCGACCACTCGGCCGAATGGGGCCGCTTGCGGCGCGACGGGCAGCGCTTGCTGGCGCGCTCCCGGTTTGGTGAATGGGGCTTGCCGGTCGATTGGGTGAGCGTCGACAAGGGCGGCAAGGTCGTGCCGGACGCGCAGCAGCAACAACCGCGGTTCGGCTTCGACGCGATCCGCATCCCGCTCTATCTGATCTGGGGCGGTGCCGCGACCGCGCAGCTTCTGGCACCGATGATGAAGTTCTGGGACGGGTTTGGCGACAAACCGGTGCCGGCCTGGATCGACGTCACCAGCGGCGCCGTCGCGCCGTTTCCGGCGCCAAGCGGGTTTCTCGCGATCATCGACCTTGTCCGCGCCCGGCTGCACGCCAAGCCGCCGGCTTTGCCGCTGATCGCCGGCACCGACGACTACTACTCGGCAAGCCTCATCCTGCTTGCCGATCTGGCTCAGCGCGCCACCGGGCGCCGAGAATTGCGCTGAGGCCTACTGCGGCCCGGCGCGCACCGATGCCGGCTGTCCCGGCAATTTGAAGCGCTGCCCGGTGTCGGTCAGGCGGCTGCCCGACACGCGCAGCACGGACAGATCGGAATCGATGAAATTGCCGACATAGAGGTAGCTGCCATCGGCGCTGAACGCGGCGCCTTCCGGCAACGCGCCGACATTCACTTCGCCGGCGCGCGTGACTTTCTTGCCGTCGATCCGCAGAGCGGTCACCGCGCCGCCTGGATGGTAGTACCAGCTGTCCTTCGCGCGGTTGGAGCCGCGCGCTTCGACTGTGACCGCGAGATTGCCCTTGGGGCTTATCGCCAGCCCCTCGGGCGAGTCGCCGACGGCGATGTGGTCGATGACGCGGATCGGGGTGGCGGTGAGGTCGATCACGCTGACGGTGTCGGCATTGCCGTCCGAGCTGCCGCCGCCGCCGGTATTGGCGACAAGGGCCAGCTGCCCGTTCGGCGTGATCACGACGTTGTAGGGATAATTGTTGGCCGGTAGGTCGCTATCCTTGTTGTAGCCGACCTTGCCGTTGTCGATCGTCAATACCGCGACCTTGTTGGCACCGGGCTTGACGGCAAGCGCCCGCTTGCCGTCGGGCGTGATGGCGACGGCGGAAACCTTGTCGGCCGCCGTGCCGACGCTGACCGTATCGCTGACCTTGACGTCCTTGCCGTCGATCGAGAGCACCGAGATCGTGCCGTCGTCCCGATTGCAGACGAGCCCCCATTTCCCGTCGGGCGAGATCGCCAGGCCGGACGGCGCGGCTCCAAGGGTCAGCGTCGCGGTGACAGCGGGCGGGTTCGCCTTGAGGTCGACAACGAACAGGCGGTTGTCGGGGGCGATAGCGAACCCGTTGTCCTTTTGCTCGCCTTTCATCGTATCGGCGACGAGGGCGATATCGCGCGCCGGCGAGATCGCCAGATTGGTCGGCGGGCCGACAATCGTGTTGTCGAGCGGGATTGTCGCGACAATGCGCGGGGTCGCCGGCTTTGACGTGTCGATGATGGACAGTGTGTCCTTGCCGGGCGCCTGCATCGTCACCTTGCCTTCGGCGAACTTCGGCTTGTCGTCATTGCCGACGATCATCAGTTGCGCCCTGGCCGCGCCGCCAAGCACGATCAGCGCGACACCGGCCGCGATCGCGCCACCCAAAACCCTCGATGAGCGCATGGCATCCTCCCCTGATATCCCGGGCCGTTCCCGGCCTCGGCAGCGATGCTGACCCGAAACCGGCGCGCGCGGCAAGCGCTTTGCGGTGAGCGCGGTTAGCGCATCGCGGTCAGAACGGGGCGCAGGCTTCCGCGACCGCGACCAGCCGGTCGGCGTCGTCCTGCAGCAGCAGGCGCTCGGCGACGAGCGCGGCCGCCGCCTGGCGCAGCCGGTCGATGTAATGCGCCTTGCTGCCGTAGCGCTCCTGCAGCGACGGGCGCGGGTCGCTTGCGGCCTCGCGCTCGGCCTTGGTGCGGGCAAAGGCGATGAACGAGCCGTCGCGGTCGGCCAGCTCGTCGGGCTGTGCCTTGTACACATTCCACCCGGTATAGGTGCCGAGCGGCGCCGCGATCTGCGGCAGGCGGATGCCGGCGATCTCGTTGCCGTCGGCATCGACGGCGGAGACAAAGGTCGTGTAGGGCGCCGGCGGCGAAGCTTCGGGCGGGTCGACCCAGTCGACCGGCGGCAGCACTGGGTTGTCGCCCGGCGCGACGCCCATCCCGGCGACCTTCGGCATCGCGACGCTCTTCGCCACGACCGCGCTGCCTTCGGCGATCGACGGCACGCGGCTCGCCGGCGGGGCGATGTCGCGCACGACCCAGTCCTCCAGCGCGGCGAAGAGCGCGCGCAGTGCCGGGGTCGCGCTGTGCGGGTTGCGCGGGTTGACGCACGGGCCGGGGCGGGGATCGACGCCCGGCCGCCCGCCATGCTGGGTGCCGGCGAT
>DASZLY010000398.1:0-2811 GCA_035552135.1 Allostellaceae bacterium | reverse complement strand
GGTGAAAGAGCGCCACCCGGCGCTGCCGGTGATGATGGTGACGGCCTATGGCGACGACGAGCGGCGGCGGCGCGCGGCGGAGTTCGGCGCGTTCGAGTTCGTCACCAAGCCGGTCGACTTCGACCGCCTCAAGGAGCAGCTGCGGCAGCTGCCCCAGGCGGCGGCCTGATCCGCGTCCGCCGGTCTTCCGCATCAGCGCAGGCTGTCGCCGACCTCGCGCAACAGCTCCTGCAGCGCGCTGCGGTCGACGCGGTCGGCCGCCATCAGCGCGAGGGTCATCGGATCGCCCATCAGCTCGTCGAGAGCGGGCTCGGCGAGGACGGCGCGGCGGCCGGGCCGGAACAGGTGGCAGGCGGGTGTGACTGGCTGCAGCATGTAGACCTCGGACATTACCCTGGCTCCCCAACCTCGAACTTTATGAACTTAAAGTTGGCCCCGATCGCCGCATCCGAGTGTGACGGCGGTCACGCTGCGTGAAGTTTTTACCCAAGATTTTTCGATTGCGCCGCACCCGGCGCTAAAGTGCGGACACAAGATTCGGGGTGCGGGACGGGAGCGGCCGATGCTGGGCAAGCCACAGGGTAGCGGGATCGGCCAGCCGGTGCGCCGGCGCGAGGATCTGCGGCTGGTCACCGGCCGCGGCCGTTATAGCGACGACCTCAGCCTGCCCGGCCAGGTTTACGCGGTCTTCGTCCGCTCGCCGCACGGCCATGCGCTGATCCGCACGCTCGATGTCGCGGCGGCGCGCGCCGCGCCGGGCGTGCTCGCGGTGCTGACCGCGGAGGAGATGCGCGCCGACAAGCTCAATCCGATGCCGCATATCGCCAACAGCCACCCGGCCGACATCTCGATCAAGAACAAGGACGGCTCGCCGACCGTGCGGCCGCGGCACCAGCCGATCACCTTCCCCGAGGTCTGCCATGTCGGGGAGATCGTCGCGGTCGTGGTCGCCGACAGCGTCGCGCAGGCCAAGGACGCCGCCGAGCTCGTCGCCATCGACTGGGAGATGCTGCCCGCCGTCGCGCGCGGTCTCGCCGCCGCCGAGCCCGGCGCGCCGCGCGCCCGGCTCGACAGCCCCAACGTCATCCTCGACGGCGAGGTCGGCGATGCGGCGGCGACCGAGGCCGCCTTCGCCCGCGCCGCTTATGTCGTCGGCTTCGACACCTGGGTGCAGCGCGTCACCGGCGTGCCGATGGAGCCGCGCGCCGCGATCGGCGAATACGACCCCGCGACCAACCTCCATACCTGCCACGCCGGGTGCGGCGGCGCGGTGAGCCCGCGCCGCGACCTGGCGACGGTGTTCGGCATCCCGCCCGAAGAGGCGCGCATGGTGATGCACGACATCGGCGGCAATTTCGGCACGCGCGCCTCGCTGAATGTCGAGTTCGTGCTCGTGGTATGGGCCGCGAAACGGCTGGGCCGTCCCGTCAAATGGACCTGCGAGCGCAGCGAATATTTCGTCGCCGACTACCAGGCGCGCGACCTGTCGTGCCATGCCGAGCTGGCGCTCGACAGAGATGGTACGTTCCTGGCGCTGCGCGGCTCGAACCTCGTCAACCAGGGCGCCTATGCGATCGCCTTCGGCTCGCTCAACAAGGGCGTCGAGATCATGTCGAGCATCTATCATGTGCCGGCGGTGCATTTCCGCGCCCGCGCCGCGCTCACCAACACGCTGCCGACGCGGCCCTATCGCAGCTCGGGCCGGCCGGAGGTGATGTTCGTCATGGAGCGGCTGATCGACCTCGCCGCGAAAGAGACCGGCATCGACCGCATCGAGCTGCGCCGGCGCAACCTCGTGCCGGTCGAGATGATGCCCTACACCAACCCGTTCGGCATGGTCTACGACAGCGGCGAATACCACGACTGCATGGAGCGGGTGCTGCGGCTCGGCGACTGGCAGGGCTTTGCGGCACGCCGGGCGGAGGCCAAGGCGCGCGGCAAATGCCGCGGCATCGGCGTCGCCAATTATGTCGACACCGCGACCGGCGCGCCGCGCGAAAAGGCCGAGATCATCGTCAAGCCCGAGGGGGTCGTCGAGGTCGCGATCGGCACCGTCTCGCAAGGCCAGGGTCATGAAACGAGCTTCGCGCAGCTCGTCGGCGAATGGCTCGGCGTGCCGCTCGACAGCGTGCGGCTCATCACCGGCGACACCGCACGCGTGTCGGTCGGCGGCGGCGCGCATTCCGGCCGCGCGCTGCGCATGGGCAGCGTCGTCATGCTGAATGCTTCGAAAATCATCATCGAAAAAGGCCTGCAGATCGCCAGCCACATCCTCGAGGCCGATGTCGCCGATCTCGAATTCGTCGCCGGCAGTTTCACCGTCAAGGGCACCGACCGGGCGATCGGCATTTTCGCGGTGGCGCGCGCCGCGCTCGAGCGCAACGATCTGCCCGAGGGATTGCGCGGGCCGCTCGACGGGGTGAGCGACGAGACCTTCAACGACGCCGCGTTCCCCTATGGCAGCCACGTCTGCGAGGTCGAGATCGACCCCAACACCGGGGTGCTCGACATCGTCCGCTACAGCGCGGTCGACGATGTCGGCCGCGCGGTCAACCCGATGATCGTGCACGGCCAGGTGCATGGCGGCATCGTCCAGGGCGTCGGCCAGGCGATGATGGAAAACGCCTATTACGACCCCGAGAGCGCGCAGGTCGTCGCCGGCTCGTTCATGGATTACGCGATGCCGCGCGCCGACCGCATGCCGTTCTTCGACTGCGAGCTCAGCGAGGTGCCGAGCCCGGCTCACCCGCTTGGCATCCGCCCGGGCGGCGAAGGCGGCACCACCCCGGCGCTCGCCGTGGTCATCAACGC
>DASZLY010000397.1:0-3571 GCA_035552135.1 Allostellaceae bacterium | reverse complement strand
TCGAGATTGCCGGCGGGAAACCCGGCGCCGTAGCGCGGGTTGGTCAGCATGTCGCCGACGATCATGTCGGGCCGTGCGTCGTTCGGGTAATCCGGCCCGGCCGTCCCCTGCTCGAACCCGGTGATCTCGAACGAGATGTCGGGCAGCGCCGAGGACGAGCCGAGATTGAGCGGCGTGCCGGTGACGTAGCACGTCCCGGAATAGCCGATCACCGGCTGATTGACGTCCGAGCTGGCGAAGACCGGGTCGGGCGCCTGGCCGTCATTGCCGGCGTAGCCGTTGAGCCCGGCATTGCCGAGCCCGAAGGCGATCCCGCCATTCGCCCAAATCCTGTTCAGTCCCAGGTCGCCCTCGACCGAGCCGGTGAACGACACCGGCCCCTGGCAGATGCCGAACGCGACATCGACCGAATATTGCTGGTTCGCGCCCTTCTTGCCGCCGCTGCTGCCAAAGCCCTTGCCGCCGGGGCTGCTGTTGCCCGAACCCTGGAAATTCCAGAATTCGAGCAGGTTGATCGGCACACGCTGCGTGCCGTAGCAGATAAAGATCGGGCTGCCCGCCTGGCTCGTATTGTAGCGCAGCGACCCGAGGGTCGGGTTCATGAAGGAGTTGACGAACGGCGTCGGCCCGCCGCCCTTGCCGCCCGGCGTCGCATCAAACATCGATCACCCCGAAGAATCTGACCTTGCGCCCGGCGAGCGGGTTGAGCGTCGCGTCACCCCAGACGACGCCGCGCCGCCAATAGGCGTGGATGAGGCGCGGCCATTCGATGACGATCGCGCCATGCGAAAAGGTGCGGCCGAACTGGAAGACCGCGACGTCGCCGGGCGCCGGCGGCCCGTCCAGCTCGCGCGCATAGGGCATCAGCTTTTCGAGATAGCGCTCCGCATCGCGGTGCAGATGCCAGTCGGGCGGGTAGTAGCCCGGGTCTATAGGCGGCACCAAGCCGCAGCTCTGGTACACCTCGGCGAGCAGCATCGCGCAGTCGACACCGGCCCCCTTGACCCGGCCCTGATGGTGGAACGGCGTGCCGAGCCATGCCGCGGCCTCGGCGACGACGGCGGCGCGCGCATCCGCGCTCATACCGCCAACTCCGGCGGCGGGATGTACGGGAACCCGCCGAAATGGATGAGGTTGTCGAAAATGTTCTGGCAGGTCGCGAGCGTGTGGTCGCAGCCCGGCAGCAACTCGAACCCGTCGCCGGCGGCGACCGGCTCGAGCCAGGCCTTCAACAGCGAGACGGTGCCGCCCGCAAGCTGCACGACCGTGCGGCTCTGCCCGGCATTGGCGCCGCTCGTGGCGGTGATCGTGCCCTGGTCGTAGAGCGTCGCCGGTGTCGGCGCGAGCGTGGTGACGATCGCCGCCTGGGTCGAGCCCGGCTGCGCGGCAATGCCGGCCGCCATGCTCGCGCGGTTGAACGTGCACATCGCGTCGCCGAAGACATGGGTGCACGCCGCCTGATAGAGCCGGCGCGGCATCTGCTGCTGTGCCAGGAGGTTGAGCAGCGACTTCACCTTCATGTCGATCTTGCTGCGCCCGGCATCGGTTTCGGCGACGCGGCCGTAGAACCAGACGATCGCCCCGAGGCTGGTCGCCGGCGCGCCGGAACTGTCCGGCTGGGGCGGCGCGAACAGCCGGTCGAGCTCGACCGTCGCGCCGTCGAACTGGCCGACCCTCACCGCGTCGGCAAAGCTCGTGCCGCCGACCATATCGCTCGCGCCGGCGAGGATCGCGATGTCGAGCTCGGTGGGGTCGACGCCGATCTTGGTCGTCACCATCGAGCGATCGAACCGCGGCCCGAGCGCGAAAGCGGTATAGCCGGTGGCGTTGTAGTTGAGGCTGCCGGCGGGGAATGCGGTGCCGGGAATGACGAGCGGCGTCGTCCATCCCGAAAAGCGCAGCACCGCGCCGCTCGGCAGCGCGAAAGTATAAAGGTCGATGACGACAAAGCCGTCATTGGCGGCGAGATAGCTCTGCAGCGCCGCGGAAGCAGGTCTCATCGTGCCCTCGCTTCAGACAAAGACCGATTGCAGCTTGACCTGCTTCAGCGCCCAGAGCTGGTACAGGAAGTTCTCGAACTCGGCGGTGTCGTCGGCGAAGCGGACACGGAAGAAATAGGTGAAGTCGGCCGCGACGAGCTGGCTCGCCGGCGGCGGGCTGGCGAAGGTCACCAGCCCGGTCGCGGGATCGACCGTGTAGCCCGACGCGCTTTGCCGCACGCCGTCGAAGTAGATCGCGCCGACCGTATTGGGCGCGGTGATCGGCTCGGCGAACCCGCCGTCCGGCAGCGCCGCGCCCATCGTGCGGACCAGCTGAAACACGGTCGCCGAGCCGTCGCCGGTGCCGAGCGCCTGGCCGCTCGCCCGGCCGTCGGTCGGGTCGTCGAAGAGGAACGGCAGGAACGCGCCCTGCTGCTGGAGGAAGAAACCCATCAGCGTGCGCAGCTCGTCGTAACCGACGCCAGGGCCGCTCGCGCCGCGCGTGTCGTTGGCGTCGCGCAGCATCGAATAGCTCAGCGTCCAGGTCCAGATCGGGTTCGGCTGGTCGAGCACGCGCAGCTCGCGCCCCGAGACGGCGCGCTGCACGCGGGTCGCAAAGCGCGGCGCCTTGCTGACGCTCCAGCCAAGCCCCGGCAGCGTTGGGAAAGTCGCGGTCATGGGAAAACCCCTAGAAGCTGCGCGGCGTCAGCACGTTCTGGCGGAACAGGTCGCGCAGCGCGCCGGCATTGCCCTTGAGGTTCTCGCGGAACCAGCGGCTCACCGCCGGCGCGTCGGCCGGCCCGTGGAAATGCGCGTGGAAATGCGCGCCGCCACCGCCACCGCCGGCGATCATCCCTTGCAGGCCCTGCGAGATGTCCGCCGGCAGCACCATCTCGCGCGCGTGCAGCAGCGCCGGCGTCGCGCCGGCAAAATTGGGCAAGGCCCAGCCGCCCGCCGCCGACGGCACGATGCCGCCGCGCGCGAAGCCGAGAAGCCCGCCGACCCAAGAGAGGAGGCCGCCGCCCCCGGCCGCGACGCCGGCGGCGGTGGTCGCGCCGCCGGCGAGCGAGGCCCCGGCCGCGCCGGTATCCGCAGCGGCCGCGCCGGTCAGCGCCGCGGTCAGCGCGGCCATCGCCGTCGTCGAGGCGCTGAGCGCGGTGGTGTTGGCGGCGATCGCCGTCGCCTGCACCGTTGCCGCCCCGCCGGTGCCCGAAAGCATCCCGGTGCCCAGGATCCCACCGGGCTGGTTGATACCGAGAAGCGCCGTCAGCCCGGCGCCGAGCCCGCTCGCGCCGGTCGCCTGGGCGCCGCCGACCGCGCTCGCCACCGCGCCGCCGGCGAGGCTCGCGAGACCGGACGCCGCCCATTTCGCCGCCATCGATTCGACCTGTTCGAGGAAGAAACCCTCGACCTCCTGGACGATGCGGGTCATGCCCTTGGCCCAGGTCGTCTGGCGGGTGAGGATTTCGTTGAAGGTGTGCTGCACCGTGCCGCCGACCCGGTCGAACGCCTGCTCATAAGAGCGCGCGACGCGCTCGGCCGAGCTGCGCGCAGCGTCCGCCAATCGCCGGTAGTCCTCGCTGCTCTGGACG
>DASZLY010000396.1:0-3764 GCA_035552135.1 Allostellaceae bacterium | reverse complement strand
TGGCACCTTCGCCGGGCCCGGGGGACGGATGATCGTCTCATTCAACGCCCGCGCCTTTGTCATGATCGGAATTTGCGGCGGGTTCACCACCTTTTCGTCCTTCAGCCTGCAAACGCTGGACTTAGCGCGCGAGAACCACTGGGCGCAGGCCGGCGGCAATGTCGTGCTGTCGGTGGTGGTGTGCCTCCTGGCGGTATGGGCCGGCCACGCGCTGGCGGCGGCGCTGATCCCGGCGCAGGAATAGCGGTTTGTCGCCCCGGCGAAGGCCGGGGCCCACTTTCCGGCGCCCTGGACAGTTGAACGGTGGGTCCCGGCCTGCGCCAGGACGACAATTAAGCGAATGCCGGCATCACCTCGCGGGCGAACAGCCGCAGATGGTCGAGCCGAGCGGTGAAATCGATCACCATGATGTATTCGACGCCGCCTTCCTGCAGCCGCTTGATCCGGCGGATGATCTCGTCGGGCCGGCCGATCAGCGCGTCACGTTCAGTGAGCGCATGGCGCTCGGCCTGGGTTAGCGGCTTGCGGGCGCGGCCGAGCGTCGGCGACTCGCCGGTCGGCGACAGCGACAGCTGTTCGACCTGCGCCATGAATTTGGCGCGTAGTTCCAGCGCCGCCGCGCGCTCGCCGTCGTTCATCGCGATGTGCAGCGCCCGGGTCAACCCGACCATCGAGGAATCGTAGATCCGGCCCTGCTCCTCGACCGCGCGGCGATAGATGGAGACGCCCTCGGCGACGGTATCCGGCCCGCCGCCCTGGCCCAGCAGCAGATTGTAGCCCTGCTGCGCGGCGTAGCGGATCGAGTTGGGGCTCGCCGCGCCGATCCAGAACGGCGGGTGCGGCTTTTGCACGGGCGCCGGCTCGATCACGACATCGTCGTAATGCCAGTACTTGCCGTGATGCGAGAAGCGGTCCTCGCTGGTCCACGCCTTGCGCAGGAAGGCGAGCGTCTCCTGGTAGCGCTCCTCGGCCTCCTGCATCGGGATGCAAAAACCGTGGAACTCGCCCCAGCGATACCCCTTGCCGACGCCGAAATCGAAGCGGCCGTTAGAGAGCAGGTCGAGCGTCGCCGCCTGTTCGGCGAGCAGCGCCGGGTTGTGCCAGGGCAGCACCAGCACCGCGGTGCCGAGCCGCAAGGTCGAGGTCTTGGCGGCGAGATAGGTGAGGAAGTTGATCGTCGCCGAGACCTGGCCGAAGCCGGTGAAATGGTGCTCGACGAGAAAGACGCTGTGAAAGCCGAGCTGCTCGGCCTCGCAGATATAGTCGATGTAGTCGGTGTAGATGCGGCTGTCGCTTGCCTGCTCACCGGGGTCGGTGCGCGCGCCGCCGAATAATCCGAACTTCATCCCTCACCCTCTTCCTTCCTGTTGAGGCGATGATGAACGCTGCTCTTGAGCGGGGCAAGCCGTGCCTATGCAGCCCCCGCCCAATCCTCTTCCGCAGGCGGGGGCGGGAGATGGCAAGCGCCGACGCGGCCCTTCCCCCGCAAGCGGAGGAAGGTTGGGATGGGGGCTGGCTACTCCGCCGCGGCGAGGAGCGGCGGCGCTTCGATGTAAGACCGCGCCAGGCGGCGGCCGGTCTCGCGCATCAGCTTTTGGTCGAGCTCTTCAGTCTTCGCCGGTGGGATGCGCACGACCGTGTTGTTGCAATAAGTCGGGATCACGCCGGGATCGTCGCGGAAGAGGCCGGCCGGATCGCGGCCGGCCTTCACATCGCGGATGCCCTGGCGGAGCTGACCGCGAAGCATCGTGATGCCGCGATCGGTTGTGCCGAGATGCTCCATCCCATGAACGGCAATCGGCCGCTGCGACACCTGCGCCTCGAAATCCTGCGGGCGGCGCTGCGCTTCCTCATAGGTGTCGGGCGGCATCTGGCCGGCCAGCATCTGCGACCGGTCGACCCACCAGCCGGGGGTCTCGATCCCCTCGGTTTCGCTGACATGGCGCAGTTCGATGTACATCGAACTGGTGTCGTCGACCGGCACGACCCAACGGCTCATCATCGGGCCGCTGAAGCCGATCTCCTTCTGTCCGGTCTCCCACACGGGCGCGACCTGCTGCAGATTGGGCAACACGTTCTCGACCGAGCGCGACCAGATGTTGTCGCCGACGCGCCTTGTGGCGATATAGATGATGCCGACCGGCGTCTCCATGAACTCCAGCTCGGGCAGCACGCCGAACTCATCGGTGAACACCGCACCGCTGACGATCGTGTGCAGGAAAGACGTGTGGATCGCGTCCATGGTGTTTTCGAGGATCTGCAAGTAATTGCATGGGTAGATGTATTTCTGCCCGGGGACGACACGATAGCCCGGCCGAACAAAGCTGTCATAGACCGGGAAGGCCGGCATTTCCTCGGGCGGGCCGAGATAGGCGAAGACCAGCCCATGCGCCTCTTGCACCGGGTAGGCGCCGTGGAACAGCCGATCCTTCAGCGTGCTGGAAGCCGGCTCGCCGGGAGTCTCGAGGATCGTTCCGTCGCAGCCGAACAGCCAGCCGTGATAGCAGCAGCGAATGCCCTTGTCGCCGACCAGGCCGAACTCGAGCGAGGTGCCGCGATGCGGGCAATGCAATTCGACCACGCCGACCTCGCCCGAGCCGTCGCGGAACGCGACCAGATCCTCGCCGAGGATGCGCAGCTTGAGCGGCAGGTCTTTCAGATCGTCGGAATAGCAGACCGGTTGCCAGAAGCGCCGCAGGTACTCACCTCCCGGCGTGTCCGGGCCGACATGCGTCAGCTCGGTGTCTTCCTGCGGTACGTGCCGATGATGATAGCCGCTGTAACGCGCCTTGAGATACGGAGCCCTCGTCGCCATCGGAAGCCACCTGTTCGCTTGTGGTTATGGTCGAACGGTTGCCGCAACCGGCCGCAAATTTTCCGCCACGATCATGCGCGCGCCAAGCCCGCGCCGCAAGGCACAGCAAGTACCGCGGCCGTCCCATTTTTCCTTGGCGGGCGGGACGCCCGCGATCCTACTGAAAGCGCGGCTTAACCTCCTCGCAGAGCAGGCGCAGCGCGTTCATCACACGGGCGTGCGGGACGAGACCGCCGCAATTCAGCTCGGCGAGGATGCCGTCGAAGCCGATGCGCTGTTGCAGCTCTTTAAGGCGCCTCGCGACCGTCTCCGGCGAGCCGACGATAACGTTGTCGCGCAGCACGTCGTCATAGGTCAGCGTGCGCAGATGCTCGGCGCGGTCGATGAAGTTCTGGCGGCCGGAGCGGCGCGCCGACTCGGCGATCAGCTCGTATTGCAGCTTGTAGAAATGCTCGACGCTTTCACGCGCCTCCGCGCGGGCCTGCTCGTCGGTCTCGGCGATGTACATCGGGCCGGCGACAAAGGCCTGCCCCCTGCCTTGGCGGCCGCCCGACTTCCAGCCGTCCTGATAGCTCGCGACCTGCGGGCCGACATCGCTCCACGTCGCGTGGCGGGTGCTGGCGAAGACCGGGTAGCCGAGCGCGCCGATCGCCGGAAAGGTATCGGGCGTGCTCGCGGCGACGCGGATTTCCGGCAGCTTGTTGTTGTAGGGATGCGGCGTGCAGGCGACATCCGTGAAGCTGTGGAACTTGCCGTCATACGAAAAGCGCGGCGTGCTCCACGCCGCCTTGACGATGTCGAGGATTTCGCCAAAGCGGTCGCGGCTTTCGTCGTAGGGCACCTGGTACGCGTCGTAGGTGCTAACGACGCCGCTGCGGCCGACGCCGAACACCAGCCGGCCACGGCTCACCTGATCGACCGTCGCCGCTTCCTCGGCGAGGCGCAGCGG
>DASZLY010000395.1:0-3956 GCA_035552135.1 Allostellaceae bacterium | reverse complement strand
CTCTGCCCGCATTGCGGCGAGCGCAGCGACATTTTCAGCCATGGCGGCGCCAGGCGCGAGGCCGAGCGGCTCGGCGCCGATTTCCTCGGCGAGGTGCCGCTCGATTTGGCGATCCGCGAGACCTCCGACGAGGGCCGGCCGGTCACCGTCTCCGATCCCGGCTCCCCATATGCCGAGCTGTTCCGCGCCATCGCCGCCAAGGTCTGGGAGAAGGTGTCGGGCGAAGGCGCCCGCCGCGCCCCGCCGCGCATTGTCGTCGAATGATGCGCCGCCTTCTGCCGGCGCTCATCGCGCTTTTGGCGCTGAGCCGCGCCGCCCAGGCCGACCCCGACGCGCTGTGGAAGATCGTCAGCGAGAAATGCGTGCCCAACTGGCGCGAATACGGCGAGGCCAAGCCGTGCGCGATGGTCGACAGCGGAGTCAATTCCCAAGGGGGCTACGCCGTTCTCAAGGATCTCGTCGGCGACACGCAATACCTGCTGATCCCGACCGCCAAGGTCACCGGCATCGAGGACCCGCAGCTGCTCGCGCCCGCCGCGCCCAATTATTTCGCCGATGCCTGGGCCGAGCGGCATTTCGTCACCGACGCCGCCAAGCGCGACCTGCCGCGCGACATGCTGAGCCTCGCCGTCAACTCGATCTACGGCCGCAGCCAGAACCAGCTGCACATCCACCTCGACTGCGTCGCGCCGGCGGTGCGGGCCGCAATCGCCGAGAACATCGCCGCCATCGCCGACCGCTGGGGGCCGTTCGCCGTGCCGCTCGCCGGGCATCGCTACAGCGCGATCCGCATCGCCGGCGACAATCTCGGCGCATTCGACCCGTTCCGCAGCCTCGCCGACTATGTCCCCGGTGCGCGCGAGGCGATGGCCAACCAGACGCTGGTCGCGGTCGGCGCGGTGTTCGAAGGCGGCGCGCCGGGCTTTGTGATCCTTGCCGACCATGCCGACCTCGCCACCGCCGACAGCGGCGCGGGCGAGGAGTTGCAGGACCATTCCTGCGCGCTGGCGCGGCATTAGGCGGCCGTCACGGCCAATCCTGCGCGCCGTGATAGATGCGGAGCACCTCGACCGCTTCCGTCGACACCCGATAGACGATGATGTAGGGAGCGCGGATAAGCTCGCGGGTGCCGGCGATACGGCCGATCCGCCCGCGTTCCGGTAGGTTATCGAGCGACATTGCCGCGTCGTACAAGGCTCGGGCAATTCGCCCGGCCGCCCGGGGATTTTCCCGCCGGATATAGGCGGCGATGTTCTCAAGGTCTTGGGCCGCCGGCGCGGTCCAACGAACCTGCATTACGATTTCAGCGCCCGCTCGACCCGCGCCCAGACCTCGTCCGGAGCGACAAAATCCCCGCGATCGGCGGCGGCGATGCCGCGCCTGACGGCCTCGGCGAACCGGCGTTCTTCATCGAGATAGCGGGCGACCGCATCGGCCGCGAGATCGCCGGCGCTGCGCCCATCGCGAGCCGCGAGTTCGGCAAGCCGCGCTTCCTGTTCGGCGGTCAACGCGATATCCATCGGGCGAAGCTAGTCGCCAACGGCTCGCTGTCAAGCCGGCGCACTGCTAGTCTCCGCCCAAACCGCAGGAGGATCGCCATGCTGCCGGCTCCGGGCTTTCACCATCTGCATCTGAACTCGGTCGACCCCGACGCGGCGATCGACTGGTACACGCGGCAATTTCCCAGCACCGCGCGGGGCGAATGGGGCGGCCACAAGGCGCTCAGATGCGACAACAACGTGCTGATCCTGTTCGACAAGGCCGACACGCCGCCGACCTCCGAGCCGCAAAGCGCGATCTGGCACTTCGGCTGGCACGTCACCGACTCGCGGCGCACGGTCGAGGAATGGCGCCACCGGCCCGAGGTCACGCCGGCGCCGCTCTACCGCGAGGAAGGCGGCGAGGGGGTGGCGATTTCGAGCGATACCTGGCCCAGCATCGGCAACACGCTCGGCCTCACCAAGGCGCAGATCGCCGAGGCCAAGGCGCGCCACGCCGAGCCGACCCGGGTCGGCGGCTTCGCCTATTTCACCGGGCCGGACGATGCGCTGTTCGAGATCGCCGGCAATCACGGCGAGGAGCGCTTCAACCACGTGCATATGTGGCAGGACGACGTGTTCTGCGCCCTCATCTGGTACCAGAAGCACCTCAACGCGCCCTTGCGCCCGGGCTATGACGGCACCGACCTCACCGAGGCGAACTGCACCGTGCCGCGCCACCCCGACCGCACCTGGCCGGCCTTGAAGCCGGAAGGCATGTTCCGCACCCCGCGCGCCGGGGTCGAGTTCGGCGACGTGTCGATGATGTGGTACGCCAACCAGGGCGACAAGCCGCTCGCCAGCCCCTTGGGCCAGCTGCAGGACCATATCGGCCTCAGCGTCGGCGACCTCGACGCCTGGATCGCCAAGCTCAAGGGCGAGGGCGTCAAGTTCCTCGACGGCCCCTACAAGCTCGGGGCCACCCGTGCGGTGATGATCGAAGGCCCGAGCAAGGAAGCGCTGGAGCTGGTCGAGGTAAAATAACAGGAGGCGACCCTGCTGTTATCCTCCTGTTCCGGGGGCGCTTATCAGAGGCGGTGTCTCCTGTTATGTCCGTTCGGGCCAGGGCGGCGTCAGGCTGCGAGCGCGAACTCCATCTGGCGTTTCGATTGGTTTGCGACCCTTCCGGGAAGCGGTGAACGACGAGCGCCACAGGAACCGCCTTCGTAGCGGGGCTACCGCTCCCCGGCGGGACTATCGCTCCATCGGCGGGATGTCCTTCACCGCGGCCGAGAAGGCGGCGATGTCGGCCTTGCCGTATTTGAGCCGCCGGCGCTCGCTCGCGGCCGGCTGATGCGGCAGGCCGACGCCGGGGCGGCGCGCGGTTTTCGGCCGCACCGGCCGCTTCTCGAACCCGCCGCCGCAATTCGGGCAGACATTGTCGAGATGCGTCGCGACGCAATCGGCGCAGAACGTGCACTCGTAGGTGCAGATGCGCGCGTCCTCGGCGTCGGGCGGCAAGTTCTTGTCGCACCATTCGCAATTCGGCCGCAGGTCGAGCATGTCGGCTCCCTCGACGCGTTTCGGGGCGTGGCGCCCCGCATGTCGGGCGACGCGCAAAAAAGATCAGGGATACATCATTGATTTATATTATTCTTCGTTCTGATAACAGGCGGATAACAGAAGGCTGGAACAGGCGGCACCGGCGAGGCTGGGATATGGGTCAAGCGTGTGTGTCCGGCATATAAGTTCACTTTATGTTCCGGTCAAGGCGGTGCGGGAACCGCCGACCGCTACACCACCGCCACCGCCTCGATCTCGATGAGGAAATCGGGG
This sequence comes from Allostellaceae bacterium, assembly GCA_035552135.1. Taxonomy (GTDB): domain Bacteria; phylum Pseudomonadota; class Alphaproteobacteria; order ATCC43930; family CGMCC-115725; genus DATARH01. The sequence goes on along the minus strand of DASZLY010000395.1, from coordinate 642 downwards.
TCGGCCAGCGCCGAGATCGCGACCATCGTGCTGGCCGGCGCCTTCGGCCCGAAGAACTCGCTGCGCAGCTTGGCGTATTCGGGGCGATAGCGCATGTCGGTGACGTAGGTGTTGATCTTGACGATCGACGCCATGGTGCCGCCGCCGGCCTCGACCTGCGCCTTCAGCGCGGCGAGCACGCCGCGCGCCTGCGCCGCGAAATCGCCGGGATGCGCGCATTTGCCCTCGGCATCGTAATCGACCTGGCCCGCGATAAAGAGCAGCGTCTGCGCGCCCTCGACCTTGACGCCCTGCGAATAGGCCGGCGGGTCGTAGACGCCCTTGGCAGCATAGGATGAGATTTTCGGCATGGGGGTTCCTCCAGGCTAGGGTTTGCGTTCCAAAATACTCATTAGCTCGCGCCATTCGCGCGGGGAAAGGCCGCTGTCTTTCTGCTCGACCGGTTCGCCGGCGATGAGGCGGCGGGTGACGGCGAGGGCGGTGGCGGAGAGGGTGGCGGCGTTCATGCGGTATTCGCGGAAGGCGGCGTGGGCGAGCGGGACCCAGCGTTCGAGGGTGCCGATCATCGCGTCGGCATAGGCGCGGATTTCGTATTGCGCGTGCGGGTCGGCGCGCAGGGTGAGGAAGTGCATCAGGTTGTGC
>DASZLY010000394.1:0-8389 GCA_035552135.1 Allostellaceae bacterium | reverse complement strand
ATGGCGCGCATCTTCGCACGCGAGGGGGCCAAGGTCGTCGTCGCCGACCAGCTCGACGATGACGGGCGGAAGGTCGCCGCCGGGATCGTCGCCGCCAACGGTGCGGCGCGCTTTCAGCACCTCGACGTCACCGACGAAGCGAACTGGAAGGATGCCGTCGCCAAGGCGGCCGGTGAATTCGGCAAGCTCGACATCCTGGTCAACAATGCCGGGATCAGCGGCAGCGCGGTCGAAGACCTCTACGATACCGAGGCCTGGGACAAGATCATGGGCGTCAACGCGCGCGGCGCGTTTCTGGGCATGAAATACGCGATCCCCGAGATGCGGAAAATCGGCGGTGGGGCGATCGTCAACATCTCGTCGATCTCGGGCGTCACCGGCCAGCGCGGCATCCACGCCGCCTACAACGCCTCGAAAGGCGCGATCCGCACGCTGACCAAGGTCGGCGCGGTGCAGCACGGCCGGCACAATATCCGGGTCAACTCGGTGCATCCCGGGCTGATGCCGCCGATGCGCACGTCGGGCCGCACCGCCGATCCCGTCGTGCGCGCCAAGATGCTGGAGCAGGTGCCGCTCGGCCGCGACGGACGGGTCGAGGAAGTGGCGAACGCGGTGCTGTTCCTCGCCTCGGACGAAGCGTCCTACATCACCGGCGCCGAGCTTTATGTCGACGGCGGCTATCTCGCGACGTGACCGGCGCGGAGCGCCGATGATTTCGACAATGAGGCAGTGAGGTTATGAGATTTCAGTCGCTCGACCTCTCACCGCCTCACCGCCTCACTGCCTCTTTGTGCGTTAAGGAGAAACCGGATGGCCTATAACCTCGACGCCTTTTGCGACGATTGCCGCGACGCGCTGAAGGCCGACAAGGGGCCGGGCGGGCGCGAGGCGGTGCGCCGCAATCTCGAAAAGCTGCTCGCCGAGCCCACCTTCCTCGACGCGCATGTCCTCAACATGCCGGCCGGGCGGCACACGCTCTACGAAGACCCCGAGCTGGGCTTTGTCGTGCTGTCGCACGTCAATGCGAAGGCGGCGAAATCGCCGCCGCACGACCACGGCGCCTCATGGGCGATCTATGGCCAGGCGCAGCATTACACCGACATGACCGAGTGGCGCCGCACCAAGGGCAGCGGCCCCGGCCCGGCCGAGATCGCGGTCGCCCGGCAATACCGGCTCGAGCCCGGCCATGCCGGCACCTACGACATACGCGACATCCACTCGATCGACTATCCCGATGGCGCACGCTTCGTGCGCGTCACCGGCACCGATCTCGAGCGCGTGCCGCGGCTCAAGTTCAACCTGAAGACCCACGAGGCCGAGGTGATCGAGAGCGTTTCGACCGGCCCGGGCTAATTCCGTCAGTAAACCCTCTCCCGCAAGCGGGAGAGGGAGGGACCCGCGCCGGAGGCGTGGGGGGAGGGTGAGGGTCAGTGGCGGTAAACCCTCACCCGTCTCCGGGCTGCGCCCGGAGCCACCCTCTCCCGCAAGCGGGAGAGGGGATTATGTCCGAGACTACTCCGCGACCCGAACCGGTTCGACCGGATCGCCCGCCGCGGCCTCGGCTGCGGCGAGGTTGTTCTTCATGTGGTCGAGCGTATCCATCAGCATGTCGCGCGTTTTGGGCGACAGGCCGGCACAGGCCTCTTCGCGCACCACCATGTTGATCCCGAGGATGCGGTCGACTACCCGCCGACCGAGCGGCGTCAGCCACAGCGTGCGGACGCGGCGGTCGGTCGGATGCGCCCGGCGCTCGACGAGGCCCTCCTCGGCGAGGCGGTCGAGCATGCGCACCAGCGCGATCGGCTCGATGTCGAGATCGGTCGCGGCGGCGGTCTGGCTGAGGGCGGGATTGCGCGCGATGCGGACCAGAAGCGCCGCCTGCAGCCGGGTGATCGGCAACCCGGCCTGACGCACCATGCGCTCGAAGCGCCGGCGGATGAGCCGCGCCACCGCATGCAGCCGGTGCCCCACCCCCGGCTGCAGCGCCGCGGCAGGCGGGTCGAGAATGTCGTCGGCGAGCCAGTCGCCGGGGTTTGCCGCCGGGCCTAGCGGCAGCACGTCATTCGGCAGCGCCATGATGATCCTCCGCCGGCGCGCCCCCGGCCGGCGCATCGCTCAGCGCCACCGCGAGACGCGATTGACGCCGCCGTGCACCGCCAAGGAACCGGCTGAAACGTTCGAGATAGAGATAGATGACGGGCGTCGTATAGAGCGTCAGCCATTGCGACACGAGCAGCCCGCCGATGATCGCCACGCCCAGCGGCTGCCGCAGCTCCGCGCCGCCGCCACTGCCAAATGCAATGGGCATCGCACCGAACAGCGCCGCAAACGTGGTCATCATGATCGGGCGGAAGCGCAACAGGCAGGCCTGGTGGATCGCTTCTTGCGGCGACTTCCCCTCCAGCCGCTCGGCCTGGAGCGCGAAGTCGATCATCATGATCGCGTTCTTCTTGACGATGCCGATCAACAGGATGATGCCGACGATGGCGATCACCGACAGGTCGTAATGCAGGAGCATCAGCATCAACAGGGCGCCGACGCCGGCAGAGGGCAGCGCCGAAAGGATGGTGATCGGGTGAATGTAACTCTCGTAAAGCACGCCGAGGACGATGTAGACGACGAGGATCGCGGCGGCGACGAGCAGCGGCATCGACGATAGCGATGCCTGGAACGCCTGCGCGGTACCCTGGAACGATGTAGTCAACGTCGGCGGCACACGCAGCTTGTCGGTGATCGCCTGAATCTTGTCGACGGCCTGGCCGAGCGCGACCCCTGGGGTCAGGTTGAACGACAACGTCACCGCCGGGAAGATGCCCTGATGGTTGATCATCAGCGGCTCGGGCTTACGGGAGAAATGGGCGAAGCTGCTCAGCGGCACCTGAGCGCCGCCGGGACCGGAGACATAGAGCTCCGACAGCAGGTTCGGGTCGCGCTGGAATTGCGGCTGCACTTCGAGCACGACCTTGTATTGATTGGTCGAGGTATAGATCGTCGCGACCTGGCGCTGGCCGAATGCGTCATAGAGCGTCTGATCGATCAGGCTGGCTGTTAGGCCGAGGCGGTAGGCGGAGTCACGGTCGATGTCGAGTGCCAGATGGGCGGCGGCGATCTGCTGGTCGGATGCGACATCCTGCAGCTCGGGCAGTTTTCTCATCTCCGCTTCGAGAATCGGCGCCCAATGATTGAGTTCATCGCCGTTAGTGTCGGTCAGCGTGTATTGGTATTGGGTGCGCGACAGCCGGCCGCCGACCGTGATGTTCTGCGGCACCTGCATATAGAACTTGGCGCCCTGGATGTTTGAGACTTCCTTGCGCAGGCGCTGGATGACCTGGTTTGCAGTGCCGGTGCGCTGCTCATAAGGCTTCAATCCCCAAAAGATCCGCGCCGTGTTCTCGGCAGGGTTGTAGGGTGTCGCGCCGTCATAGGAGAAGACGCCCTGGACGTCGGGATCGTGCATAACGATGCTGGCGACTTGCGCGCGGATTTTGTCGGTCAGGATCATCGAAGCGTCTTCGCGAACGTCAAGCTCGCCAAAGATGAACCCCGTGTCCTGCTGCGGAAAAAATCCTTTTGGCATGATCACATAGAGATAGCCGGTCGCGACCATCAGCAGGAGCGTCGCAATCAGAGCCAATAACTGGTGGCGAAAAATAAAGTTGAGCCCCCGGTCGTAACCAGCCACCGCCGCCTGGAAGACGCGCTCGGCGCCGCGGTTGAAGCGCCCCTTTGGATGAAGCCCTTCCTGCTTCAAAAACAGCGAGCACATGACAGGCGTCAGGGTCAGCGATATCACCGCGGACGCGATCACCGCAACGGCAACCGTTACGGCAAATTCCCGGAAGAGCCGGCCAATGATGCCGCCCATGAAAAACAGCGGAATGAACACGGCGATCAGGGAAATAGTGATCGAAATGATCGTAAAGCCGATCTGCCCCGCGCCCTTCAACGCGGCATCGAGCGGCTGCATGCCCTCCTCAATGTAGCGCACGATGTTTTCGATCATCACGATCGCATCGTCGACGATAAAGCCGACCGAAATCGTCAATGCCATCAGCGAGATGTTGTCGATGCTGAAGCCGCCGGCATACATGACGCCGAAGGTGGCGACCAGCGACAACGGTACCGCCAGGCTCGGGATGACGGTCGCCCACAGCGTGCGCAAAAACAGGAAGATGACGATGACGACAAGCATGATCGTCAGCAGCATCGTGAATTTCACGTCGCGGACCGACGCGCGGATCGTCTCCGACCTGTCCGACATCAGATCGACATGGACCGACGGCGGCAGCGATTGCTCAAGCTTGGGCATCAATGCCGTGATGCGGTCCACGACATCGAGCGTATTCGCGCCGGGCGCCTTCTGAATCGCTATGCCTTCGGCCCGCTGGTCTCCGAACCAAGAGCGGAGGCGCTCGTTCTGCACCGAGTTGACGACCTCGCCGACATCCTTGATACGAACCGGCGCACCATTCTTGTAAGCGATGATGACATTGCCGAATTGCGCCGCGTTGAATAGCTGATCGTTGGCGTCGAGCGAGATCGCCTCGCGTTCGCCCTCGATTTCGCCCTTCGGGTTGTTGACTGTCGCGTTGACCAGCGCATTGCGCACGTCTTCGAGGCCGATCCCCTTAGCGGCCAGGGTTCCCGGGTTGATCTGGACGCGGGAGGCGTAAGCCGCCGAGCCGAACACGGAGACTTGTCCCACCCCAGTCTGGGTCGAAAGCTGGTTGGCAAGAATGTTGTTAGCGTAATCGTCGACCTTGTACGGCGGTACCGCATCGGAGTGGATGGCATAGATCAGTATCGGAAAATCCGCCGGGTTCACTTTGCGGTAAGTCGGCGGTGTAGGCATGCCTTGCGGCAGCACGCCGCTTGCCGCATTGATCGCCTGCTGCACGTCCGATGCTGCCGCATCGATGCCGCGCGACAGGTCGAACTGCAGCGTGATCGAGCTAACGCCGACGCCGCTAAATGACGTCATCTGGCTCAGCGACGGGATCGAGGTGAATTGCGTTTCGAGCGGCGTGGCGACCGACGACGCCATGGTGCTCGGATCGGCGCCGGGATATTGCGCGGTCACCGTGATCGTCGGGAAATCGACATTGGGCACGGCCGCGACCGGCAAAAGCTGATAGGCGCCGATGCCGAACACCAGCACCCCCAGCATCAAGAGGGAGGTGGCGATCGGCCGGCGGATGAAGGGTTCCGAGATGCTCATCGCTGCCGTTCGGCCAGGGTTATCGCGGCGTGCGGGGCGGCGTCACTCGGCCCCGCCGCGCGACTCCTCCGCCAGGGCCGGGGGCGGCGGATGATGGTCCGGGTTGAGCGCGACGGCGAGCCGCGACGGCTTGTGCGCCTTGCCGAGCAGGCGCGCCAGCCGTTCGAGGTAGAGGTAGATGATCGGCGTCGTGTAAAGCGTCAGCCACTGCGACACCAGGAGCCCGCCGACAATCGCGATCCCCAGCGGGCGGCGCAGCTCCGAGCCGGCGCCGCCGCCGAGCGCGATCGGCAACGCGCCGAACAATGCCGCGAAAGTCGTCATCATGATCGGCCGGAAGCGCAGGAGGCAGGCTTCGTGGATCGCCTCCTGCGGCGACTTGCCCTCCACCCGCTCGGCCTGCAGCGCGAAGTCGATCATCATGATCGCGTTCTTCTTGACGATGCCGACCAGCAGGATGACGCCGATCATCGCGATGACCGACAGGTCGTAATGCAGGATGAGGAGCGCGAGCAGCGCGCCGACGCCGGCCGAAGGCAGCGCCGAGAGGATGGTGATCGGGTGAATGTAGCTCTCGTAGAGGATCCCGAGCACGATGTAGACGACAAGGATCGCCGCCGCGACGAGCAGCGGGGTCGATGACAGCGACGCCTTGAAAGCCTGCGCGGTGCCCTGGAAGGCGCCGTCGATCGTGGCGGGCAGGCGCACCTGCTCCTGCATGGTCTGGATCGCGTCGACCGCGTCGCCGATCGCGTAACCGGGCGCCAGGTTGAACGACAGCGTCACCGCCGGAAACTGGCCCTGGTGGTTGATCGACAACGCTTCCGCCTTGGTGACCGAATGCGCGAAGGTGCTCAGTGGAATTTGCGCGCCGTTCGGCCCCGGGATGAAGACTTTCGAGAGTGCCGACGGGTCGTGCTGGAATTGCGGCTGGACCTCGAGGATCACCTTGTACTGGCTGGTCGAGGTATACATGTTGGCGATCTGCCGCTGACCGAACGCATCGTAGAGCGTCTGGTCGATCACCGACGGCGAGATTCCGACGCGCGCCGCCAGGTCACGGTCGATGTCGATCGACAAATGCTGCGCGGCGACCTGCTGGTCGGAGGCGACGTCCTCGAGCTGCGGCAGCTTTTTCATCGCCGCCTCGATCTTGGGCGCCCATTGGTTGAGCTCCTCGCTGTCGGTGTCGGTCAGCGTGTACTGATAGAGCGTGCGGCTGAGCCGGCCGCCGATGCTGATGTCCTGCCCCGACTGCATGAAGAACCGGGCGCCCTGTACCGCGGCAACCTTGGGCCGCAGGCGGCGGATGATCTGACCCGAGGTGAAGTCGCGCTCGGCATGCGGCTTCAACTGGATGAAGACGCGCGCGGTGTTCTCGGTCGGGTTGTAGGAGCTGGCGCCGGTAAACGAGAAAACGCCCGACACATCGGGGTCCTTGCGCACGATATCGACGATCTGCTGGTCGATTTTGGCCATCGCCGCAAAGGAAATATCCTGGCGGGCGTCGGCCTGGCCGAAGATGAAGCCGGTATCCTGCTCGGGGAAGAACCCCTTGGGAATCACCGTATAGAGATAGCCGGTGACAAAAATCAGCGCGACCGTCGACAACAGTGCCGGCAGCTGATGGCGGAAGACGAAGACGAGCCCGCGATCGTACAGCCGCAAAAATGCCTGGAAGCCGCGTTCGGCGAATTGGTTGAACCGGCCGGGATGCTGCTCGCGCTCGCTCTTGAGGAAGAGCGCGCACATCACCGGGGTCAGCGTCAGCGAAATGAAGGCCGACGCCATGATCGCGATCGTCACGGTAACCGCAAACTCGCGGAACAGGCGCCCGATGATCCCGCCCATGAACAAGAGCGGGATGAACACCGCGATCAGCGAGAAGGTGATCGAGATGATCGTAAAGCCGATCTGCCCGGCGCCCTTGAGCGCGGCATCGAACGGACGGTCGCCCAATTCGATGTAGCGCACGATGTTCTCGATCATCACGATCGCGTCGTCGACGACGAACCCGACCGAAATCGTCAGCGCCATCAGCGAGATGTTGTCGAGGCTGTAGCCCAGCGGATACATCATGCCGAAGGTCGCCAGGATCGACAGCGGCACCGCGATGCTGGGGATCACCGTCGCCCACAGCGTGCGCAGGAAGATGAAGATGACGATGACCACCAAAAGGATGGTCAGCATCATCGTGAACTGCACGTCGTGCACCGCGGCGCGCACGACCAGCGAGCGGTCGGACACCAGATCGACATGGATCGACGGCGGGAACGAGCGCAGAATGCGCGGGATCATCGTCTGGATCGTGTCGACCAGCTGGTTGGTGTTGGCGCCCGCCTGCCGCTGGATCGCGAGCCCTTCCGCAGGCTGATCGAAATACCAGGCGCCGGTGCGGGCGTTCTGCTTGGTTTCGATCGCCTGGCCGATGTCCTTGACGCGCACCGGGGCGCCGTTGCGATAGGCGACGATGACGTTGTTGTACTGCGCGCCCTTGAACAGCTGGTCGTTGGTGTCGAGCGTGTAGCTCTGGAAATCGTTTTCGAGCGTGCCCTTGGGCCGGTCGAGCGTCGTCGCGGTCAGCGCCGTGCGCACGTCCTCGAAGCCGATCCCGCGCGCGGCGAGCTGGCCCGGGTTGACCTGGACATGCACCGAATAAGGCTGCTGGCCGAAGATGCGCGACTCCGACACCCCCGGCACGGTCGACAGCTTTTGCGCGAGGATCGTGTACGCGTAATCGTCGACGCGATAGATCGGCAGAGCATCGGAATGGACCGCGTAGATCAGCACCGGTCGGTCGGCCGGGTTGGTCTTGCGGTAGGTCGGCGGCGACGGCAGATCGTTGGGCAACAGCCCGCTGGCGGCGTTGATCGCCTGCTGCACGTCCGACGCGGCCGCGTCGATGTTTCGCTCCAGATCGAACTGCAAGACGATCGACAGCGAGCCGATGCCGCTCGTCGAGGTCATCTGGGTCAGCGACGGGATGGAAGCGAATTGCTGTTCGAGCGGCGTCGCCACCGCCGAGGCCATCGTTTCGGGACTGGCGCCCGGATAATTGACCGACACGGAGATGGTCGGGAAGTCGACCTTCGGCAGCGCCGCGACCGGCAGCAACCCATAGGCGCCGATGCCGAACACCAGGATACCCAGCATCAGCAACGACGTCGCGAT
>DASZLY010000393.1:0-3082 GCA_035552135.1 Allostellaceae bacterium | reverse complement strand
CCGACATCACCCGGCCGCGCACGCCCGCTTCCTACAACTACCACCCGCCCTTCCCGGAGCCGACGCACACGGTGATGCCGCTGCCGTTCCGCCCGGGCGGGCGACGCATCTGCCTCGCGATCGACGAGGAAGACCAGTTCTACGGCGCCGCCGAAGCCGAGGCGCGGCGCGGCCGGCCGCACGCGGCGCTGTGGACGTTCGACGTCAGCGACTGGGAGCGGGTGCAGCCGCTGGCGATGTTCGAGGTCAGCGAAGTGGATTCGCCGTTTGCCCGCACCCCCGGGGGCCGCTTCGGCGCGCATCCGTTCGCCGAGCGGATGCATGACAGCCTGGTCTATTGCGCCTGGTTCAGCGGCGGGCTGCGCGTCGTCGACGTCGCCGACCCGAGCGCACCGCGCGAGGTCGGATCGTTCATCCCCGAGCCGTGCGGCGGCAGGCCGAGCCCGCAATCGAACGATGTCGAGATCGACGATCGCGGCCTCATCTATCTCGCCGACCGCAATATCGGCCTCGACATCCTCGAATTGCGGCGCTAGGTGCGGCGATCGAGGAAACCCCTCGTCGCCTCCCCCGGGCTTGCCCCGGGGGTCCACGTCTTTATCCGCCGACCCTCGTGCAAAAGACGTGGATGGCCGGATCAAGTCCGGCCAAGGTGATTGTTGGAAATTCGGAGACAAACATGCCCGAACACCGCTTCTGCCGGGTCGAGGACGAGGGGCGCATCCGCATCGTCACGATCAACCGGCCCGAGGTGATGAACGCGCTGCACAGCGAGGCGCATTGGGAATTCGACGCCGTCTGGAACGAGTTCGCCGCCGATCCCGAGCTGTGGGTCGGCATCGTCACCGGCGAGGGGCCGCGCGCCTTTTCCGCCGGCAACGACCTCAAGGTGCAAGCCGCCGGGCGGCGCGGGCCGCGCCCGGCGACCGGGTTCGCCGGGCTGTCGCACCGCTTCGACCTCGACAAGCCGCTGATCGCCGCGGTCAATGGCGTGGCGATGGGCGGCGGGTTCGAGACCGCGCTTGCCTGCGACATCATCGTCGCCGCCGCGAATGCGGTGTTCGCGCTGCCCGAGCCGCGCGTCGGGCTCATCGCCGGCAGCGGCGTGCATCGCCTGCCGCGGATGATCGGCCAGAAGGACGCGCTCGGCATGATCCTCACCGGCCGCCGCGTCTCCGCTGCCGAAGGCAAGGAACTGGGCTTTGTCAACGAGGTGGTGCCCGAGGGCCAGGCGCTCGATGCCGCCAAGCGCTGGGCCGCGCTCATCCTCGAATGCTCGCCGATGGCGATCCGCGCCTCGAAACAGTCGGTCTACCGGAGCCTCGACGAGCCGACCCTGCAGCAGGCGATGACCACGACCTATCCCGCCGTGCAGGCGAACCTCGACAGCGCAGACTACATCGAAGGCCCCAAAGCCTTCGCCGAGCGGCGCATGCCGAACTGGCGGAATAAGTAAAGGCGAGGTCTATTCTATTGTCGTCCCGGCTTTGGCGAAGGCCGGGGATGACGATTTCTTTATGCCACCCACCGACCCACGTCACGCTGAGGAGCGCCGTGAGGCGCGTCTCGAAGGACGCACTACCCTCGCCGTCACGAGCGGATTATCGTTCCAGCGAGATTTCAGCAGGATTTCGCGATGCCGCTATCAATCCGCCCAATCGATCCGGTCAACCGCCCGTTTTTTGCCGGCGAGGTGTCGGGCATCGATCTTCGCCAGACGACGACGCCAGAACAGGTCGCGGCGATCGCCGAAGGCATGGACAAGTTCGCGGTCCTCGTCTTCCACGACCAGCAGATCGACGATGCGGAGCAGCTCGCCTTCAGCCGCAATTTCGGCACGCTGGAGATCGCCAACTCCGACGTGCGGCGCGACGAAGAGCGGCGGCTCGCGCCGGAAATCGCCGACGTCTCGAACCTCGGCCAGGGCAACGCGATCATGTCGCGCGAGGACCGGCGCCGCCTGTTCAGCCTCGGCAACATGCTGTGGCACTCGGATTCCTCGTTCAAGCCAACCCCGGCGAAGTATTCTCTGCTGCACGCGCGGATGCTCCCATCGAAGGACGGCAACACCGAATTCGCCGACATGCGCGCCGCCTATGATGCGCTCGACGATGAGCTGAAGGCCGAGATCGCCGGCTATGTCTGCGAGCACAGCCAGCAATATTCGCGCGGCGTGCTGGGTTTCGACTTCACCGACGAGGAGCGCCTCCGCAACCCGGCCGTGCCGCAGCGCCTGGTGCGGCGGCACCCGGGCTCAGGGCGGCGCTCGCTGTTCCTGTCGGCGCATGCCGGCGCGATCCGCGGCCTGCCGGTGCCGGAAGCGCGCGCGCTCTTGCGCGACCTCACCGAGCACGCGACGCAGCGCAGGTTCGTCTATGCGCATGAGTGGCGGCTGGGCGATTTGGTGATGTGGGACAATCGCGCCATGATGCACCGCGCCCGCCGCTACGACCCGAGCGAGGTGCGCGAGCTGCACCGCACCACCGTCGCCGACGACTGCCCGACCTTGGAGCAGGCGGCTTAACGCAACGCTTTAACGCAGAGGATTCGGAGGATTACCCAGAGGACGCGAAGGCTTTGTCTGCGCGTAGCGCGATCAGTATTCACAGTGAGGCAATGAGGCAGTGAGATTGCAGTTTCTCGGAATCTCACTGTCTTACCGTCTCATTGTAATTGAACAATGGCGCTGCACGCCGAGTCGAGACGGCTTGGTGTCCTCTGCGTAATCCTCCGAATCCTCTGCGTTAAAGCGGTCTTTTGGGAGACTCATCATGCTGTTCGGCGCGTCGATGTTTTTCACCGACTACTCGATGGGACCCGGTGAGCTGGCGCAGGCGCTGGAGGCGCGCGGGTTCGAGTCGGTCTGGGCGCCGGAGCACTCGCATATCCCGGTGTCGCGGCAATCGACCTTCCCGTCGGGTGGTGAGTTGCCGAAACAGTATTACGACGTGATGGACCCGTTCGTGTCGCTGACCTACGCAGCGGCGGTGACCAAGACGATCAAAATCGGTACCGGCGTCTGCCTGGTGCCGCAGCGCGATCCGATCCAGACCGCCAAGCTCGTCGCCTCGCTCGACCAGGT
>DASZLY010000392.1:0-1921 GCA_035552135.1 Allostellaceae bacterium | reverse complement strand
ACCACGACCATCGAGGAAGCGCGCAATTTCGGCTTGTTCATGATGAAAGCCGTACTCGACGGCCGCGCCCGCGAGCTGGTTGACCTAGCTCGGGTTAACCTCACGCGATGAGGCCGCGCTGCGGCGCAGCCGCTTGCGCTTGGGCTTCACGGCGTGACTCTGTTCGAGACCGGCCTCGCGGGCGGCTTCCTGCAAATCGTGACGGATCTCGTCGCGCTTTTGGTGGATCGAGGCAATCACCGGGCCCATCGGAATGCCGAGCCCGACCAGCGCGGCTTCGGAGAGCTGCAGGCTCGCCTCGACGGTTTCCGGCACTGCGTCGGTGGCGCCGAGCTGATAGAGATGGCGCGCATGGTTGGCATCGCGGGCGCGCGAGACGATCAGAATGTCGGGCCGCAGCGCCCGCACATGTTCGACAACCTCGTCGATCAGATCGTGATTGTGAATGGTAATGATGACCCCGGCGGCCTCGGCGAGCCCGCACATTTCGAGAAACTTGTCGTCGCTGGCATCGCCGAAATAGACGTCGTGGCCGTCGCGGCGGTCGCGCGTCACCGTCGAGGAATCGAAATCGGCGGCGACGAAGGCGATGCCGTGCTGCTTAAGCAGCGCGCACACCACTTTACCGACGCGGCCATAGCCGACGACGATGGCGTGCTTCTCCTCGGCGCTCGGCCGCACCGCAAGCTCGCTGGCGACCGGCCCGGTGACCCGGAGCTTCGCGCCGATCCGCCGCGCCACGAATGACAAAGCCGGCGTCAGCGCCATGGTGACCGACGTCACCGCAAGCGCGGCCCCGGCAAGCCGCGCCTCGATCAGGCCGAGCGCGGACGCCATGCCGATACCGACAAAGGCGAATTCGCCGCCGGGCCCAAGCAGAAGGCCGGTTTCGACCGACGTCGCCCAGGACAGGCGGAACAGCTTGGCGAGACCGATCAGCAGCAGCGCCTTGACGGCGATCAGCCCAACCACGGCGGCCAGCAGCAGCCCAGGCGCCTCGAGCAATTCGCGCACGTCGATATTCATGCCGACGGTGAAGAAGAATATGCCGAGCAGAAGCCCCTTGAACGGTTCGACGCTCGCCTCGACCGCCTTACGGTATTCGGTCTCGGCCAAGAGCAGCCCCGCCACAAACGCGCCGAGCTCCATCGACAATCCGGCCGCGCTGGCGACCACGCCCGCGGCGATGACAACGAACAGCACGGCCGCGATGAACAATTCGCGCGATCGCGTCGAAGCAACCAGCCGGAACAGCGGACGCATCAACAGCCGGCCGAACAGAACAATCGCGGTCAACGCGATTACGGCCTGCATGAAGGCGCGAGCGAGGCTTTGCAGCACCGAACCGCCGGAGCCCTCCGCCAAAAGCGAAATGAACATCAGGATCGGAATGACGGCGAGGTCCTGCGCCAGCAGCACCGAAAACGCGGTGCGGCCGACATTGCTGGTGAGCCGCTCCTGGTTCGACAGCAATTCGAGCACGATCGCGGTCGACGACAGCGACAGGCAGGCGCCGAGGATGATCGCTTCGGAATGCTTGAGGCCGGCATGATCGGCCGCGGCGGCAAGCAGCGCTGTCGTCGCCACCACCTGCAGCCCGCCGAGCCCGAAGACCAGCCGCCGCATGGTGAGGAGACGCGATAGCGATAGTTCAAGGCCGATCAGAAATAAAAGGAAGACGATGCCGAGCTCGGCAATGCCGGCGACGTCTTTGGCGTCGCCCACCGTCACCCAGAACAGCGGCGGAAAGACCTTGATCAGCGAGCCCAGTCCCAAGGGACCGAGCAGCGCACCGGCGCCGAGATAGCCCAGCACCGGCGAAAACCCGAGCCTGCTGACGATCGGCACCACGATGCCCGCCGTGCCGAGCACGACCAGCGCGTCGCTATAGGCGGAAACATTGATCGTCGTGGCCAAGCGG
>DASZLY010000391.1:0-2553 GCA_035552135.1 Allostellaceae bacterium | reverse complement strand
GTTACCGCCTTATGGGGACCCAGTTGTTGCGGTGGGCGATCTCGGCGACGACGCGGGCGATCTCGGCGCCGACCCGGGTGGCGTCGGCATTGACGCCGGTCTCGCGCCGGGTCGCGGCGCTCGGCGCGGCGGTTTCCGGTGCGGTTCGCGAATCGACCGCGAAGCTCTGCACGGCCTGCGTCCCGCCGCCGGGCAGCTCGGCCTTGACCTCGACCTGGGCGATGACCGCACTGTGCTCGTCGCCGACGCGCCGGCGCTGACCCTCGTCGATCGTGCGGAACGTGCCGCCGACGATGAGCGCGCGGTGGCCGGAAGCGGGCGGGTTCGCGTTGGTCGTGCTGGCCGCGTCATAGCCGCGCGCGCGCAGCCGGTCGGCGATCGTGTCGGTGACGAGAAACGCCACGGCACGGCCGATCGAGGTGGCGCGCTGCTCGCGCGGCACGCCCGCCTCGCCGCGATAGAGCGAGAAGCCAAAGCTCGGGTCGAGCCGCACGACCCCCGCCGGCGCGGCGAAATCGGTGATGACGATGAAATCGGAGGAGGGCGGCGCGGCTCCGGTCGCGACGCCTTGCGCGCAGCCGGCCAGCGCCAGCAGCGCGAGAGCGGCGAGAACGCGCGGCACCCGATGCAGATGAAACGGGTTCACGCGTCGATCTCGTCGTAGACGGCGCGTTCCATCCGGCCGAAGACGCCGAGCGTCGCCGGGTCGGCGAAGGGTAGAATTTGCGTCATGATGAGCCCCGCGACGCGGCGCACGGGATCGAGCCAGTAATAGGTGTTGAAGATACCGGCCCAGGTGACGCTGCCGGGGCTGCGGCCGTTGGCGCCGGGGTCAAGCGTCAGCATATAGCCGAGCCCCCAGCGCACGCGTTGGCCGGGGAAAAGGTCGACATCATTGGTGAGCGGCGGGTTGTTGGTCTTGAGCACGCCGGCCGGAAGGGTGCCGATGTGGTTCTCGGCCATCAGTCGCACCGTCTCGGGCGCGAGGATTCGCCGGCCGTTGAGCGTGCCTTCATGCAGCAGCATCTGAAGAAAGGTCAAGTAATCCCTTGCGGTGGAATACAAACCACCGCCGCCGGCGAGAAACTCGCGCTCGGCCGGGACCTCGAAAGACTGCGGCACGAGGCGGCCGTCCGGCTCGCGCTGGTGCACGGCGGCCTGGCGGGCGCGCTGCGCCGGTGAGGCCGCAAAGCTGGTATCGGTCATGCCGAGCGGGCCGGTGATTTGCGCGGCGAGATAGGCATCGAGCTTTTGCCCGCTCAGCTCTTCGACCAGCCGGCCGACCCAGTCGATGGCGATGCCGTATTCCCAGCGCTCGCCGGGGTCGAACATCAGCGGCATGCGCAGCGCGGCAAGCTTGCCGGTGCTCATTTGCGGGATGCCGAGCGCGGCGACCGCACGCGCCAGCTCCGGGTTCCACTGCTCGTAACAAAAGCCGGCGGTGTGGGTGAGGAGGTGCTTCAGCGTGATCGGACGCCTTGCCGGGCGGAGGCGCGGATTGCCGGTCGCGTCGAAGCCATCGAGGACCTGCGGCGCGGCGAGACCGGGATCGATTGCCGGCACCGGCGCGTCGAGGCTCAATTTGCCCTGCTCGACCAGTTGCATCGCCGCGACCGCGGTGATCGCCTTGGTCATCGAGGCGATGCGGAACACGGTGTCACGCGTCATCGGCTGCTTGTCGCCGAGGCGGCGCACGCCGAACGCACCCTCATAGACCGGCCCGTCGATCGTCGCCGCCATCGCGACGACACCGGGGAGCGTGCCGTCGTCGACCGCTTGTTTCAGGATTTCATCGATGGTCATGCAGTCATCTCTTGACCGGGACCCTGATTACCCCTCTCCCGCAAGCGGGCGAGGGGTCGAAGGTCGCTTGCTTAAGATCACGACCGACGCACGTTGCCGCTTTGCGCCGGGATGCCGGTCTGTTCGTAGCAGACGCGGGCGAGCGCGGCGACGCCGTCGCGGATTTCCTGCTTCGAAGTCAGCGCGAAGCAGAGGCGCAGGCGGGATTTGCTGTCAGCGCCCTCGACCGCCCATTCCGGGCCGGGGTTGAGCGCGATGCCCGCCTCGGCCGCCGGCTTTACCAGCTTCATGATATCGATCTCGTCGGGCAGCTTCATCCACAGGAAGATGCCGCCTTTCGGCGCCCACGGCTCGACCGTGGTGCCGAACTCGCGCTCCAGCGCCTCGACCATCGTGTCGAGCTTTCCCTTCAGGGTCTCGGAGAGCTCGTCGACGTGTTCGCCGAAATTCTGCGAGAAATACTCGGCGACGACCATCTGTTCCAGCACGCCGCAGCCGCTGTCGCTGCGGCTGGCGATCATCCGGCTCATAAAGCCCCAATCGGCGATGCAGTAGCCGAGGCGCAGCGCTGGCGACAGCGTCTTCGAAAAGCTGCCGATGTGGATCACATGGTCGCGGTCGAGCGAATAGATCGCCGGCGGCGCCTCGGTGCCGCCCCAGATGAGGTCGGCGTAGCACTCGTCCTCGAAGATCGGCACGCCGTATTCGATCGCGACCTTCAAGAGCTGCCGCCGCCGTTCCAGCGGCATG
>DASZLY010000390.1:0-7847 GCA_035552135.1 Allostellaceae bacterium | reverse complement strand
CGCCGATGATGCCGCCGGGTGGCGGCATGGGCGGGATGGACTTCTAAGCCGTCCTCTCCCAGCAACCGACGACAGGGAGCTGCCTGTCCGTGGCGACACGGGCAGGCAGCTTTTTTTTTCGGGGATCGCCGACAATGCGTCCTTCGAGGCTCGCTGCGCGAGCACCTTAGGATGAGGATGGTTTGTGGATGCCATAAAGAAAATTCTTCATCCTGAGAGGCTGCGCAGCAGCCGTCTCGAAGGACGCAGGACGCCTATGCAGTCTGCAGATGTCACCCTCCGCCCGGCCCGACGCGATGACGTCGCGGCGATCGCCGCGCTGTTGGCCGACGATGCACTCGGCGCGAAGCGCGAGGATCCGGGCGCGCTGGACGTGTATCTCGCGGCGTTCGACGAGATCGCCGCGCAGCCGGGCAACCAGCTCGTCGTCGCCGAGCGGGCGGGCGAGCCAGCCTCAGAAAAAATCGTCGGCTGCCTGCAGCTGACGGTGATCCCCGGCCTGGCGCGTCGCGGCGTGAAGCGCGGGCAGATCGAGGGAGTGCGCGTCGCCGCCTCGTGCCGCGGGCTCGGCATTGGCGAACGGCTGATCCGGCACGCGATCGAGCTATTGCGCGCGGCAGGTTGCGGCCTCGTTCAGCTCACCAGCGACAAATCGCGCAACGACGCGCACCGGTTTTACGCCCGGCTCGGCTTTGCCGCGAGCCACGAGGGGTTCAAGCTGCCGCTCGATTGAATCCGCGCGTCGAGTGCAATCCAGAGAACCGCCGCGAATCCTTGTCACGCGGCGGCGCGCCTCCCATACTGAACGGATGAGACGCGTAGCGCTCGACCCGATCCTCGTCGCGGAGCCGGACCCGCCGGTGCGGCTGTGCGATCATCCCGGCTGTGAGGCCGGGGGGGAATATCGCGCGCCGCGCTCGCGGCTCGAGCTGCAGATCTATTACTGGTTCTGCATCGATCACGTGCGCGCCTACAATACGGCGTGGAATTACTATGCCGGGATGAGCGAGCCCGAGATCGAGGCCGAGATTCGCCGCGACACGGTCTGGCAGCGGCCGAGCTGGAAGCTCGGGCAGCGCCATGGTCCGGCCTATGAGGCGCAGATGCGCGACCCGTTCCGGCTCTACGAGGAGAACGCCGGCAAGGCCGGGGGGCAGCGGCGCGCCCGCTCACCCGGCGCGGATGCCTCGGCGCGCGTCGCCTCGGCCCGCGAGCAGGCGCTGGCGGTGTTCGACATCGCACCGCCCTTTACCCAGTCGAGCCTCAAGGCCCGTTACAAGGTGCTGGTTAAAATGCACCACCCCGACGCCCATGGCGGGGACAAGGAAGCGGAGGAAAAGCTGAAGATCATCAATCAGGCTTACACCACGCTCAAAGCCAGCTACTTCGCTTGACCCTTCGGCAGGAACCACCGCGCAACCGATTCACGCTCCAACCCGAGAAAGTCCGACGAGAATGTCAACCGTAGAACAGGCGGAACTCCCGGTCACGCCTACCGGAATGCCCGATATCAAGATTTCGGTGCGCCAGACCTTCGGCATCGACAGCGACCTCGAAGTGCCGGGGTTCAGCCAGCGCAGCGAGCACGTGCCGGATTTCGACGACGCCTATCGCTTCGACCACGACACCACGCTGGCGATTCTCGCCGGGTTCGCCTTCAACCGCCGCGTCATGATCTGCGGCTATCACGGCACCGGCAAATCGACCCATGTCGAGCAGGTCGCCTCGCGCCTCAATTGGCCGTGCATCCGGGTCAATCTCGACAGCCATATCAGCCGCATCGACCTGATCGGCAAGGACGCGATCGTCCTC
Source organism: Allostellaceae bacterium (assembly GCA_035552135.1). Taxonomy (GTDB): domain Bacteria; phylum Pseudomonadota; class Alphaproteobacteria; order ATCC43930; family CGMCC-115725; genus DATARH01. The sequence goes on along the minus strand of DASZLY010000390.1, from coordinate 6,035 downwards.
AAGGACAACAAGCAGGTGACCGAGTTCCGCGAAGGCATCCTGCCCTGGGCGCTGCAGCACCCGGTGGCGCTGTGCTTCGACGAATACGATGCCGGCCGGCCGGACGTGATGTTCGTGATCCAGCGCGTGCTCGAGGTCGAGGGCAAGCTGACCTTGCTCGACCAGAACCGCGTGATCCGCCCGCATCAGGGCTTCCGCCTGTTCTCGACCGCCAACACGGTCGGCCTCGGCGACACGACCGGCCTCTATCACGGCACGCAGCAGATCAATCAGGGCCAGATGGACCGCTGGAGCATCGTCTCGACGCTCAACTACCTGCCGCACGACGCGGAGTGCAACATCGTGCTCTCCAAGGTGCCGCATTACGACAACGAGGACGGCAAGCGGAAGATCAGCGCGATGGTCGCGCTCGCCGACCTCACCCGCAGCGGCTTCATGAACGGCGACATCTCGACCGTGATGTCGCCCCGCACGGTGATGACCTGGGCCGAGAACGCGCGCATCTTCAATGACCTCGCCTTCGCCTTCCGGCTCACCTTCCTCAACAAGTGCGACGAGACCGAGCGGCCGGCGGTGGCGGAGTATTATCAGCGCTGCTTTGGCACCGACCTGCCGGAGACCGGCATCAACGCCACCTTGATGTAGGCCGCAAGGGTCTAGGAAAGCGCAGGGCCGATGGCGCAGGAATTCTCGCCGACCGAAATCTTCAAGCGGGCGACCGCGACGACGCTGCGGGCGATCGCCGAGAACGACGAGGTCAACGTCACCTTCGGTCCCGAGCCGGCGGGGCTGTCGGGCAAGCGGGTCAAGCTGCCCAATCCGGCGCGCGACCTGCCGGCCGAGGAGGTGGCGCAGCTGCGCGGCGCCGCCGACAGCCTGGCGCTGCGCGTGCGCTACCACAACGATGCGGTGCATTCGAAGCGAATGCCGGGCGGGCCGCTGGCCCGGGCGATCTTCGAATCGCTCGAGCAGGCGCGGGTCGAAGCGCTGGGTTCGCGCCGTATGGCCGGGGTCGCCGCCAACCTGTCGGCGCTGCTCGACGAGCAGTATCGCCGCCAGGGTTTCGAGCGCGTCACCGAGCGCACCGAAGGGACAATGGCCGAGGCGGTGCGGCTATTGACTCGCGAGGCCTTGACCCACCAGCCGCCGCCGCCCGCCGCGCGCAAGGTAGTCGATTTGTGGAGGCCGTGGCTGCAGGACAAGATCGCCCGTGATCTCTCCGAACTCGACCGCGTCGTCGACGACCAGGACGCCTATGCCCGCACCACGCGCCGGCTGATCCAGGACCTCGACCTCGATCTCGGCGAGATGGACGAGTCGGCCGACGATCAGCAGAGCCAGGGCGACGAGGCCGACGGCGAGAACCAGACCGATAGCGGCGAAAGCGCCACCGCCGGCGCGCAGCCCTCGATGGAAGGCGCCCCGGCCGAAGGCTCGGCCGAGGATTCTGAGCAGGACGGCGACGCCGATACCGACGGCGAGATGATGCCGGGCGCCAGCGACGACGACCCCGGCCGCCCAGGGCGTCCCGGGCAGATGCCGCGCGGCCGCGCCGACGACACTGCGATCTACCGCGCCTTCAGCACGGTGTCGGACGAGGTGGTCGAGGCCGACAAATTATGCGACGCCGACGAGCTTGGCCGCTTGCGCCATCTGCTCGACCAGCAGCTGTCGCATTTGCAAAGCGTCATCGCCCGGCTCGCCAACCGGCTGCAGCGCCGCTTGCTGGCGCGCCAGACCCGGGCCTGGGAGTTCGACCTCGACGAGGGCATTCTCGACGCGGCGCGCCTCGCCCGCGTCGTCGCCAACCCGGTGCTGCCGCTCGCCTACAAGCGCGAGCGCGAGACCGATTTCCGCGACACCGTGGTGACGCTGCTCATCGACAATTCGGGCTCGATGCGCGGCCGGCCGATCACCGTCGCGGCGATGAGCGCCGACATCCTCGCGCGCACGCTGGAGCGCTGCGCGGTCAAGGTCGAGATCCTCGGCTTCACGACGCGGGCGTGGAAGGGCGGACAGGCGCGCGAGCGCTGGATCGCCGCCGGCAAGCCGCCCAATCCCGGCCGCCTCAACGATCTGCGCCACATCGTCTACAAGCCGGCCGATGCGCCGTGGCGCCGCGCCCGGCGCAGCCTCGGGCTGATGCTGCGCGAGGGCATTCTCAAGGAGAATATCGACGGCGAGGCGCTCGCCTGGGCGCATAACCGGCTGCTCGCCCGTACCGAGGAACGCAAGATCCTGATGGTGATCTCGGACGGCGCGCCGGTCGACGATTCGACGCTGTCGGTCAACCCCGGCAACTACCTCGAAAAGCATCTGCGCGAGGTGATCCACGACATCGAGCGCACCGGTGAGGTCGAGCTGACCGCGATCGGCATCGGCCACGACGTGACGCGCTACTACCGCCGCGCGGTGACGATCGTCGATGCCGAGCAACTCGGCGGCGTGATGCTCGAACGCCTCGCCGACCTGTTCGAGGAAGCGGACAACAACCGCACCCGAGTGCGCAGCCGAAGAGCGGCGTAGCACCGCCATTCACCTTCGTCATCCGGGCGAAAGCGAAAGCGCATAGCTGTCCGGGGCTTGGTGGGATTTTAGTGTCATTGGAAGGAGAAGCCGGCTTGCGGATGCGGGGGCCTGAGGAATGATCCCGGAAAGCTACGCGCTTTCGCCGGGACGATACGGAGGTTTACATCCCCAGAATAGAGCTGGTTACCGCGCGCGGGTCGCGGCGCGGCCAGCGGCCGCTTTCGACCTGGTGGAAGAAATCGTCGCATAGCCGGTTGAAGAGGTCGGGCTCCTCGAGGTTCAGCGCGTGCCCGGTATTGGGCAGCACGACCAGCGCCGCGCTGCGGATATGCCGCTTCATCAGCAGGCCGGGTTCGAGGCACGGGTCGTCCTCGTCGCCGGTCGCGACAAGGGTCGGCACGTCGAGCTTTTTCATGTCGTCGGCGAGGTCCCACAACGACGGCCGCCGCGCCTGGACGCCGCGCATCGTGTTGGCCGCGCCAAGCGTCGAGTGCTCGGCCAGCTGCTGCAGGAACTCGGCATAGCCGCGCGGATCCTTGTTATCGAACTGCACCCGGGTCGGGCCGGCGCCGTAGGTCTTCGACACCTCGGCCATGCCCTTCTCGGCGATCTGCGCTGCGGTGCGCGCGGTCTCGTCGTGGAATTGCTGACGCTTGTCGGGCGCCGCGCCATAGCCGCAGCCGGCGACCACCAGCGACAGCGCGCGCTCAGGATAGGCAAAGCCGAAATGCAGCGTCGCGAAGCCGCCCATCGAGATGCCGACGACATGCGCCTTCTCGATCTTCAGCGCGTCAAGCACCGCACGGATATCGTCGCGCGCCCGGGCCTGCGAATAGCGCTCGAAATCGTCCGGCACGTCCGAGGGCGGATAACCGCGCGCGTTGTAGACGACGCAGCGATAGCGCCGCGAGAAATAGCGCACTTGCGGCTCGTAGCTGCGGATGTCGCCGGCGAATTCGTGGACGAAGACAACCGGCGTCCCGCTGCCGGTTTCCTCGTAATAGAGCTTGACGCCGTCATCGGTGGTGAGCTGCGCCATCGCCGGTCTCCCTTGCTTTGTTCGCCCTATCCTAGGGGGCGGTTTCCCGGCTCGGCAAGCGGGGGGAGCCGGTCCTGTGGCATTCGCCTCGCCGCGAGCCGCGCGCTAGAGTGCGGCGATGCGCATCGGCCGCTGTCTCGCGCTCGTCGCGCTGGCGCTTTTCGCCGGCATCGCACCGGCGCGGGCGGCATCGCTCGCGCTGGTGCTCGCGGTCGATGTCTCCGACAGCGTCTCGCTCGAGCGCTACCGGCTGCAGCATGACGGGATCGCCGCCGCGTTCGAGACACCGCGGCTGGCGACGGCGATCGCTGCGGCCGGCGGGATCGAGGCGCTGGTGCTCGAATGGTCCGACCCGGACAAGATCGCGGTGACGGTCGACTGGACGCCGATCGCCGACGCCAAATCCGCCGCCGGTTTTGCGGCGGCGGTGCGGGCGAGCACGCGCAGCTCGCACGGCCTCACCGCGATCGGCGCGGCACTGCTAGCGGCCGGCGCGGCGCTCGATCGGGTGCCCGAGCCGGCGGCGCACAAGGTCATCGACGTGTCGGGCGACGGCATGGCCAATTTCGGCCCGCCGCCCGGCGAGGTGCGCGACACGCTGGTCGCGCGGGGCATCACGATCAACGGCCTCGCGATCCTCACCGAAGAACCATGGCTCGCCGATTACTACAAGGCAGAGGTGATCGGCGGCAATTCGGGCTTCTGCCTCGTCGCCGAGAACATGGACAGCTTCGCCGAGGCGATCTTGCGAAAGCTGGTGCAGGAGGTGTCCGGACGGGTGCCGCACTTGGCCGCCGGCGAGCGCCGCCGCTAACCGCTCTCCCGCAAGCGGGAGAGGAAGGTGCGGAGCCTAGATGCAGTACGTCCGCATCGGCGGGAAGCCGTTGAACCCGACCGAGGCGTAGCTCGACGTGTAAGCGCCGGTCGACAGGATCTCGACCTTGTCGCCGACATCGAGCGCCAACGGCAGCCGGTATTCGGTCTTCTCGTAGAGGATGTCGGCGCTATCGCAGGTCGGCCCGGCGATCACCACCGGGCCCGACGGCCCCTCGCGGCCCGGCGTGGCGATGCGGTACTTGATGCTCTCGTCCATCGTCTCGGCGAGCCCGTTGAACTTGCCGGCGTCGAGATAGACCCAGCGCTTGCCGCCGTCGCCCTTGTCGGAAATGAGCACGACCTCGCTCTGGATGATCCCGGCGTCCCCGACCAGCGAGCGGCCCGGCTCGACGATGATCTCGGGTACGTGGTTACCGAAATGCTTGGTCAGCGCCGCGGTCACCGCGCCGGCATAGGCCGCGACCGGCGACACCTCGCTGCGGTAGCGCGCCGGGAACCCGCCGCCGATATTGACCATGCGCAGGTTGATGTCGGCCTCGGCGAGCAGCGAGAACATGCGCGCGGCCGAGGCGACCGCGCCGTCCCACTGGCCGAGATCGGTCTGCTGCGAGCCGACATGGAACGACACGCCGTACGGGTCGAGTCCGACATCGCGCGCGCGGCACAACAGCGTCACCGCCATTTCCGGCGTGCAGCCGAACTTGCGCGACAGCGGCCAGTCGGCGCCTTCGCACGAGACGAGGATGCGGCAGAACACCCGTGCGCCGGGCGCGGCGCGCGCCAGCTTGCCGAGTTCGGCTTCGCTGTCGAATGCGAAGAGGCGCACGCCCGCGGCGTAGGCGGCGGCGATGTCGCGCTCCTTCTTGATCGTGTTGCCGAAGCTGAGCCGGTCGGGGGTCGCGCCGTTGCCGAGGCAGAGAGCAATCTCGGCCGGGCTCGCGACATCGAAATTCGAGCCCTTCCGCGCCAGCATCGCGACGATCTCGGCTGCCGGATTGGCCTTTACCGCGTAGAACACGCGGGCGATCGGCAGGTAGCGGCGCAGCTTGTCATAGGCCTCGCCGATAATATCGAGATCGACGACAAGGCAGGGGGTCGCGGGCGCATTCTCGTCAAGGAAGCGGGCGATCTTCTCGTTCATTTCATCGGGTACCTTTACGATCAGCTTCTAACCGGAACTCATTTGGATTCGCGGTGACCGCCCAGGCAGACGAGGCGGCGCCGCGAAACGAATGAGAAAACTGCCGGCGCAACGGAAAAATCCGTAATCGCGGGCGATTTCCAGCTAGCTTAAACTGCTCGGATCGGTGACCCGGCTGCCCCGGCCCCGCAAGCGGGTCCCGCGCAGGACGGCGTCAGGGCAGGGCTCGATGGCCCACGCAGGGATTGCAACCATATCGACCTCCCTCTCGGGACCGGCCCCCCAAATCTGATTGGGTCCACCGGGCTGCCAAAAAGGACGCGTTACGTCGTTGCATAACCACCAAGGGCCATAGCACGTGCGAGTGCGTCAACCCGCGGATAGATACGCGCAAATTCCGCGATTGCAAGAAAAAATCCGGCGCGATTTTCCGCCCGGCAAACGGTGCCGTCAGGGACCCTCCTGCAACGGGATGGTGGCGACCAGCCG
>DASZLY010000389.1:0-7259 GCA_035552135.1 Allostellaceae bacterium | reverse complement strand
ATCTCCCCGAAAAGCTGCCGCCGGTGCTGTGCCACCGCGATTTCCGCACCGGCAATTACCTGGTGGAGGGCACCAGGCTGACCGCGATCCTCGACTGGGAGTTTGCCGGGTGGGGCGATCCCGACGAGGATATCGGCTGGCTGTGCTGCAAGGGCTGGCGCTTTGGCCGGCTTGACCGCGAGGCGGGCGGCATCGCCGAGCGCGCGCCGTTTTATCGCGGCTACGAGGCGGAGAGCGGGCGGCGGCTCGATCCCGCGCGCGTCAAGTTCTGGGAGGTCATCGCCAATCTGCGCTGGGCGGTGATTGCGATGCAGCAGAGCGACCGCTTTCTCCGTGGTGGCGCGCGCAACCTGTCGACCGCGATCACCGGGCGGCGTGCGACCGAATGCGAGCTCGAATTGCTGATGCTGCTGGATGGGGAGCCCCCACCCCAACCCTCCCCCGGTTGCGGGGGAGGGGGCGCGGCTGTGTCCTCGACGCGCGATCTGCCGTCGAGCCGCGACCTAATGGCGCTCGCGCGCGAATTGCTGCTCGACGAACTGGCGCCGCTGCTGCCGCCCGAGCGCCGGCGCGACGCGCATCTGGTCGCGACGGTAATGGCGATGGCGGCGCGCGAGGCGGCAGGGCAGGGGTGGGAGGACGAGGTCGCGGACTTGTTGGCTGAATTGTATGCCCAAACCCCCACCCCAACCCTCCCCCGCTTGCGAGGGAGGGAGCCGCTAGCGCGGGCGCCGAAGCCCCCCTCCCCGGCACGCGGGGGAGGACTGAGGTGGGGGCTCGCCGCCGCCGAACTGCTGGATCGCTACGCCGCCGATCTGCGCAACGGAGCCTTCGAAACTTCCCCATCGCGCGAAAGCGCGGCGCGCGCGATATTATGGCGGCTGACGATCGAGAAGTTGCGCGAGGCAAACCCGCAATTCCTCGCGGCGAACGGTTTGCGCAACGCGGGCGGACGAGAGCAGTGAAGGATTCGGCGCAGGCAAGTGTCCGGGATGCGATCGAGGCGTTCGGGCGCGGCGAGATCGTCGTCGTCACCGACGACAATGACCGCGAGAACGAAGGCGACCTTATCGTCGCCGCGTCCCATGTGACGCCGGAGAAGATGGCGTTCATCATCCGCAACACCTGCGGGATCGTTTGTGCGCCGCTCACCACCGAGATCGCCAAGCGCCTCGCGCTGCAGCCGATGGTCGCCGAGAACGATGCGATCCACGGCACCGCCTTTACCGTCTCGGTCGATTACCGGCACGGCACGACGACCGGCATCTCGGCCGAGGAGCGCACGCTCACCGTGCGCGCGCTCGCCAACAACAATACCGGGCGCGCCGATTTCGTGCGGCCCGGCCACATCTTTCCGCTCATCGCCAAGGATGGCGGCGTGCTGATGCGCTCGGGCCATACCGAGGCGGCGGTCGATCTGTGCCGGCTGGCCGGGATCGAGCCGGTCGCGGCGATCTGCGAGCTGGTCAATGACGACGGCACGGTGATGCGCGGCAAGGAGATCGCCGCCTTCGCGACGCAACACAAGCTGAAGCGCATCGCGGTCGCCGATCTCATCGCCTACCGCCAGGCGCGCGAGAAGCTCGTCACCCGCGTCACCGAATTCAAGGTCTCGTCCGAGCTTGGCGATTACATGGGCTATGTCTATGTGACGCCGTTCGACGACGTGCATCATTACGCCTTCGTTTATGGCAATCTTGGCGACGGGCGCGAGGTGCCGACCCGGCTGCACCGCGCCAATGTCGTCGAGGACGTGTTCGGCGGCGCCAAGCCGATCCGCGCCTCGGTTGAGCGCTTCAAGGAGGCCGGGCGCGGCGTGCTGGTCTATCTGCGAGCCGGGGTGTCGGGCGTGCCGACCCGGCCGGTCGGCGAGGGCACGGCCTCCGAGATCGAGCGCAGCAAGCAATGGCGCGAAGTCGGGCTCGGCGCACAGATCCTGCGCGACCTCGGGATCAGCTCGATCCGCCTGTTGTCGACGCGGGCGCGCACCTATGTCGGGTTGGCCGGCTTCGGCATCGAGATCGCCAGCACCGAATCGCTCGAATGACCGCCGATGCCGCGCCGCCCCGCGCGGGGCGCCTGCATTACGGCTGGATCATCGTTGGCGTCACCTTTGTGACGATCCTCATCACCGCCGGGGTGCGCGCCACGCCCGGCGTGCTGATCGTGCCGCTGGAAGACGAGTTCCACTGGTCGCGCGCGACGATCTCATTCGCTGTCGGCGTAAATTTGTTGCTTTACGGCGCGATCGGCCCGTTCGCGGCGGCGATCATGGACCGCTTTGGCGTGCGCCGGGTGATGGTGCTGTCGGTGGTGCTGACCGCGGCATCGGTGGCGCTGTCGCCGCTGATTCACGAGCCGTGGCAGCTCGTGCTGCTGTGGGGCGTCGTCGTCGGCCTGTCCTGTGGGGTGATCGGCGCCTATCTCGCCGCCTTTATCGCCGCGCGCTGGTTCCTCGCGCGGCAGGGGCTGGTGGTCGGCGTATTGACCGCGGCCAACGCCGCGGGCCAGCTCGTCTTCCTGCCGAGTCTCGCGGCGCTGGTGACGCATGCCGGCTGGCGGACGATGTCGTTGGTGCTGGGGGTCGTGGTGGTGGCGCTGGTGCCGCTTCTCGTGCTGGCGATGCGCGACCGGCCGGAAGATCTCGGACTCGGCGCCTATGGCGACCCGCGCGGGCCGCGGCCGGTCGAGAAGCCGCAAGGAAATCCCGTCACGATCGCCTTTCGCTCGCTGTGGCAGGGCGCGCGGACGCGCGATTTCTGGCTGATCGCCGGCGGGTATTTCGTCTGTGGCGCCTCGACCAACGGCCTCATCGGCACGCATCTCATTCCGGCGTGCGTCGATCACGGTCTGACCGAAGTCGCCGGCGCCGGCTTGCTGGCCGCGGCGGGGATTTTCAGCTTTATCGGCGGCGCATGTTCCGGCTGGCTCAGCGACCGCTTGGACAACCGCTATCTCTTGTTCTGGTATTACGGGCTGCGCGGCCTCTCGCTGCTCTATCTGCCGTTCGCCTTCGACATGTCGTTCTATGGGCTGACGCTGTTCAGCGTGTTTTACGGGTTCGATTGGATCGCCAGTGTGCCGCCGACGGTGCGGCTCTTGAGCCGGACGGTTGGGGCCGAGCGCACCGGCATCATGGTCGCCTGGATCAGCGTGATCCACCAGGTCGGCGGCGCGGGCGCGGCCTATCTCGGCGGGCTGTTGCGGATTTCCTACGGCAGCTACCAGCAGGCCTTCATGCTGTCCGGCCTTCTGTGCATCGGCGCTGCGGTCATGGTGCTGTTCATCGGCGCTGGGCGGCGCCGCGACGAGCCGGGCGCGCTCGCCGCGCCGGCGGAATAATATCAAGTGCGCTGGGCCATCCGGCCGAGCTTACGGCAGTACCGATGTGCTGCCGCATTTTAAAGCTAGGTTTCGTTGGTGAAGTAGCTGACGGCGAGCGCGCAACCTAAGAGGATCAGGGCTTGGGCAGCAATATGCGGCGTCGAAAAACTGTAGATGACGCAGAACACGCCGAAGCCGCCCAGTAACGCACAGACTAACGACAGGGCACGCTGCATAAAGAACGCTTGTAACATTCGACAATCCCCTCGGCTCCGGCGTGTTGCAGCCAATTGACATCGGATTGCCGAGCAATTCCATAAAATACGAGGTTAATTCGTGAGGTAATTGCGCGAAACTGGTTGGGTGGATTGACCGCTCCTTGGCGGCCCCATCCAGACCTCGCATTAATCATGGTCCCAGCGTCGGGATCGTGGCGAGTTATGAGCTATCCCACTGACGGCGAGCGGCGCACCGCGGGGAGGCGATACAATTCCGCGGTCGGCAGCGGCGCCGGGGCCGCGCGGTGGCGCAGCGTGGCGATCGCCGCTCCGACGCGGCGCACCGCCTTGCGGCGCATGCCGGCGATCGCGGCGGCGAATTGCTGCCGCGGACCGGGCCTCACATGCGCGACGACGAGGATGTCGGTGGTGCCGATCTCGATCGCATAGCGCGGCACGAGGCGAAACGACACGAACTCGCGGCCGCCGATCACCCGATGGCGGAATTCGTCGAAGCGGCGCACGCCTTGGGCGCTCGCCCAGCGCAGGATATCGGCGGGATCACGCACGCCGAGCCGCACCCATTTGGTTCGCGTCATCGCCCTTGCTCCGGCAGAGCCGCTGATCTCGCCGAGGGTGCGCCGTCATTGGTTAATTTCGCTTTAGCGTCCGAACCATGCATGGAGCGGGGAGGCAGGATGAAAACCCATTGCCGGGCTTGATTTGTCACCGGTGCCGTCTTTAATGAAGCGCCGGCACGGAGGAAAGAGTGGCGATCACCATCAACAGACTGCATCCGCTGTTTTGCGCCGAAATCGGCGGGGTCGATACCGGCGCGCCGATGGACGACGCGGCGTTCGGCGAAATCCGCGCCGCGCTCGACGAACATTCCGTGCTGGTGTTCCACGACCAGAGCCTCGACGACGAGCGGCAGATCGCATTCAGCCGGCGGTTCGGGCCACTCGAGATTGCAGGCAAAGCCAACCCCGCGACCGGCACGCCGTTCGCACGGCAATCCAATCTCGACATCGGCAGCGGCGCGGTGATCCCGGCCGAAGACCGCCGCATGATCTACCAGCGCGGCAACTACCTGTGGCATTCGGACAGCTCGTTCAAGCCGGTGCCGTCGCTGTGCTCGCTGTTGTCGGCGCGCATCGTCCCGCCGGTCGGCGGCAACACCGAATTCGCGACGATGACCACTTCCTATGAGGCGCTGCCCGACGATGCGAAGGCGAAGCTCGAGGGCCTCGTCGCCGAACACAGCCTCGTCTACTCGCGCGAAAGCGTGACGCCGATGGGCGCGCTGACCCCCGAGATGAAGGCCGAGCTGCCGGGCGCCTGGCAGACCATGGTGCGCGAGAACCCGGTCAACCACCGCAAGGCGATCTATGCCGGCGCGCACGCCTCGCACGTCATCGGCTGGCCGCGCGAGGAAGGCCGCGGCTTTATCGACTGGCTCAACGAATTCGCTACCCAGCCCCAATTCGTCTACAGCCATGCCTGGCGCGAAGGCGATCTGGTGATCTGGGATAATCGTGCCGTGCTCCACCGCGCCACTGCCTACGACACGGCGGGGCACAAGCGGCTGATGCAGCGCACCACGGTCAATGGCGGGGTGCTGACCACCGCCCAGCCCGAACGCTACGAGCTGGCGGCCGAGTAGGCTCGGCCGAGCGCGTCGCGATCGTCACCGGCGTCAGCTGATCGACTGCCTCTTGTCCCATACCGGCGAAAGCCGTTACCCATGATTGAAATGGGTCTCGGCCTTTGTCGGGACGGCGAAACGGGGGGCGTTATGAAGTATCTCGTCGGCTTGATCTTCATCGCTTTTGCCGCGATGGCGCCGGCCGCCGCTTCCGAGTTGCGCATCGCGCTCAACGAAGACCCCGATCTGCTCGACCCGGCGCAGGGCGGCAGCTTTGTCGGCCGCGAGGTGTTTGCGGCGATGTGCGACAAGCTGGTCGACATCGCGCCCGACATGACCTTCGTCCCGCAACTGGCGACCGAGTGGCACTGGTCGGACGACAACAAGGCGCTGACCCTGAAGCTGCGTGACGGCGTGCTGTTCCACGACGGCACCAAATTGGATGCTGCTGCGGTCAAGACCAATCTCGACCGCTACCGCGCCGCGCCGGAAAGCCGCCGCAAGGGCGAGGTCAAGCCGATCGCCAATGTCGTCGTGGTCGATCCGCTGACCGTGCGCATCGAGCTGTCGCAGCCTTATGCGCCGCTGCTCGCGGTGCTGGCCGACCGCGCCGGGATGATGATGTCGCCCACAGCGCTGGCCGCGCTCGGCGACAAGATCGCGACCAAGCCGGTCTGCGCCGGCCCCTACAAATTCGTCGAGCGCGTCGCGCAGGAGCGGATCGTGCTCGAGCGCTTCGACAAATACTGGAACCCCGGCCCCTATACGATCGACCGCGTCACCTATACGCCGGTGCCCGATACGACGGTGCGGCTCGCGGGGCTGCGCTCGGGCGGGTTCGACATCATCGACCGGCTCGCCGCGTCGGATATCGCCGCGGTCAAGTCAGACCCGGCGCTCAATTATGTCGAGGTCACCGCGCTCGGCTATTACCTGCTGTCGATCAACGTCAATAACGGGCCCAGGGCCGACAATCCGCTCGGCAAGGACAAGCGGGTACGCGAGGCGCTCGACCTATCGATCGACCGCAAAATCCTCAACGATGTCGTGTTCGACGGCAAGTTCGTGCCGTCGAACCAGTTCGAGGCGCCGGGCTCGCGCTATTGGGATGCGGCGCACCCGGTACCGGGGCGCGACGTCGCGGCGGCGAAGAAGCTGCTCGCCGAGGCAGGGACACCACACCCGTCCTTCACGCTGAGCGTGGGCACCGGCACGACCGACCTGCAGGTCGCGCAGACGCTGCAGGCGATGGCCTCGGAGGCGGGGTTCGACATCAAGCTCCAGGCGACCGAGGCGGCGACGATGGTGCAGAAGAACGCCGCCGGCGACTACCAGGCGGGGCTCGCGATCTGGAGCGGGCGGCCCGACCCGGACGGCAATATCGCGATCTGGATCGCTTGCGACGGGTTTCTCAACTGGGGGAAATACTGCAGCGCCGATCTCGACAAGGCGCTCGCCGCGGCGCGCATGACGACCGACCCGGCGGCGCGCGCCAAGCTTTACGCCCAGGCAGCCGACATCTACCTCGCCGACCGCCCGGCGCTGGTGCTCTACCACTTCAAATGGCTGTGGGGCGTCAGCCGCAAGGTCACGGGGCTCGTGCCGAACCCGGACGGGCTGATCCGGCTGGCGGGGATGAAGGTGGCGCCTTAGCGGCTACTGGGAGGGTGAGGGGCAGCCGCGCGCCCTGACCGCCGCCTCAGATCTCCAGCTGGTTGAACAGCCGCGCCGGCAGCAGCCAGATCACCAGCATGATCCAGCGCCAGAACCACGGTGCGTAGACGACCGGCCCGCCTTTGTCGGCGGCGCGGCGGACGATTGCCGCGACGGTTTCCGGGGTGGCCCAGAGCAGCCCTTTGCGGTTGGCGAAACCCTCGGTCATCGGCGTGACGACCGGCCCGGGTTTGACGATGACGGCGCGTGGCCCGGTCGCGGCGAAGCGATGGGCGATGCCCTCGACCAGTGTCGCGAGGCCGGATTTTGCCGCGCCATAGACGAAATTCGCGCGCCGGCCGCGATCGCCCGCGACCGAGCCGAGCACGACCAGCGAGCCGTGTCCCTGCCGCTCCAGC
>DASZLY010000388.1:0-7111 GCA_035552135.1 Allostellaceae bacterium | reverse complement strand
CCGCAATCCCTGACGATCGCCGGCAAGAAGGAGAACAGCTCGGCGCTGCCGGCGATGGAAGAGGCGATGCCGCAGGTCTTTGCCGAGCTGCTCACGGTGCGCGACAAGCTCGAAGACCGCTATCGCGACATGCAGGACATCGAGTTCACCGTAGAGCGCGGGCGGCTGTGGATGCTGCAGACCCGCACCGGCAAGCGGACCGCGCAGGCGGCGCTCAAGATCGCGGTGTCGCTGGTCGAGCAAGGCGTCATCGATCGGGCCGAGGCGATCCGCCGGATCGAGCCGAACTCGCTCGACCAGCTGCTGCATCCGATGCTCGACCCGTCGGCCAAGCTCAACGTGCTGACGCGCGGCCTGCCGGCCTCGCCGGGCGCGGCATCGGGCAAGATCGTGTTCTCGGCCGAGGAGGCGGAGAGCTGCGCCAGCCGCGGCGAGGCGGTGATCCTGGCCCGGGTTGAGACCAGCCCCGAGGACATCCACGGCATGCACGCGGCGCGCGGCATCCTGACGGCGCGCGGCGGCATGACCAGCCACGCGGCGGTCGTCGCGCGCGGGATGGGGCGCCCCTGCGTCGCCGGCGCCGACGATCTGCGCATCGACTATGCCGCCGGCACGATGACCGTGCGCAACGTGCTGGTGCGCGCCGGCGACGTCATCACGCTCAACGGCTCGACCGGCGAGGTCATCCTCGGCGAAGTGCCGACGATCGAGCCGAAGCTGTCGGACGATTTCGCGACGCTGATGGGCTGGGCCGACGAGCTGCGCAGCCTCAAGGTGCGCACCAATGCGGAAACCCCGGCCGATGCCCGTGCCGCGCGCAATTTCGGCGCCGAGGGCATCGGCCTGTCGCGCACCGAGCACATGTTCTTCGAGGCCGACCGGATCGGCGCGATCCGCGAGATGATCATGGCCGACCAGGAGCGCGGCCGCCGCGCCGCGCTCGCCAAGCTGCTGCCGATGCAGCGCGAGGATTTCGCGGAGATCTTCAAGATCATGGCCGGGCTGCCGGTGACGATCCGCCTGCTTGATCCGCCGCTGCACGAGTTCCTGCCCAAGACCGATCCGGAATTCGAGGAGATGGCGCGGGTCACCGGCAAGACCGTCGCCGAGGTGCGGCACCGTGCGCTGGCGCTGCACGAGACCAACCCGATGCTCGGCCATCGCGGCTGCCGGCTCGGCATCACCTTTCCGGAAATCTACGAGATGCAGGCGATCGCCATCTTCGAGGCGGCCTGCGCGGCGGTGAAGGAGACCGGCGACGCGGTCGAGCCCGAGATCATGGTGCCGCTGATCGCCACCAGGCGCGAATTCGACATCCTCAAGGCGATGGTCGATCGCGTCGGCAAGGACATCATGGCGCGCGAGGGGGTTACGCTGCCGTATTCGGTCGGCACGATGATCGAGCTGCCGCGCGCCGCGCTGATGGCCGGCGAGATCGCCAAGAGCGCCGCCTTCTTCAGCTTCGGCACCAACGATTTGACGCAGACCACCTACGGCCTGTCGCGCGACGACGCCGCGAGCTTTATCGGCATCTACCAGAAGCTCGGCATTTTCGAGCAGGACCCGTTCGTGTCGATCGACCCTGAGGGGGTCGGCGAATTGATCCGCATCGCCGTCGAGCGCGGACGCGCCGCGCGGCCGGGTTTGAAGCTCGGGATTTGCGGCGAGCATGGCGGCGACCCCGCCTCGATCCGCTTCTGCCACGAGGTTGGGCTCGATTACGTGTCGTGTTCGCCCTATCGCGTGCCGATCGCCCGGCTCGCCGCGGCGCAGGCCGAGCTCGGCGACAGCGCCGAGGGCGGGACGGCCTGAGGATTCGGCGCGCAGCCCTTGAAATGTTCTCGTTATGTTCTATATGGTGGTTCCGCTATTTGAAAGACCGAAACCGGAGCTTGCCGAGCCAACCGACCGTCAGTGCCGTAAGGATCAAAACCAGACAGCGTAGTCGAGGGCGCCAAAAACAATCACCCGGCCGACGCTTTGCGGAAATGCCAAACAGCATCATGCAAGGCCGCGGTCAGAGGCAATTCTCAGCCCTCTTCCAATGTACGCCCACGGCGCGACGCCAAGAAATCCCGGCAAACCGGAACTAGGCAGTGAATCAGGTTCCAGCCGTTGCGTTGCGGAGCGATCGGCGCCGCCGGCTTGCGCGTCCTATTCCGGCAGGCGCATCCAGTCCGGCGTCAGCGGTTCGATTGCCGCGCCGCCGGCCGACATCGCGCCTTTGCCGATCGCCTCCAGCCGCAGCAGCGCGAGGCCGACGCCGTCGCGGCTCGACCGCATCTCGCCGGCCTCATGCCCGTCGAGGGTAATGAGCGCGCCCGGTTCGGGCGCCGCTCCGCCGCCGATCCGTACCGGGAACAGCCGCTTCTTGATGAGACCGCGATATTTGGTGCGCGCGGTCAGCTCCTGGCCGATGTAGCAGCCCTTGTTCCAATCGACGCCGTTCAATTCGTCGAAGCCGGCTTCGAGGAGGATCGACTTGTCGAGCATCAGGTCGCGGCTGCCGTCCGGCACGCCGAGCCCGAGGCGCAGCCGGTCGTATGCCGCGAAATCGGCCTCGGTCGCGCCGCTCGCGGTGAGCGCCGGGCGGATTGTTTCGCGCGCCGCGATGACGCGCGCGCCGAGCGCCGCGAGCCGCGGGTCGACAAACGCGACGCCGTCGCCAAACGGCCGCGCCGCGCCGGGTTCGGGCGGCAGATCGAGAGCGCTCCCACCGAATACCGCCGCGACCGCCAGATCGGGGCGCTCGTCGAGCGTCACCCTGGCGCGCAGCCGGTACATCGAGAGGCGCCGCTTCAGATCGGCGAGGCGCGCCGCCTCGCCGTCGAGCCAGATGATGTCGCCGGCCTCGACCAGGAAGAAATCGTGGAGGTACTTGCCCTGCGCGGTCAGCAGCGCGGCATAGACGGCGCGCTCCGGGCTGATTCGGCTGGCGTCGTTGGAGATAAGCCCCTGCAGGAAACTCGCGCGGTCGGGTCCGGCGATCGCGAGGACACCGCGGTCCTGCAGCACGACAAAGCGGCCCGCGCTCATCGATCCATTCCCGGCACCGGTTGCACCGCTGCAACAGGTAGAGACAAGCCGCTTGCTTGGCAAGGCGCGGGGCGGCGCGTTATAAGTCGCGGAGACTGGCGATATGGATATTCTCTTCGTCACCGCCACGCGCATCGGCGATGCCGTGCTGTCGACGGGGCTTCTCGACCATCTGATCGAGCGCCACCCTGGCGCGCGCGTGACCATCGCCGCCGGGCCGGTTGCCGCACCGCTATTCGAGACGGTGCCCGGGCTCGAACGGCTGATCACCGTCACCAAGCAGCGGTTCAACGCGCATTGGCTGCGGCTTTACGGCGCGGTCGCCGGCCGGCGCTGGGATCTCGTCGTCGATCTGCGCGGTTCGACGCTCGCCTGGCTGCTGCGCGCCGGCGAGCGGCGGGTGATGGCCAAGGGCGACCGGCGCGAGCATCGGGTGCGCCAACTCGCGAGGCTGTTCGGGCTCGATCCGCCACCGGGCCCGCGACTGTGGCTATCGCCGCAGCATGAGCGGGCGGCGGAGATGCTGGTCCCGGCCGGCCCGCCGGTGTTGGCGATCGGCCCAGCCGCCAACTGGCGCGGCAAGCAGTGGCGCGGCGAGCGCTTCGCCGAGCTGGCGCAGCGCCTGGTCGCGGCCGACGGGCTTTTCCCCGGCGCCCGCGTCGCGGTGCTGGCGGCGGCGCATGAGCGGCCGCAAGCCGAGCCGCTGCTGGCGGCGATCCCGGCGCGTAGCACGATCGATCTCGTCGGCCGGGTCGACCTGCTGACCGCGGCCGCGGTGCTGCGCCGCTCGGCGATGTTTATCGGCAACGACACCGGCCTCATGCATATCGCCGCGGCGAGCGGGGTGCCGACGCTCGGCCTGTTCGGCCCAAGCCCGCTCGATCAGTACGCGCCGTGGGGCGAGCGCACCGCGACGGTGCGCACGGAGGCCGCGCCCGAGACGATGTTCCACAAGGATTTCGATCACCGTACCACCGGCACGCTGATGGACACGCTGTCGGCCGATGCGGCGGAAGCGGCGGCGCATCGCCTATGGGCGCGGGTCGTGAGCAAAGCGGCGTGAGCGACAGCCGCGCGCTGCTCTCGGCGGTCGTCGTCGTCCATAACGAAGAGGCTCAGCTCGCCGAATGCCTGAAGGCGCTCCATTTTGTCGACGAGCTGATCGTCGTGCTCGATCGCTGCACCGACAAGTCGAAGGAGATTGCCCAGCTGTTCGCCACCCACCTCGTCGAGGGCGCGTGGGAGCGCGAAGGGCCGCGCCGCCATGCCGGGATCGATGCCGCGACCGGCGCCTGGATCCTCGAAATCGATGCCGACGAGCGTGTCTCCGTGGCGCTCGCCGAGGAAATCCGCCGCGTCGTCGGAAGCTCGCACGTGTCCTGGCATCTGATCCCGGTCGACAACTATATCGGCGACCGGCTGGTGCGTTATGGCTGGGGCGCCTCGTTCGGCAAGGGCGCCTTCGCCGGGCTCTACCGGCACGGCGCGAAGCGATGGGGCGACCAGCGCGTGCATCCCGAGATAACGCTGTCGGGGTCGCAGGGGCCGACGTTGCAGGGGCGGCTCGTCCATCGCGTCGACCGCAACATCTCGGACATGATCGCCCGGCTCGACCGCTATACCACCGCGCGCGCCCGCGATTTGCGCGAAACCGGCCGGCTCGGCAGCTACCGCTCGAACGTCCGGCGCATCTTCACCCGGTTCTGGAAGTGCTACGTCGCCCGCCGCGGCTACCGCGAAGGGCCGTACGGGTTCCTCATCGCGCTGTGCGCCGGGCTATACCCGATCCTCTCCTACCTCAAGGCGCGGCTGGAAAGGGATTGATGGCGAGCGTCGTGATGGCCGATGACGGCATCGCCTTTGACGGCGCGATGGCCGAGACAGGGCCGCTCGGCGGCGCCGAGACGGCGTTTGTCGCCCTCGCCGAGGCGCTCGCCGCACGCGGGCACCAAGTCGAGGCATATAGCCGCTGTGCTGCGCCGTTGCGGCATCAAGGCGTGAGCTGGGCACCGCTCGACGGCGCGCTGCCGCGCTCCTGCGATCTCTATATCGGCAATCGCGGGCATCGCCTGATCGGGCTGGTACCGCATCCGCGACGCCGCCTGCTGTGGCTGCACAACCCGGCGCGTTATCTCCGCAAGCCGCGGATGGCGGGGTGCATCGCCTGGTACCGGCCGCTGCTGGTGACGACCGGCGCCTATCACGCATCGACGATCCCGGGTTGGCTGGTCGATGGCGGGCGCACGGTCATTCCCTACGGCGTGCTCGAGCGTTTCCGCCATGCCGAGCCGCGCGAGCCGCCGCCGCCGCGCGCGGTGTTCACCTCGAACCCGCTGCGCGGGCTCGATTGGCTGCTCGACCTGTGGGTTGCGCGGATCAGACCGGCGGTGCCCGAGGCCGAGCTGCACATCTACGCCGGCACGGCGGTCTATGGCGGCGCGGCAAAGCATGCGGGCGAGATCAATGCCGTGCTGGCGCGTGCCGAGGCGCTCGGCGCCGCCGGCGTGCGGCGCTACGCGCCGGTCGGCCGCGAGCCGCTGGTCGAGGTGCTGAGCGGTGCGCGGGCGATGCTCTATCGCGGCGATCCCGGCGAGACGTTCTGCCTCGCGCTCGCCGAGGCGCAGGCGCTTGGCGTCCCGGCGATCGTCACGCCGCTGGGTGCGGTCGGCGAGCGTGTCGCCGACGGCGAAAGCGGCCGGGTCGCGGTCAGCGACGACGAATTCGTCACCGCGGCGATCGAGGTGCTGCGTGAGGATTCGCTGTGGCGGCGCTGGCACCGGGGCGCGCTCGCGACGCAGCGCGGCCTCTCCTGGGACGAAGTCGCCGCGCGCTACGAGGCGCTGATCCCGTGAGCGGCGAACAGGGGAACATCCTCGTCTACCGCGACCGGATCGTGCCGCGTTCGGAGGCGCATTTCCTGCGCCGGCTCTATATCGGCTTCGAGCGGCTGCGGCCGGTTTGGATCGGGCGCCATTTAGCCGACGGGCTCGGCGATCTCGGCGTCCCGGCGACGATGCTCGGCCGTGCAGGGCTGCTCGGGGCGCTCGATCGCGAGCGGTTCAAGCATTTCGGCAGCCTGCCGCCGGCGCCCGATCTGCGTACGCTCGGGGCCCGCCTGGTGCACGCACATTTCGGCCGCGGCGGCGCGCTCGCGCTGCCGATCGCCCGGCAGCTCGGGCTGCCGCTGGTCGTGCACTACCACGGCGGCGACGCGACCAAGGACAAGCATTACCGGCGCGGCCTGGTGCCGACGATCTACCAGCGGCGCCTCGCCGAGCTGCAGCGCGAGGCGGCGCTCTTCGTCTGCGTCTCGGACTTCATTCGCGACCGGCTCCTCGGGCGCGGCTTTCCGCCGGAAAAACTGCTGGTGCATCGCTACGGCGTCGAGCTCGAGGGCTTCGACGCGCCGCCCCCGGACGTGGCGGAACCATACCTCCTGTTCGCCGGCCGGTTTGTCGAGAAGAAGGGCATCGGCTTCCTGATCGAGGCGATGCGCCGGCTCGGCGGGGAGGGGCGCTCGGTGCGGCTGAAGCTGGTCGGCGACGGCGAGATTGCCGGCGAGCTGAAACGCGCCGCGGCCGGGCTCGACACGGTCGAGTTTCCCGGCTGGCTGCCGAATGCCGAACTGCGCCGCCTGATGCGCGGCGCACTGGCGGTCTGCGTGCCGAGCGTCGAGACGGCAAGTGGCGATGCCGAGGGGCTGCCCAATGTCGTGCTGGAGGGGATGGCGGCTGGGACGCCGGTCGTCGCGACGCACCATGCCGGGATCGGCGAGGCGATCGAGGACGGCAAGAGCGGGCTGCTAGTGCCGCCGGGCGATACGGCGGCGCTGACGGCCGCGCTGCGCCGGCTCATCGACGAGCCGGACATCGCCCGCCGGATGGGCCGGCAGGCGCGGCAGACCGCGCTCGACAAATTCGATGCGACGGCTCAATCGCAGCGGCTGGAACAGATTTTCCTCAACATCATTGCGAGGAGCGCATAGCGCGACGCGGCAATCTCCTACCGACGGGAGGCCAAGTCGGCGGGAGATTGCTTCGCTTCGCTCGCAATGACGATCAGATCAGCCGCCACC
>DASZLY010000387.1:0-3130 GCA_035552135.1 Allostellaceae bacterium | reverse complement strand
TCCTGGGATCCTTCGCTGACGGGAAGAACCAACCGTATTCGTTCGGCTTGATCGATTCGATCAGTTCCGCAGCGATGGGAGGGACCGGAATGGCGTGGGGAGCACCGTTCTTTGTCTTCGACCAGTCGACGATTTTCTCCTCAGCGTCCCAGTTGTCGACGTGTAGACGAGCTATCTCTTCGACACGCTGACCGGTGAGCATGAGTATGCGCACGGCTCTCGTATAGGGCGGATGAACGGGTGCGTCCGGATTTTCGAGCCAGCGGTAGAGTCGAACGAACTCGTCTTCGTCGAGCCAGCGTGTGCCGACCTTCTTCGGCTCTGTCGGGATCCCGGCGGCGGGATTGTACACGAGCCGGAAGCGGCGTTGGGAAGCGCTGCGATAATCGTGCTCTGACTTCAGGCCCCAGCTATAGGCGGCGTGGATGTAGCTTCGCACGTGGTCGGCCATCGCCTTCTTGCCGCGTTCGTAGATCGGTCGGATCACCTCGACGATTTCGTCGGGCTCGATCTCGCGTGCCGGTCGGTTGCGGCCGAGGGCGTCAGCGATCTTGTTGAGGCCTTTTTCTGTCTCCTTCCACGAAGGCTTTTCCGCGTCCTTCAGATATTGGACGTAGGCCTCGAACAAGTCGGCCACCGTGCCCGGCCGCGTGTCGCCCGCGATCTTGATGCTGCGGCCCTTCTGGATCAGGTCGGCGAAGTCCCGGGCGAAAACCTCCCGCGCCTTGCTGAGTGACATTGACGGGTACGAGCCGAGCTTCTTCTTCAGACGCTTCTGATCGCGCCACTGCTGCGCCATCCAGTCCGCCGTGATGCGGGTGGGCATGGGCTTTATGACCAGAACGAGGCGGCCGGTGCCGTGTCCCTCTCCATCGACGAGGCTTAGCTGCTTCCCCGTCTGCTCCACCTGCTTTAGAGCGCGGCGTATTTCTCCATCGGTCAGGCTCGGCACTGGGCTCTCCCGTCGGCTCTCGGGTGGGGTCGCCAGACGGCTAGTAGGGGTCGGCGACTGGGGTCAAAAGGGCGACTGATCCCCCTCAAAACCGACCCCAATATGCCATGGCGTCCGAGACTACGACAAGCCAGAAAAATTAGATGATTCAATTGGTAGTAGCGTGATCGATTGTGATCAAAACGGGCCGAGTGGGATGGTTGTGCACCAGGATGAGCGCCGACGCGCCCACTTCCAGCGCCCGCTTCACCACCTCCCGGGTATAGACGGGCGTGTGGTCGATCGTGCCGCGCTGCTGCCGCTCGTGCTTCAGCAGCGCGTTCTTGCGGTCGAGAAAGAGGATGTGGAACTCCTCGACCTTGCCGTAGGCGATATGCGCGCGGCAGTAATCGATGAGCCGGTCCCACGAGCCGATTACCGGCCGCTCGACGAGCTCGGCCTTCATCAGCCGCAGCGCCGCCTCGCGCACCGATTTCAGCGCCGCGGTGCCGGCGACGCCGAGCCCCGGCATCTTCAGGAGGTCGTCCGGGTCGGCGGACAGCGCCGCGGCGAACCCGCCGAAGCGCTCGATCAGCTCCTTGGCCAGCGGCTTCACGTCGCCGCGCGGGTTGCCGGCAAAGAGCAGCACTTCCATCAGCTCGTAATCGGGCAGATTGTCGGCGCCGCCGGCGATGAGTCGCTCGCGCAGACGCTGGCGATGGCCGTGGAAGTGCGGCGGTGCGGCGATGGCGTCGCTGAGCCCCGGCAGCGAGCGCTGCGGCGCGCGCGGTGTCCGGCTCATCCGCGCATCTTTCGCCGCGCCTGCATCGCGGTGCGCGCAGCGTTGGTCATGCGCCGCGGCTCGTCGGTCGCGAACGCCTCGACAAACCCGTCGATGCCGCGATCGACCGCCGCCGCGGTATGCATTTCCTCCCAGTCGAGGATCAGCGATTTCTGCAGCCGCACCGCGTAGGGGCCGGCGGCGAGGATCGACGCGGCGAGCGTCTCGACCGCCGCATCGAGCGCGTCGGCCGGTACGACGCGGTCGACAAGCCCCCAGGCCAGCGCCTCCGCGGCGCCGATATTGTCGCCGGTGAGCAGCAGGCGGCGCGTCCGCGCCGGGCCGATCAGCGCCGGCAGCAGGGCCGCCTCGACCACCGAGGGCAGGCCGATCCGCACCTCCGGCATGCCGAACACCGAACCCTCGCCGGCGACACGGAAGTCGCACGCCGCGGCCAGTTCGAGTCCGGCGCCGAGCGCGTAGCCGTCGATCCGCGCGATGACCGGCACCGGCAGGTGGCGGAAGGCGTCGCAGCATACATGCACCGCGGTGATGAAACCGCGCGCACTATCGGCGTCGAGCGCCGCCAGCTCGTCGATATCGGCGCCGCCGACAAAGGCGCGCCCGCCGGCGCCGCCGACCACCGCGAGGCGCAGCGCCGGGTCGTCGGCGAGCGCGGTCATCGCCGCGATGATCTCGCCCATCAGCGTGCGGTCGAGCGCGTTGAGCTTGGCGGCGCGGTCGATCGTGATGCGCGCGACGAACCCGCCTTCCACCCGTGTCTCGCGTTCGACACCGACCGCCATTCTGGAACCTCCTCGCACGCTGGTGCATACTAGGCCGCGCAAGAAGCGGGAGGCGAGCGTGTCGATCATCGAGGACATCCGCGAGATCAAGCAAATCTACGGCGAGCCGATGGAGCGCACGGTCAAGAAGCAGCTTCCGCGGCTGGAAAAGCACTCGCGCGCCTTTATCGCCATGTCGCCGTTCATCGTCATGGCGACTTGCGATGCCGAAGGGCGCTGCGACGCCTCGCCCAAAGGCGACGCGCCCGGTTTCGTCACGGTGATCGACGACGAGACGCTGCTGATCCCCGACCGGCTCGGCAACAACCGCGTCGATTCGATCGGCAACATCCTGCAGCACCCGCGCGTCGGGCTCATTTTCATGGTGCCCGGGCTGCGCGAGACCTTGCGGGTCAACGGCCGCGCCCAGATCACTACCGACCCCGAACTCCTTGCCCCCACCGCGGTCAACGGCAAGCTGCCGCGCAGCGGCATCCTCGTCACCGCCGACGAAGTTTATTTCCACTGCGGCAAGGCGCTCATCCGCTCCGATCTGTGGAACCCGGAGAAGCATGTCGCCCGCCAGGAGTTCCCCTCGCTCGGCATCGTCATCGCCGACCAGATCGGCCAGAA
>DASZLY010000386.1:0-1722 GCA_035552135.1 Allostellaceae bacterium | reverse complement strand
ACCTCGGCGGTGACGGTCATGCCGAGCGGCGTCGCGGCGGTATGGGTCATCTCGACCCGGGTGCCGACCGAGCGCTGATCGGGGCCGAGATAGGGCGCCAGCGCGTGGACGCAGGTCCATTCGACAAAGGCGATCATCTGCGCGGTCGCGAAGACCGGCGGCATCTCGGTCGCCGGGTCGAAGAGGCGGGCCTGCGCCGGCACCGACAGCGCCTCGCTGACGGTCAGGGTCTCGCTGTGGCGCAGCCCCGGCTTCAAATCGGCGAGCGTCTTCGCCAAGCGGATCAGCCCTTGTATTGCAGGATGGTCAGCCCGGAATTGACGTCGGTCAGGTACATCAGCCCGTCGGGCGCGACGTAGACGTCGTTCGACTGGATGACGCGCGGGCGGCCGGGGCGCGGGTCGACCATGTTGGCCGGCGGCGGCGGCACGAAATGCGCGACTTCCCTGGGCTCGAAGGCGTTGCCGATGTCGAACACGCGCAGCCCGGCGTTCTGGTAGGTGGCGAAGATCAGCTCCTCGGTCTGCAGCGAGCCGGGGCGGTTTTCGTGCAGATTGTGCGGGCCGAACTTCGCGCCCTTCCTGCAATAGTCGATCTCGGTCGGCGTCGGCAGCGTCGCGATCGAGACCGGGTTCGCCGGGTCGCGCACATCGAACACCCAGCAGCGCTGGATGCCGTTGGCGCAATCGTCGAGATTGCCCTCGTCGGCGATCACCGCGAGGTTGCGTCCCGGCAACGCCAGCGGCGTGTGGCTGCCGCCGCCAAAGGGCGGACTCCAGTTGCGGTGCGACACGAGCTTTGGCGCGGCCGGGTCGGCGACGTCGAGGATCGCGAAGCCGCCGTCGCGCCACGCGGTATAGGCCAGATTGCCGTGGACGATCGGGTGGTGCAGCGCGTAGCGCTTGCCCGACCAGCTCGGCTTCTCGCCGGCGCCGGTGTTCATGCCCGGCAGCCAGAACCGGCCGACCACTTCCGGCCTGGCCGGGTCGGCCAGGTCGACGACCGCCAGCACGTGGTCGGTAAAGCCCTGCCAATGGCACGAGCCATAGGCGTAGCGGCCGCCGACATACCAGAGGCGGTGGAAACCCAGCCCGTCGATCGGCATGAAGCCGATCTCGCGCGGCGCGGCCGGCTTCGAAATGTCGAACACGCGGAGGCCGGCGGTGAAATTCTTCTCGCGCTTAGTGAAGGTGTCGGTGATCGACGCCTTGAAATAGTCGTTGGGGTCGGAATAGCCCTGCATCACCCAGATGTTCGGCGCATTGACGGTGAGCAGCAGGTCGCCATGCGTCTGCAGGTGGAAGGCGCGGGTGTTGGGCGGCGCGGCGAAGAAGCCGACATTTTTCGGATGCCTGGGGTCGCGCACATCGACGACGGTGAACCCGTCGGAGAACATGTGGCCGATATAGGCATGGCCCTTGTGCACCATGACCTGCACGCAGTCGCCATGGCCGTCGAGCTCGTGATTGCTGACGAAGTCGATGTTGCGGGCGGAATCGGGGGTCATCGGGCGCTCCCTCGGGTGAGTTCCGCCCAGCATATCGCAGCGGCGCGACGCCGCCGAGGGATCGCGTGATCAACTTCCGGTTTCGGCGGCCTCTCACCGCTGTTTACCGCTGCTTTTGCAGCCGATTTGCAGCGAGGGGCGAAATCGCGCCGAGAGCGCGGATCGGGCGCACATTCGCGTATCGCGCGAGTGCTTGCGCTTCCGTCACTTTCCCC
>DASZLY010000385.1:0-2375 GCA_035552135.1 Allostellaceae bacterium | reverse complement strand
GATCGGCTTTGTCCACCGCCGGATCATGAAGGAGGTGGTGCCGATCGTGCCGATCTGCATCAACACCTACTACCCGCCGAACCAGCCGACCCCGCGCCGCTGCTACCGGCTCGGCCGGGCGATCCGCGCCGCCGTCGAGAGCTATCCCGGCGACAAGCGCGTCGGCATTATCGGCTCGGGCGGCCTCTCGCATTTCGTCGTCGACGAGGCGCTCGACCGCGGCTTTCTCGACATGCTGAAGCGTAACGACGCCGAGGCGATCCAGAACCTGCCGCGCAAGCTGCTCAATTCGGGCAGCTCGGAAATCCGCAACTGGATTTGCGTCGGCGGCGCGGTCGAGCATCTGTCGCTCGAATGGTCGCATTACGAGCCGGGCTACCGCACACCCGCCGGCACCGGCACCGGCCTCGGCTTTGCGTTCTGGTCATAAATCCGGCGAACAGCGCCCAACTGGGAAATCCAAACCATGCGCCAAAAGGACAGCGACGATCTGGTCCGCGTCGGCCCCGGCACGACGATGGGCAAGTTCATGCGACAGTATTGGCTGCCGGCGGCAATGTCGTCGGAACTGAAGGCGGATGGCGAGCCGATGCGCCTGATGCTGCTCGGCGAGCAGCTGATCGCGTTCCGCGACAGCGCCGGCCGGGTCGGCGTCATGGACCACAAATGCCCGCATCGCTGCGCCTCGCTGTTTCTTGGCCGCAACGAGGGCAACGGCATCCGCTGCGTCTATCACGGCTGGAAGTTCGACGTGGAGGGCAACTGCGTCGACATGCCGAGCGTCCCGCCGGAACGCGACTTCAAGCATCTGGTGCACGCCAAGGCCTATAAGGCCGTGGAGCGCAACGGCCTCGTCTGGGTCTATATGGGCGACCGCAAGAGCGCGCCGGCACTGCCGCAGATCGAGGCGACGCTGCTCCCCGACACCGAGGTCACGATCAATCTCGTGCAGCGCGAGTGCAACTGGCTGCAGGCGCTGGAAGGCGATATCGACACCTGCCATTTCGGCTTTCTGCACGCCGGCAGCGTCACCCCCGAGATGCTGCCGACCGACAGCATCTTCCGCTACACGGTGACCAACCGGGCGCCCGATTACCACGTCGCCGACACCGATACCGGCACGATGTACGCCGCCTTCCGCGAGGCCGAGCAGACCGGCAGCACCTACTGGCGCTTCGCCAATTTCATGCTGCCGTTCTGGACGCAGACGCCGCAGGGCAAGTTCACCGAGCACCTGCACAACCGCGCGTGGGTCCCGATGGACGACACCCACACGATGTTCGTCAGCCTCACCTGGAAGCGCCATCCGCCGTCGATCACCGGCGACAAGAACGGCCAGGAGATGCCGGGCTTCGGCCGGGTCTTCGAGTATCAGCCGAACACCACCGACTGGTACGGGCGTTGGCGTCTGGCGCGCAACGGCGCGAATGACTGGCTGATCGACCGCGACGCCCAGGCCAATGGCGGCAACTATACCGGGATCAGCGGCATCCACGCCCAGGACCAGGCGGTCACCGAAAGCATGGGGCCGATCACCGACCATCTGTGGGAGCATCTCGGCCCTTCCGACATGATGATCATGCGCACCCGCCGCCGGCTGCTGGCCGCGGCGCGCGCCTTCGCCAAGTCGGGCAAGGCGTCGCCGGGGGTCGACAACCCCGAGATCATGTATCCGGTGCGCAGCGGCGATTTCGTCACCGAGGCCGGGCTCGAATGGCGCCAAGCCTACGACCGTCAGATGGCCGCTTCGGTCAGGCCGCTGCAACAGGCCGCCGAGTGAGCGATCTCGCCGTCGCCGAGGAGAGCCCCGACCGGCCCGAGACGGTTGCGCTCTCCCGGCAGTTCGACGCGTTCGCCCGTGCGCTCTACCCGCCCGAGCATTACAGCCCGCCCGATCTGCCGGCCGGTGGCGATTTCCACTTCTTCGTCGCCCGGCGCGAGGGCCGCGCGCTCGGCTGCATGGCGCTGGTCCGCACCGCGCCCGACCGCGGCGAGCTGCGGCGCTGCTTCGTGACCGAGGAGGCGCGCGGCCAGGGCGTTGGCTTCGCGCTGCTGAGCGCCGCCGAGGCCGCCGCCCGCGCGCAGAAAATGCGGCTCATCCGGCTCGAAACCGGCAACAAGAACATCGCCGCGCTCCGGCTCTACCGCGGCTGCGGCTACCACGACCGCGGCCCCTTTGGCGACCATCCCGACAACGGCGTCAGCGTGTTCCTGGAAAAGACGCTTTCGTGAAAGTGGACCGCGGGCGTCTCGCCCGCATCATCCGGAGGAGGATGCTTGGTCGCACGAAGCGCTCGGTTGGACCGCGGGCGTCTCGCCCGCATCATTCCGGCGAGTGTGGACCGTATCGGTTGGAGATCGCGCGGCTATGTCCC
>DASZLY010000384.1:0-2913 GCA_035552135.1 Allostellaceae bacterium | reverse complement strand
GCCGGTATTGGCGATGAGGCGAAAGCCGTCCTCGGCGACGCCCTCCGCGGCGGCGATCCGGTGCACCGCGCGCATGAACGCGGCGAGCTCTGCATCGCTCGCCGCAGCCGAGAAATCGTCGGCCGAGACGTACTCGCCCTTTGGGATCAGCACGACATGACTCGGCGCCTGCGGGTGGATGTCGCGGAAGGCGAGAACATGCGCGTCCTCGTAGACCTTGGTGCAGGGCAGCTCGCCGCGCAGGATGCGGGCGAAGATATTGTCGCGGTCATAAGCCATGAGTTCACCGTCATTGCGGGCGCAGCGAAGCATCTCCGGCCATCTCGGGCCTCGGCCAAAGAGATTGCGTCGTCATTTCGCCTCCTGCAATGACCACGCGGGCTATAGGCGCTCGGCCCGCACCTGCTGGCGGAATGCATCGATCGGCACCATCCCGCCCGGGCGGTCGACAAACCAGAAGGCCCAGCCGTTCCACGCCGGCGCGCCCTGCAGTTGCGCCGCGACGGCGTGGATCGAGCCCTGGATTTCCGCCGCGATCAGGTTGCCGTCGGCCTTGACCCGCGCGCGGTAGCGGCCGCTCTGGTCGCGCAGCACCTCGCCCGGCTGGATCATCCCGCGCTCAACGAGGCTGCCGAACGGCACGCGCGGCGCCTCGCGCTTCGAGGCCATCGCCAGCAATTCGTCTTCCGCCGGCACCACTGCGGCGATGCGCTCGCGCGCCAGCGCCGCATAGGTGGGCTCGCGCTCGATGCCGATAAACCGGCGTCCCAGCCGCCGCGCCACCGCGCCCGTCGTGCCGGTGCCGCAGAACGGGTCGAGCACCAGTTCGCCTGGCCGGGTCGACGCGACGAGCACGCGATGCAACAGCGCCTCGGGCTTTTGCGTCGGGTGCACCTTCTTGCCGCTGTCGTCGCGCAGCCGTTCCGCCCCGCCGCAGATCGGAATGAGCCAGTCGCTGCGCATCTGCAGCTCATCGTTGAGCGCCTTCATCGCCTCATAGTTGAAGGTATAGCGCGCGTCGCGGTCATAGCCGCACCACAGCAGCGTCTCATGCGCGTTGGTAAAGCGGCGGCCGCGGAAATTGGGCATCGGGTTGGCCTTGCGCCACACCACGTCGTTGAGAATCCAGAAACCGAGATCCTGCAGCACCGCGCCGATGCGGAAGATGTTGTGGTAGGTGCCGATCACCCACATCGCGCCGGACGGCTTCAGCAGCCGCCGCGCGGCGCCGAGCCAGGCGCGGGTGAAGCGGTCGTACGCGGCGAAATCGGCGAACTTGTCCCAGTCTGCCTCGACCCCGTCGACGCGGCTGTTGTCGGGCCGGTGCAACTCGCCGTTGAGCTGGAGGTTATAGGGCGGGTCGGCAAAGACGAGATCGACCGAACCTGCCGGCAGCGCGGCCATCGTTTCGAGGCAATCGCCGTCGATCACGCCGTCTTCGAGCACAGGATCGCCGGCTTCCATCCCGGCAATCTGCGCGTTTG
The DNA here is from genome assembly GCA_035552135.1 of Allostellaceae bacterium. Taxonomy (GTDB): domain Bacteria; phylum Pseudomonadota; class Alphaproteobacteria; order ATCC43930; family CGMCC-115725; genus DATARH01. The sequence goes on along the minus strand of DASZLY010000384.1, from coordinate 1,429 downwards.
CAACGATTCCGTCAATGATTCGATTAGTTTAGAGCCCCGACGTCAAGAGCGAGGTCAAGTTCGAGCATGCGTGGTGCCTCGCCGACGGCAACGCGCACCGGCGCAAACGAGCGGCGGTGATGCACGGTGACGCCAAACTCGGCGATCGCCGCGAAATGCGCGCGCGTGCTGTAGCCGACATTGCTTTCCCAGGAATAGCGCGGGTGGCGCAATGCGAGCGCGCGCATGATGCGGTCGCGCGTCACCTTGGCGACGACCGAGGCGGCGGCGATCGAGAAGCTCAACCCGTCGCCGCCGACTACCGTGCGTGCCGGGCATGGCAGTGCCGGCGGCGTCATGTTGCCGTCGACCAGCACAACGTCGGGCCGCACGCCGAGTGCCGCAACCGCGCGCGACATCGCCAGGAGGCTCGCGCGCAGGATGTTGATCCGGTCGATCTCCCTGACGCTCGCCGCGCCGACGCCGATGCGCGTGCAGGCGAGCAGCGCGCGATGGCAGGCCTCGCGCACCTCGCGGCGCAGCAGCTTCGAATCGTCGAGCGCGTCACGCAATTCAGCCGGAAACGCGGCGCGGTCGATGATCACCGCGGCCGCGACAACCGGGCCGGCAAGCGGCCCGCGCCCGGCCTCGTCGACGCCGCACACCATGCCGCGGCAGTCATCCTCGATGACGAAATCCGGCATGCCAGCCACCCCATCCGCCAGGTACGCCCGGCTCAAGCCCCCGATCGCTTGTGCCATCCAGCGCCGGGCGCGGCAAGCCCGAAAAAAAGCGCGGCCCGCCGTGTGTCGTACGGGCACGCTCGCGCGCTCGGCGGCGATCCCATTGGAGGCGGGCAACGCCGGAACCATCGCCCGTCGCGGCGGTTGGATTCGGCGAGACGTGATCGCGCGGAGGCTTTGCCCGATGACCCGAATGACCCGCTTGGCGCTCTGTTTGCTGGCCCTCGCGACACTCGCCGGCTGCATTGATTATTACAATGAACTTACGATGCCGGAAGCGCGCTTCGATCCGGGCGACCAGTAGTTCATGCCGGATGGCCGGTATCCCCTAAAATGCGTACGAAAAGCGAACAAAACAGCTTGACTCTGCGTGGGAATTATATACTTGACTGACGAGGCTCCCATGAGAGACAAGCGAACCCGACAGGCCGGCGCTAGCGTTTCGCGTTCCGTTCACGCGGACACGGAGCGCGAGGCATTTATGGTTAATGCGCGGGATCGGGGCGAGCTGTGGATAGAGCGGTGGATCGAAACCGCATCGCGGGGATATGTGGATAGAATCGGAATAGGTGCGCTTTTCAGGGGAAAACCACTGTGGGCGGCGGACTCAACGGTAGCGTTCTATTTGTCACGCAGTAGGGTGGCCGGAATGTGTGGTTGACACGGTGAATCTCGCGGCCGTAGCTCGGGGGTACCAACGGGCGCTA
>DASZLY010000383.1:0-3771 GCA_035552135.1 Allostellaceae bacterium | reverse complement strand
CGCGCCGGCGCTGGCGCTGATGTGGCTGTCGGAGCCGGATTACACCGGCCACCATTCGCCGCTCGGCTCGACGCAGCACCGCGAGGCGATCCGCGCCGCCGATGCCTGCGTCGCCCGCGTGTTCGAGACCGTGCGGCGGCTCGACCCGTCGGGCGAGGACATCCTGTTCATGACCGGCTCCGACCACGGCATGGAAACCATAACCGAGGCGATCGACGTCACCGGGCTCTTGATCGCGGCGGGGATCAAGGACGGCCCGCAGTCGCACGACGTCGTGGTGGCGCCGCAAGGCACCTCGGCGACGATCTATTTCAGCGACGCGGCGCGCGGCCGGGTCGGCGCGACCGCCGCTTTCCTCAAGCGCGAGAACTGGGCCGGGCACGTCGCGGCCGGCGAGGAGCTGGCCGCGATCGGGCTGCCGACCGACACGTCGCTGCAGGTCGCGGTGGCGATGGCGGCGGATGACGGCGTCAACCCGCACGGCATTGCCGGCCGGGCGGCGATCGTCTTCAACCCGGACGACAGCGAAAGCAAGACCGGCTTCGGCCAGCATGGCGGGCTCGGCGCGCACGAGCAGAGCCCGTTCCTCATCGCCGAGGGCGGCGGCTTCGCGCCGCGCCGCGAGACCCGGGCGAGTTCGCTGATCGACATCGCGCCGACGGCGCTGCGGCATTTGCGCATGGACCACGACGACATGGACGGGCAGGCGCTGCCGCTCGGCGCATGAGCGAACGCGAAACCGCCGCGCTCCCCATCCCGGCGAAGGCCGGGATCCATTTATCCGCTGACGGATCACTTCCAGCTTCGTGCCGCAGCCGCCCGCGCTTTGCCGATCGATGGGCCCCGGCCTTCGCCGGGGTGGCGGACTGATGGTGGCGGCCGGGACGCATCGCCGTTCCAGCTTTGCGGAAGTGTTCCGCGTCTTTCTGCGGCTCGGGCTGACCTCGTTCGGCGGGCCGGTGGCGCATCTCGGCTATTTCCGCGCCGAGTTCGTCGCGCGCCGCAAATGGCTCGACGAGGCCGCGTTCGCCGATATCGTCGCGCTGTGCCAGTTCCTCCCCGGCCCGGCGAGCAGCCAGACCGGCCTCTCGATCGGCATCTTGCGCGCCGGGCTGCCGGGCGCGCTCGCCGCGTGGCTCGGCTTCACGCTGCCCTCGGCGGCGGCGATGTGCGCGTTCGGCTACGGCGTCGGCTGGGCCGGCGATTTGTCGCACGCCGCCTGGCTGCACGGGTTGAAGATCGTCGCGGTCGCGGTGGTCGCCAACGCGGTCTGGGGCATGGCGCGCAGCCTCTGCCCCGACGCGATGCGCGCGACGATCGCGGTCGCCGCCGCGGTCACCGTGCTGGCGGCGCCGTCGGCGCCAGGCCAGCTCGGCGCGATCATCGGCGGCGGGCTGATCGGCTGGTGGATCCTGCGCGGCGCCGATGTCGGCAGCGGCGCGGCGCTGGCGGTCGGCATTCCGCGCCGCTGGGCGTGGCCGGCTGGCGCGCTGTTCTTTGTGCTGCTGTTGGGCCTGCCGCTCGCAAGCGCTGCCGTGCCGAGCCAGGCGCTCGCCGAGTTCGCCGCCTTCTACCATGCCGGCGCGCTGGTGTTCGGCGGCGGGCACGTGGTGCTGCCGCTGCTGCAGTCGCAGGTGGTGCCGCCGGGCTGGGTGTCGAACAACAGTTTCTTGGCCGGGTACGGTGCTGCCCAAGCCGTGCCGGGGCCGCTTTTCACCTTCTCGGCCTATCTCGGCACGGTGATGCGGCCGGCGCCGAACGGCTGGCTCGGCGCGCTGATCTGCCTCGTCGCGATCTTCCTGCCGTCGCCGCTCCTGCTGATCGCGACGCTGCCCTATTGGGAGACGCTGCGCCGCAAGCCGGCGGTGCAGTCGGCACTGCGCGGGGTCAACGCCGCGGTGGTCGGGATTTTGCTGGCGGCGCTCTACAACCCGGTATGGACGAGCGCGATCCTCGCGCCGCGCGACTTCGCGATCGCGGTCGCGGCGTTCCTCGCGCTCGCGGCCTGGGCGGTGCCGCCCTGGCTGGTGGTGATCGCCGGCGCGGCCGGCACCGCCGCAATCGCCGCGATCTTCGGATAGGAGCCGCCGATGAAACGTTCGCTGTTCGCTCTCGCCGTCCTTGCCGTGCTCGCCAGGCCCGCCACGGCTCAGCAGCAACATATGACAATGCCCGGGATGACCATGCCGGGGATGGGCAAATCGATGCCGGGCAGGGACATGGACGAGGTCAAGTCGAACGCGCCGTTTCGCCCCGGCCTCGGCGATTTGATGACCGCGCTCGTGCAGCCGCGGCACACCAAGCTCGGGCTTGCGGGACAGGCGCAGAACTGGGACTACGCCGGCTACGAGGCGGGCGAGCTGCGCGAGGCGTTCGACGATATCGGCAAGCTCATCCTCAAGCACGGCAATCTGCAGATCGCGCCGGCCATCGCCTCGACCGTCAAGCCGGCGATCGACGATGTCGACAAGGCGATCAAGGCCAAGGACGAGGCCCAGTTCACCAAGGCCTATGCCGGGCTCACCGACGCCTGCAACGCCTGCCACAACAGCGCCGGCCATCCGATGATCGTGATCCAGGTGCCGAACGTCAGCGGCACGGCGTTCCCCGACCAGGATTTCTCGCCGCGGAAGTAGGCGACCCCGGCGGAGGCAGGGCCCATGCCTCCGCTGTTCGAGCGGCGGCGGAATGGGTCCCGGCCTTCGCCGGGATGGGGTCAGGTGTCCGGCAGGAGGCAGAAGCCTTGCGCCGCGATGCCGAGCGGCGGGTTGAACTTGCTGCGGAAATTTTCCAGCGCCACCGCCGCGGTCAGCTCGACGATCTGCGCCTCGCTGAACCGCGACTTCAGTTTGGCGAAGAGCGCATCGTCGACGCGCTGCCCGGTGGTGGTGATGCGCTCGGCATAATCGAGCGCGAGCTGCTCCTCCTCGCTGAAGAGCGGGCTGTCGCGCCAGTTCGCCGCCGCCTGCAACTTTGCTTCGCCCTCATCGCCTTCCATCACACGGACGGAATTGATGTCGATTCAGAACGGGCAGCCGTTGATCGAGGCGACGCGGAAATTAATGAGCGCCAGGAGCGCCGTCGGCAATTGGCCCGACTGCTCGATCGAGGCCCCGAGCAGTTTCGCGGCGCGCAGGATCGGCGGGCAGTGCGCCATCACCTTGGTCGGGTTGAGCAGGTCGCCGAACACCGCCCGTTCCTTCTCGAAGATTTCCTTGAGGACCCGGTCGTCGCCGGCATCCTCGATCTCGCTGACCCGCGGCATCGTCCCTCCGCTCCGTGCTTGACCGTGCCGATATTATTTTAACCCAACCACGGCGGATTACGCTGCGCTCATCCGCCCTACGATTTCTTCGGCATCGCCGGTGAGGGGTAGGGTCAGCTCTCCGGCAGAGCCGCTTTCAGCCGATAGAGAATATCGAGCGCCTCGCGCGGGGTGAGCTCGTCGGGGCGGATGGCCTTGAGCATCGCCTCGGCGGCGGATTCCTTTGCAGTGGCCGGCGGCGGGCGGTGCTGCATCGCGCGGAACAGCGGCAGATCGTCGGCGAGGCGGGCGAGCGCGCCGGCCTCGTCGCCGTTTTCGAGGATGTCGAGCACCTCCGCGGCGCGCGCGGTGACGGCCTCGGGCAGGCCGGCGAGCTTGGCGACGTGGATGCCGTAGGAGCGGTCGGCGGTGCCGGCCGCGACCTCGTGCAGGAAGACGACGTCGCCCTTCCATTCCTTGACCCGCATCGTATGGCACACGAGGCGCGGCAGCTTGGCGGCGAGCGT
>DASZLY010000382.1:0-1704 GCA_035552135.1 Allostellaceae bacterium | reverse complement strand
GCGCTCGGCGAATTGCTGGCGAGCTCCAATCTCGACGAGCGCGAGCGGCGCTGGGCCTTGGGCGTCAAGGCCGGCGCCGAGCATCTTGCCTCGCTGACAACGCTGGTCATCGACGCCGCCAAAGCCGGCTCGGGTCTTTTGACCTTGCAGCGGCAGATTTTTCGTCCGCGCCGCATCGCCGACATGCTGGCGCAGTCGCTCGCCGCACGCGCGCAAGCCAAGGGGCTCGAGGCGCAGACGACAATCGCCGTCGACCTGCCGGAGCGGGTGGTCGGCGATCCGGTGCGGTTGCGCGCGGCGCTCGAAAACCTCATCGACAATGCGGTGAAGTTCACCGACACAGGCACGATACGGCTCGACATGACGGCCAAGCGCGCTGCGCGCGCGCGCGTTGAACTCATCTTCCGCGTCACCGACAGCGGCATCGGGCTGACGCCCGACGAGATCCGACGGCTGTTCCGACCGTTCGCGCAGGCGAATGCCGAGATTGCGCGCCGCTATGGCGGCGCCGGCCTAGGTCTTTCCGTGGTCAAGGTTTTGGCCAAGCTGATGGATGGCGATCTCACCGTGACCTCGACGCCGGGCCGCGGCTCGCAGTTTCATTTTTCGGCGCTGCTGCCGGTCGCGCCCGCGCAGGACGACGAGGTGGCGGCAGCGAACGCCGCGCCGTCGCCCGCGCGCGGCCTGAAAATTCTCTGCGTCGAGGACAATCCCTATGGCCGCGTCATCCTCAACACCATTCTCACCGAGCTCGGCCATCGCGCCGATTTCGCGGCCTCGGGGGAAGAGGCGGTCGCGGCGGTCGCGCGCGGCTATGACGCGGTGCTGATGGACGTGACGCTGCCGGGCATCGATGGATTGGAAACCACGCGCCGCATCCGCGCGCTGCCCGGCGCCGCGGGCGCAACGCCGATCGTCGGCGCCTCCGGCCGCACCGAGCCTGGCGACGAGGCGGCGGCAGGCAAGGCCGGCATGAATTTCTATTTGCGCAAGCCGCTGAGCCCGAGCGCCCTGAGCAAGGCGCTGGCGGCGGTGACTACACGCTGAGACGTCATGCCCGGGCTTGTCCCGGGCATCTCGTTACGATGGGCGTTGCCGTGCAAATTGAATCGAGATGGCCGGAACAAGTCCGGCCATGACGCGCTCTATTCCGCCGCGTCGGCCGGCTCTTTGGTCTCGGCCGAGCCTTCGACGATGCGCACCAGATCGCTCATGATGCGGTTCAATTCGAAATCCTTCGGCGTATAGACCGCGGCGACGCCCGCGTCCTTCAACGCGCTGACATCCCGCCGCGGGATGATGCCGCCGACGACCACCGGCACATGGTCAAGGCCGGCTTCCTTCATGCGCGCCATCACGTCGTGGACCAGCGGCATGTGCGAACCGGACAGGATCGACAGGCCGATGACATGCACGTCGCCCTTGGCGGCGGCGTCGACAATGGCCTCGGGCGTCAGGCGGATGCCCTCATAGACCACGTCCATGCCGGCATCGCGGGCGCGCACGGCAATCTGCTCGGCGCCGTTGGAATGGCCGTCGAGCCCGGGCTTGCCGACCAGGAACTTCATGCGGCGGCCGAGCTTCTTGGAGACGCGGTCGACCTCGTCGCGGATGCCGTCGAGCCCGCTCGTATCATTGCGCGCGGCGCGGCCGACGCCGGTCGGCGCGCGGTATTCGCCGAAGGCCGAGCGCAGCGCAAAGCCC
>DASZLY010000381.1:0-4507 GCA_035552135.1 Allostellaceae bacterium | reverse complement strand
GGCGACGATCGGCATCGCTCTCACCAAGCACGCGCTCGACGCCGCGGAGACCAATACGCTCCACGCCCAGCTCGACCTCGAGCGCGACCTGCAGGACGAAGCCGGCCATACGCCGGATTACGCCGAGGGCGTGCGCGCCTTCCTCGAAAAGCGGACGCCGGTCTTCACCGGGCGGCGGTAGCGCGCCCCGGCTGCATGACCGCCCGGCAAAAACGTGGGAGATCGCCTCGGGACATGACGGAAAAGCTGCGATAGAGTGGCGGAAGCTGTCGGTTGCTTATCATCCGCCGCCTTAACGATCCGCCGCAGGGAGTTCGAGCAAATGCAATACAAGCGAATTTCGGCCGATTGCCATCTCGACATGATCTGGCTGCCGCCCGATTTGTTCACCTCGCAGGCGCCCGCCGCGCTAAAGGACCAGATGCCGTTTGTCGCCGATCAGGCCGACGGCACCAAGCGCTGGGTCGATCATAACGGCGCCGATTACGGCATGGCCGGCGGCGTCGGCGCCTCAGGCACGCCCTACGTCCCGGGCAAGCAGTTGCGCGTCGACAAGATGCACGAGGCCGGGCTCTACGACGACTTCAAGACGAAGGGCCTGCGCCGCCCGGGCGATCCGCATCTGCGCGTCAAGGAGCTCGACCGCGACGGCATGGACGCCGAGGTGATCTACGGCATCCTCGCCGCCTGCGCCAAGATGAAGAGCCCCGAAGCCGCCAACGAGATGCTGCGCATCTATAACGACTTCATGCACGATTTCTGCAGCCACTATCCCAATCGGATGATCGGGTTGGCCTGCCTGCCCTATAGCGACATCAACGCGGCGGCCGCCGAGGTGCGCCGGGTCGCCAAGAAGGGCATGCGTGGCGTCGAGCTCAGCTGCTCGTGGCACATGACGCCGATGTGGCACCCGATGTGGGATCCCCTGTGGGAGGCGGTCAACGAGACGCAGCTGCCGCTGCATTTCCACACCTTCCCGTCGGTCGACCCCGAACTGCGCAAGCAGTACGAATTGCCGGTGCAGCGGCAGATGACCTATGCCGGCCTCTGCCTGTTCCAGATGACGCTCGGCAACATCCTCACCTCGATGATGGGCGCGGCGGTGTTCGAGCGCTTCCCCAACATCCGCATGGTCATGGGCGAGAGCGGCATCGGCTGGATCCCCTACGTGCTCGACCGCATGGATTTCGAGTACAAGGACCAGTACCAGGACCTCAAGCTCAAGCTGCTGCCGAGCGAATACTGGCGCCGCCAGTGCAAGGCGACGTTCCAGTACGATCGCATCGGCACCAAGCTGATCGAGGATATGGGCATCGAGACCCTGATGTGGGGCTCGGACTATCCGCATCCCGACGGTGTCTGGCCGGAATCGGCGAAGTATATCGACGACCAGTTCAGCCACCTGCCGGCTGACGTCAAATACGCGATGACCTGCGGCAACGCGGCCAAGTTCTACGGGCTGACGAATTAGCCGAACTGCGTGGTATCAAGGCGGGGTGCGGCGCGAGCTGCACCCCGTTTTGATTCGTGAGCAGAGGCTTGCATGACCGACATCTCCCGCATCGCGCATGGCGGCAAGGGGCTTTACGGCTCGCGCGTCGGCATTCTGATGCTCGAGACCAAGTTCCCGCGCATCCCCGGCGACATGGGAAACGGCGAGACCTGGCCGTTTCCGGTGCTCTACAAGGTGGTGCCGGGCGCCACGCCGGACCGTGTCGTCCGCCACAAATCGCAGGGCCTCGTCAACGCCTTCCTCGACGCCGCCGCCGAACTCGTGCAGCTCGGCGCCGACGGCATCACCACGACCTGCGGCTTTCTTTCACTCTACCAGAAGGAGCTGGCGGCGCATGTCCGCGTGCCTGTCGCCGCGTCGAGCCTGATGCAGATCCCGCTGGTCGAGCGCATCCTGCCGCCCGGCAAGCGCGTCGGCGTGCTGACGGTCAGCGCTGCGAGCCTCACGCAAGAGCATTTCATCGCCGCCGGCGCCGACCCGGCGACCCCGGTGGCCGGCACCGATAAGGGGCGCGAGTTCACCAAGGTCATGCTCGACGAGAAGCACACGCTCGACGCCGCGCTCGCCGAGCGCGACATCATCGAAGCGGGTGACGCACTCATCGCCGCGCACCCCGATGTGGGCGCCATCGTGCTCGAATGCACCAACATGACGCCTTATGCCCGCGCCCTCGCCGACCACTTGCTGCTGCCGGTCTACAGCATCTACAGCTTCGTGACCTGGTTTCACGCCGGGCTCGCGCCGCGGGATTTCGGCCCGCCGGCGAGCGGCCCGCGCCACTGGCGCGAACGGTGAGCGGGGTCCGCGGCAGGGTCGCGATCCGCTTCGCGATCGAGGACGATTGTGGGCTGATCCTCGAATTCATCCACGCTCTGGCACTCTACGAAAAGGCCCCCGAGGCGGTGGTCGCGACCGAGGCGCAGCTGCGCGAACATGGGTTCGGCCCGCGGCGGCATTTCGAGGCGCTGATCGCCGAGCTCGACGGCGAGCCGGCCGGCATGGCCCTCTTCCACCCGCGCTTTTCGACCTGGACCGGCACGCCGACGGTCTACCTCGAAGACCTCTTCGTCGCCGAGGCGGCGCGCGGCCACGGCGTCGGCCGGCGGCTGATGGCGCGCCTCGCCCGCCTTACGCTGGAGCGCGGCTGGGTGCGGATCGACTTCGCCGTGCTCGACTGGAACCCGGCGCGCGGCTTCTACCAGAAGCTCGGCTTCGACCATCTCGACGAATGGCTGCGTTACGGCGCGGCTAAGGGCTGGCTCGAACGCCTTGCGGAGTGGGACGAGCCGGGCTGACCTACCAGAGCACCGGGACGCTGTATCGCTGAAATTGCGGATCGACGGTGATGACAGTCAGCCCCTCAACGGTGGCCTGCGCCATCATGATGCGGTCCCATGGATCGCGGTGCGGCCCGGGAAGCGCGGCTGCCGCGAGGGCGTGTTCCAAGGAAACTGGAATCACGCCAATCCCCTCTCGCTGAAGCTGCCGCGAGAGGTGCTGCGAGAGGGGCGGTAACCGACCGGATTTTTGCTTGTACGCAATTTCGTAAGCAACACACGCACTGACGAATAGCTCATTGGCTTGGTTTGCGATCGCCGACCGAGCAGTTGCCGACAGCCTGGAACTGTTGCCAAGCCACCAAATCAATGCGTGCGTGTCGATCAGCAGCCTCAAGGTTCGTCCGCGGGCAAACTGATTCCGAACTCATCAGTGAACTTTCCTTCTGCCGCATCGAGATCTTCGGGATCCATCGGCTCAAGGAAAATGTCGTCAGGAATATTCCAATGCTTCCAGGCCCCCGGCTTGCGCGGGGGCTTGCTCGCTACCGGAGCCAGCCGCGCCAGAGGCTTCCCAGCGCGGGCGATCACGATCTCCTCACCGGTGAGGGCTCGGTCGAGCAGCTCGGAAAGCTTGGCCTTGGCCTCCGCGATATTGAATTGGGCTGTCATGTCGGAAATATAATTTCGCTGCCGTAGATGGTCAAGCTGCCTGACCATCTAGATCGATTGCCTTGCTTCGCGCGCGGTGACATCGTGCGTTGCTGAACAGCTTGCCCGGAGACCCCCTCATGCTCGAAGTCTGGTCGTGGCCGACCCCAAATGGCCAAAAGGTGCATATCGCGCTTGAGGAGCTCGGCCTCGAATACAAGATCATCGCGGTCAATATCGGCGCTGGCGACCAGTTCAAGCCGGAATTCCTCAAGATCACGCCCAACCACCGCATCCCGGCGATCGTCGATTCCGAGGGGCCGGGCGGCAAGCCGTTCACGCTCTTCGAGTCGGCGGCGATCATGCTCTATTTGTCGGAAAAGGCCGGCGGCAGGCTGGTCCCGAGAGACCCGATCGGCCGCTGGAAATGCCTCGAATGGATGATGTTCCAGATGGGCGGGGTCGGCCCGATGTTCGGCCAGTGGAACCATTTCGGCGCCTATTCGCCGGAGAACGTGCCCTACGCGATCGAGCGCTATGCCAACGAGTCGAAGCGGCTGACCCGGGTATTGAACCAGCGGCTCGGCGAGACGCCCTGGCTCGCCGGCGACGAATACAGCATGGCCGACATCATCACCTTCCCCTGGCTGCGCACCGGCAGCGAGGCCTCGCCGCGCTTTGACGCGCGGGGGTATATCGACCTCGGCGAATACCCGAACGTCAAACGCTGGTACGACGAGATCGCGGCACGGCCGGCGGTGCAGCGCGGTCTCGCGGTGCTGACTGAACTCCGCGACCAGCGCACGATCACCGACGCCGAACGCGAGGTCTATTTCGGCAAGACGCAGTTCCAGGCGCGGTGAACTAACCCCTCTCCCGCAAGCGGGGAGAGGGGTTTCCGGTCAGCCGCGCGTCGCCACCTTCGTCCACAGCGCCCGAGCCTCGCGGTCGGGGTCGTTGATGACGCGGCAGCGCGTGTCGAACACCATCGTCGCGCGCGTCGCCGGGGTATAGGCCGGCCAGGTCGGGATCGCCGCGTTGTCGGGCTTGCCGTTTCGCGCGAAGG
>DASZLY010000380.1:0-1552 GCA_035552135.1 Allostellaceae bacterium | reverse complement strand
CTTGCAGCTTGGCGTGCGCGGCAAGCGCTTCCTCGCTCTCCCACAGTTCGAGCAGCGTGAAGCTGTCCGGGTCGAGCGCGCTGCGGAAGACCTCGAATTGCAGGCAGCCGGCATCCTTCGCCGAGGTCAGGCAACGCTCTTTCATCGCCGCCTGCAACGCGTCGCCCTTGCCCGGTTCGGCGTTGAACGTGATCACCAGTCGGACCGACATCGCTTTCCTCCGCGGATTGATCGTTGCCGAAAGCATGGCGGGGTGCGGCGGGTGAGGTCAAACGCTAAGATCGGGAACCCAACGGAGGAATGCCGACCATGCTGTTCACCTGCCTGCCGCCCGGCGCGCGAATTCCCGGCCGCTTTCCCGGACCCGCCCATCCGCGCGGCCGATGGCACACGATCGACATTCACTGCCATGTGCGCAGCGACAAGGCGGCCGAGATGGTCGAGGGCAACGAGGCCGTGTCGAAATGGTATCTCGAAACCCAGGCGAGCCCGCAAAGCCAGGCGCAGAACCGCGCCAACGGTGCGCGCACGGTCGAGCAGGGCCGCTCGCCCGAGCAGCGCATCGCCGACATGGATCTGATGGGCATCGACGTCCAGGCGATCTCGCCGGCGCCGCGCCAGACCTATTACGGCGCCGACCCCGATCTCGGCCTCGCCGTGTCGCGCGAGATCAACGACTTCATCGCGACGATGTGCGCCAAATACCCCGACCGCTTCGTCGGCCTCGGGACGGTGCCGTTCCAGGCCCCCGAGCTCGCGGTGCGTGAGCTCGACCGCATCCACAAGGAGCACCGCTTCCCCGGCATCGAGATCATGACGCATGTCGCCGGTGAGGATTTGTCGGCCGAGCGTTTCCGCCCGGTCTTCGCGCGCTGCGAGGAACTGGGACTGCTGGTCTTCATGCACTCCGACGGGTTCACCGAGGCGCGGCGTTTCCACGACCATTATTTCGCCAACGTCATCGGCAACCCGCTCGATACGACCGTGGCGCTGCACCACCTGATCTTTGGCGGCGTGCTGCAGGATTACCCCAACCTCAAGCTCGTCGCCTCGCATGGCGGCGGCTATCTGCCGGCCTATTCGGGGCGGATCGATCACGCCGCCTCGGCGCGCCCCGATACCTGCACCTGCCTCAAGCACATGCCGACGACGTATCTGAAGCGGCTTTATTTCGACGCGCTGGTCTACACCCACCACCAGCTGCAATACCTGGTCGAGGAATACGGGGTCGACCACATCCTCGTCGGCACCGACTATCCCGCGGATATGGGCGAGATCGACCCGGTCGGCTTTATCGAAGGCGCCGCGTTCCTCGACGACAACGAGCGGCGGGCGATCCTCGGCGGCAACGCGGCGCGGCTGCTCAATCTTGCGATGCCGCCGAAACCGCGCTGAGCGCGATGCAGCATTACTCGTTCGCGTCGCTGATTCGGCAGGCGCTCGGCGGCCATCGCGGCTGGCAGAAGCTGTGGCGCAAGCCGGCGCCGAAGCCGCGCTACCACATCGTCATCATCGGCGGCGGCGGACATGGCCTCGCCACCGCCTATTACCT
>DASZLY010000379.1:0-1700 GCA_035552135.1 Allostellaceae bacterium | reverse complement strand
TCGCCGTTCGAAGTGACGACGATGATGGCCTGCTATTCCTTCGCCCAGTTCTTTGCCTCGCCGATCTGGGGCCGGATGTCGGACCGGATGGGGCGCAAGCCGATCCTGCTGGTCAGCCTCGCCTGCTCGGTTCTCTCTTATCTCTGGCTCGGCTTCGCCGATCAGCTCTGGATGCTGTTTGCGGCGCGGTTGCTGGCCGGGGCCGGGGCCGGCAATATCTCGGCAGCGCAAGCCTATATCACCGACGTCACCGACGAGGCCAATCGCGCCAAGGGCATGGGCATGATCGGTGCGGCGTTCGGTCTGGGCTTCACCCTCGGCCCGGCGATCGGCGGGCTGCTCGCCGGCTCGGATATCAGTTCGACGACGCTGTCGCATCCGGCCTTTGCCGCGGCGCTGCTCTCGGCCATCGCGCTGATCCTCGCGGTGATCATCCTCAAAGAGAGTCTGGCGCCCGAGAATCGCCGCGGACCGACAGGGCCGGGCCGTTGGGCGCTGGCGCAGGAGGCGTTCGGTCGGCCCCAGCTCCGGCACCTTATTATCTTGTTCTTCCTGACGACGACCGCCTTCGCCGGGATGGAGAGCACCTTCGCGCTCTGGGCGAATAGCGGCTTCGGCTGGGGACCCCGGCAAGTCGGCTGGCTCTTCTTTTATATCGGCATCGTGCTGGTGCTGGTGCAGGGCGGCCTGGTTCGCGCATTGTCGCGCTCGCTCGGCGAGCCGCGCATGGCGCAGGTCGGGTCGGTGCTGCTGGTCCTCGGCCTCGGCGGCCTGCCGTTCAGCACCGATCTTCCCCGGCTGCTGATCGACATGGCGCTGCTCGCCATTGGTTTCGGCATTCTCAACCCGTCGGTGACGAGCCTCGTCTCGCGCGCTGCGGGCACGACCGAGCGCGGCGGCATCCTCGGCGTCAATCAATCGGGGCAGAGCCTTGCCCGTATCCTCGGGCCGCTGCTCGGCGGGGCCGTCTACGGTGCGGTCGGGCGCGACGCCCCTTATTATGTCGGCGCGGTGATCATGGTGGCGGTCGTTCTGATGACGGCGACCCTGCCCCGCAGGGAGAAAACGCGTTGAGCATGAGCAGAGACCGCGGCGGGCAACGCCGGCGGATCGACCGGGTCAGCGAGGTCGGCTTCAAGGACGAGCTGAAAGCCGTCTCGAAGCTGCTGCCCTATCTCTGGCCGCGCAACGCCGTCGAGCTGCGCGTTCGCGTGGTGATCGCGGTCGGCCTGCTGATCGTCGCCAAGACCTGCAATGTTTACGTGCCGATGCTTTACAAGCACGCGGTCGATGCGCTGACGCCGGGCAAGGCGCTGATCGTCGCCGTGCCGGTGGCGCTGATCATCGGGTACGGCATCGCGCGCGTCGGCTCGCAAAGCCTGGCCGAATTGCGCGACGCGGTCTTCGCCAAGGTCGGCCAGCGCGCGGTGCGTACCTTCGCGCTGACGACGTTCCGGCATCTCCACGCGCTGTCGCTGCGCTTCCATCTCGAGCGTCAGACCGGCGGTCTCTCGCGCTCGGTCGAGCGCGGCGTGCGCGGCACCGAATTCCTGCTCGACTATTTCCTCTTCAGCTTCGTGCCGACGATGTTCGAGATCATCCTCGTCTGCTCGATCCTGTGGGGGCTTTACGAGTGGACCTTCGCGGCGGTGACGTTCGGCACCATCGTCGCCTATGTGATCTTCACCTTCCTCGTCACC
>DASZLY010000378.1:0-5486 GCA_035552135.1 Allostellaceae bacterium | reverse complement strand
GTCCACAGGCGATGCGCCCACATCCAGCCGGTCAGCCAGTCGAGCGGACCGAACGCCAGATAGACATAGACGACGTACTGTCGCGCCACGATGTCGGCGAACGAGCACAGCGCGGCGCGCCAGTCATAGGCGCGGCGGCGGATCGCCAGCAGCGCCGCGGCCTCGATCGCGGCGAGCAGCATCACCGCCGGGGCCGACCAATGGAGGATGAGGTAGATCGTGTGCATCGCGCGCCTCGCCGGGGATTGACCGGCCGAGGGTGCGCGCCGCCGGGCGCGGCGGTCTTGCCGATTCCCGCAGGGATGATCGCCGATTTTTGCAGCCGTTCGCCGATTCCCGGAATCGGCGAGGCTCAGGCGGCGCGGGCTGCGGCGCGCTCCAGCCGGTCGCGGCGGAAATCGCTCGGCGTCATCCCGGTTTGCGCCTTGAAGGCGCGGTTGAACGGACCGAGCGACTGGAAGCCGGCGTCGAGCGCGATGGTGAGGATCGGCACCTGGGCCTGTGCCGGGTCGGACAGCGCGGCGATCGTCTCGGCGAGACGGTAACCGTTGACGAAGCTCGAAAAGTTGCGATGCCCGAGGCGCTGGTTGATCAGCCGCCGCAGCCGGTATTCGGGAAGGCCGAGCCGCCCGGCCAACGCCGCGATGCCGAGCCCTTCCGCGCGGTAGATGCGTTCCTCGTCCATCAGCCGGCGCAGCCGGCCGAGCCAGTCGCGCTCGTCGGGGTCGAGCGCGACCGCGGCGCCGGCCAGCGGGTCGAGCGGAACTGCTTCCGTGGCCGGCTCGGGCGGCAGCTCGGTCTGCGGCCGCAGGCCGAGCCGCAGCGCCGCCGAAACCGCGGCCAGCGCCAGCACGATCGCGGCGCCGGCGATGCTGGCGAGCGCGCCCGAGCGTGAACCGAATGCGGCGAGCAGCGTGAACCCGGCGATCGTCAGCCCGGCGCCGATCGCCAAGGCCAGGCGCATCCGCCGGCGCCCCTCGACGAGATCGCCGGCCCGGCCGCCCAGCACCTGCCAGACGCCGATCGCGACCAGCAGCAGCCCCGTGCCCTGGACGATGTGCCAGGGCAGCGCGCGGTCGACCGCAATCGCCCACAGCGTGAGGAGAGTCAGCGCGACGGTCGGCAGCCAGCGCCGCCAGGACGGGCGGAACGTGTCGTCGAAGATCGCCCACGCCCAGAGCTGGAAGGTCGCCGGCGTGGTCGCGCTGAGGAGGCGCAGCGGCAACAGCCACGGCGCGTCGCTGGTGACGAAGGCAGGCGCCGACTCGACGAGGTAGGCGGCGGCGCCGAGCGTGAACAGCATGCCGTAGCGCGCGCCCGGCATGCGTCGCGCGTCACGCCAGGCGAACAGCGCGAGCAGGAGCAGCACCGCGATGCCGCCGCCGCGCAACCCCGCTTCGATGCTCGACATGCTTGCGCCCCGCGGCCAAGCCGGCCGAAGCCAAGTCTATCGCAGTCGCGCCGCCCGCGTGGGGTCTATCGCGCGCGGCCTATGCGGCGCCGGCGATGAACGAGCGCATCGAGTGCGCCTCGTACTCGATCTCGTCGAGCCGGCTCTTCACCAGGTCGCCGATGCTGACGATGCCGCACAGCCGGCCATTATCGAGCACCGGGAAGTGGCGCACGCGCCGATTGGTCATCTCGGCCATCAGCTCGGCGACGCTGTCCTCGGGCTCGCAGGTCACGACCGGGCAGCTCATCACCTCGGCGACGCACGCCGCGAGGAGTTCGCTGCCGTCGCGGGCCAGCGCCTCGACGATGTCGCGCTCGGACAAAATGCCGACAACGCTCTCGCCGTCATCGCTTACCACCAGCGCGCCGATACCGCGCAGGCGGAGCACCGCGATCGCCCGCTCGATCGTCGCGTCGGGGTGGATCGTGACGACGGAGCGGCCTTTGTTGCGCAGGATGGTGTGGACATTCATGGGGGACTCCACTCTTTCCTCCGCGAGATTAGGACAAAATGTCGCAGATAGGCCACGCAAAACGTGTAACCGGCCGGTAACAGCCCTAGGAACGCGGCTGGCGCGGCACCGTTCCGCGAGTTCAGCGCAGCGAATAGACGATTTCGCGATAGGCGGCCTCGGGGAATGCCTTCAGCGTGCGGGTGCGCACGGTGCCGAGCTGCCCCAGGAGGAGCATGAACCGCGCTGCAACCGCATCGTCCGGCGCCTCGTATATGAAGACCAGATCGTAGTCGCCCAAGGTCATGTAGATATGGCGAAATTCGCCGCCCATCTCTTCGAGCGCCTTGCGGGCCATGTCGACCCGGGCGGGCGATTCCTTCACCTGCTGGGCGCCGCGGTCGGTCCAGTTGGCGAGCGCGATATAGGTCGGCACGGTCTACCTCCCTGAATTTTCCCGGTGCGCGTGCACTGCGGCAATGCACCGCAGGCGTGGCGTTGACCAATGTTTTAGAAGCGTTGCTTATCATATGTCGTGCGTTGCTTGTGCGGTTGGAAGGGCTGGTTCGAGATGCGGGACTGGATGGCGGATTGGCGCAAATGGTCGCCGGCGGAACGGGCCCTCGCCGTCGCCATCCTGATGTCGATGATGGCTGTGCCGGTCGGCATGTTGCTCGGCTTTACCCATCCGGGCACGACAAGCTTCTAGTTTTCTCTCGGGGTGTAGCCGGAAGCGCCGGACCGCAGGTTTGGCGGTTTGCATTTGCGACCCTTATCTACTTAAATAAAATGTTCAAAATAAAACCATTGACGCCGATTAATATGTGAAATAGGCTCGATTTACAGCGCTGATTTCACTCCGACTTGCGGGCGCTCGAAAAATGCAGCTAAGGAGGCACGTTCGTGTCGATTTCAACCATCAGCCCGGCGCTTGCCGTTATCGGGAAGCTGCCGCGCCCCCAGCGCGGACCCGTTCCCCTAATCGAGCTTCCGGCGATTCGGCCCGGTCAGTTATGGCTGGTCGAGGCGGCGGCGGATGCGCCGTCGCAGGTCGCCCGCCACGCGCTCGACGCGGCGCATGTCGTCGTCTATGACCGCGCGCTCGCCGATACCGTCGCCCATGGATTGCCGCTCGGCAGCTACGCCGAGCCGGCGGCGGCGCACGAGGCGGCGGCGTCGCGCTGCGTCCGCTTCGCGCGCGACGGGTGGAGCGTGGCGCGGCTCGTGCCCGCGCACCTGCCGCAGCGCGAGCGCACCCGGCGCCTGCAGGATTTTGTCGACGAGCTCGCCGCGGCAAAAGTGCCGGGCAGCCTGCCCGTGCTGGTGCTGACCGAGGCCGCGGACGGCACGGCGGAGCAGTTCGAGGCGCGCTTCGACGATATCGCCTCGATCGTCGCCACCCATCCGAGCAATACGCGGCTGGCGATCGCGATCGACGCATTCGGCGGCGGCGCGCCGACCCGGCTGCACGCCGCCGCGGCCAATGGGCTCGCCGGTTAAGCTGCTCGCGACCGCGTGCTAGTGTGGCCGGCACCATGATGGGTGCCTTGACCGGGCGGCGCATCGTCGTCCCCGAAACACGCGAGATCGACGTGCTCGCCGGCCTGCTCGAACGCCACGGCGCGACGGTGATCCGCTGTCCGCTGGTGGCGATCCGCGACCTCGCCGACCCGGCGCCGGTTGTCGCGTGGCTCGAGCGCTTCGTGGCGCGGCCGCCCGACGATGTGATCCTTTTTACCGGCGAGGGATTGCAGCGCCTCGCCAAGATCGCGGCCGGGGCCGAGCTTGCCGAGGCGTTCGTCGCGGCGCTCGGGCAGGTGCGCAAGATCACCCGCGGCCCAAAGCCGGCACGGCGGCTGCGCGAGCTGGGGTTGAAGCCCGACCTCGCGGCCGAGCCGCCGACCACGGCCGGGATCGTCGCCGCGCTGTCGGGCGAGCGTCTCGCGCGGCGCCGGGTCGCGGTGCAGCTCTACCCGGAGGCGCCGTCCGACCTCGCCGATTTCCTGCGCGGCGCCGGCGCCGAAATCGATGCGGTGCTGCCTTACGCCTACGCCTCGGCGGCCGACGAGGAACGCGTCGTCGCGGCGATCCGCGCCATGGCGGCGGGCGAAGTCGACCTGATCGCCTTCACCAGCGCCCCGCAGCTGCGCCGCCTCAAGGCGGTGGCGCGCGCCCAGGGCTGCGAGGCGGCGCTCGCCGAGGGGTTCGCCCGGACCCGCATCGCCGCGGTCGGCCCGCTCGTCGCCGCTGCGGTCGCGGCGGCCGGCGGCACGGTCGCGGCGATGCCGCCGCAAAATTTCCACATGCGCCCGATGGTCAACGCCATCGTCGAAGCGCTGGGTAATGAGATCGATCACCCCTGAACATCCCCGGCCGGCCGGGCCGGGCTTGTAAGAACATTTAGCGAACATATATGATGAACCGCGCGGGCGCAGGCGCTCATAGACCAAAATTCGAGCAAACGGAGTCATCGTCCTTTTGTCGTTCCGGCGAAGGCCGGAATCCACCCATCGGCGGCTCTTGCGGTCGAAACGTGGCCCCGGGCCTGCGCCGGGCCGACGAGCGAGAAGTGGCCGCGCATGAGCGGATTTTGCCCTGTTGTTGCTGCCTTCCCCCTGTTATTCGTCGCCTGTTGCTGCCTGTTCTGCGATGACGGAATTGCGCGAAATCAATCGCTTGGCCCTGATCTTTTTTTGATGCCGTCGCGCGGCCGGGTTTTTAGCGGGCGCGAATGTTCTTCGCCGTCGCCCGCGCCCTCGTCGCCGCTTCGCGCGCCATCCGGGCGCAGAGCCCGGTATAGGCGGTCGGGTCGAGCAGCTTGGCGATCTCCGGCTTTGCCAGATGCGCGGTGACGCGCGGGTCGGCGGCGAGCAGGTCGCCGAACGATTTGCGCGCGGTCGCCGCCTCCATCGCCGCGTCGTAGACGACGTCGTGCGCGTGCTGGCGGCCGATCGATGCGCCGAGGTCGAGCATCACCGCCTCGGCCATGATGAGCCCGCCGCCGAGGTCGAGATTGGCGCGCATCCGCGCGGGGTCGAGCTTCAAGCCGCGCAGGATTTCGACCAGCCGGCTCAGCATGTCGCCGGTGGCGATGCAGGCGCGGCTTTCGGCCGAATCCATCATCAGGCTGGTGGTGCGGTCGGCCTCGTGCTCGGTCTGCATCGCCTCCAGCGCGAGCGGCACGATCGAGCGGATTTCCGCCGCCGCGGCGATGATGTCCTGGCACAGCTTGGGATTGCGCTTTTGCGGCATGGTCGAGCTGCCGACCGTGCCGGGCGGCACCGGCTCCTCGACCTCGCCGAACTCGGTCTTCATCAGCGTGTAGATTTCGCGGCCGATGCGCCCGCCGCTCGCCGCCAGCATGCCGAGGACGCAGATATTCTCCGCGAGGTGGTCGAGGATCACCCGCGACGGCACCGTCATCGAGCCGAAGCCCAGGTGCCGGCCGATCCCGGCCTGCACTTTCGGCCCCATCTCGCCCAGCGAGGCATAGGTGCCGGCGCCGCCGCCGAGCATCGCCACGAACAGCCGCGGCGCCAGCTGGTGAAAGCGCTCGACATGGCGGATCAGCTCGTCGACCCA
>DASZLY010000377.1:0-34545 GCA_035552135.1 Allostellaceae bacterium | reverse complement strand
ACCGCCGCGGCCATCGAGTTGACGTGGCCCGGCGTGCCGGTCACCGCCTGCGCCAGCATATTGCCGTCGCGGTCGAACACCCCGGCCGAGAGGTCGCCGGCCTCGCGCACCGGCGTCGAGAACGCGGTGCGCACCAGGGTCTGCGCCTGCTCCTCGACGACGGCGATGAGGCGCGACCACATGATCTGCATGTGGATTTGCGACAGCGCGGTATTCGGGCGGCCGAGCATGCTTCAATTCTCCAAATCAATGTCTTCGAGTTTGATGCCGTGTCCCTCACGCATGCTCCGCCTCGCCGCGTCAATACCGCGCTCGAACCGAGGATCGGTTTCGGGCTGGCGGTCGAAGCGGTTCTTTTCGGACGGCATGCCAGCCGAAGAGGTGCCGATCGGGCTATCCATCCATCAACGGTATCACAGAACATCCCACCGTCATTCCGGGTTCGCCGCGACCGGCGCCCGGAATGACGATGAAACTCTGCGCCTATCCCAGCTTATACGCTTGCCTGGCAAGCAGCTTCCATTGGCCGCCCTGTTTCTGCCACACCGCGAGGACGCCGATGTCGATATGTGTCGTCTTGCCGTCCAGCTCGTTGTCGGCGACGTAATGGTGCCGCGTCACCCCGGCATCGCCCGCGGTGAAGGTCTTGAGTTCGGGAAATTCGAGCGACTTCACCGTGGCCTTGCGCGTCATTACGCCGTCGATGAACACCGCCTTGTCCTGTACCACGCCGCTCGAATGGCCGTAGGTCAGCTCGTCGGCGGTGAGCGCGGTGAGCTTGGCCTTGTCGGCTGCGAAAATCGCCTTGCGCAGCTCCTCGACGGCCTGGGCAAGCGCCGGGTCGTCGGCGGCGAATGACGGAGTCTCGCGCAGCACGGCGGCGGCGCCGAACGCGGCGGCGCCCGCGATCGCCAGATGGCGACGGTCGATCTTCATGCGTCCCTCCCGATCCCGCGGATTGCTTCCGCTCGGAAGGATTGAAGCGCATGCAAGGGGCGCGGGCAATCCCGCCCGTCGCGAGATGACACCGGCGCACAACAATTGCGCAACCTCGGCCGAACTATCCCTTTAAGCCGCTCGTACTCTTCCCCACATATCGCGGCGCTGCGATAACGTGCGCGTCCGACGATGCACCGCCGGCAAGGAGGAGTTGCGATGAAGGCGATCACAGGGGTTCTCGGTGGAGTTCTGGCGCTGCTTGCCGCTGGCAGCGCGATGGCGCAGACCGCGTACGATGCGCAGGTCTGCCAGCAATGGGCGAGCCAGCAGGCCTCCGCGGTGCAGGCCCAGGCCAACAGCAATGCGGTCGGCAGCACGCTCGGCGGCGCACTGCTCGGCGCCGGGCTCGGCGCGGCGATCGGCGGCGGCCGCGGGGCGGCGATCGGTGCTGCCTCGGGCGCGGTCGTCGGCACCGGCGCCGGCGCGGCGCAAGCGCAGGACGCCGGCAACCAGGCGTATTACGGCTACTACAACCAGTGCATGGCGAGCCGCTCGGCGCCGCAACCGGCCTACGGCCAGCCGCAGGGCGGCTATTACGGGCAGCCGACGACGCAGCAGCTGAACCAGCAGCAGATGCAAGGCGGCCCGCAATACTACAACCAGTACCAGGGCCGCTAAGCCAAAGCCGGCGGAGCCTTTAGCGAGGCTCCGCCGTCCTCAGCATGCAATGACGGAGACGTGCCCGTCGCGGGCGTAATCGATGATTCTCCGGTCGCGCGTGACGATCGGAACGTCGAGACGCCGTGCCGTCGCAATAATGATGCGGTCGGCGGGATCGTTTTGCAAATTGCCCGGCAGATAGGAAGAATCGATCGCGATTTCCGGCGTGAATGGCGCTGGACTCACGCCGGGTGCGTTCATCGCGCGCTGAAACCACGCTTTCGGAGTTGGCGCAAACGCCAGCCTCGGCGGGCGGTTGAGGCGGGTTTGGCTCGCTAGGCCAATTTCCCACGCGGAAATAGGCGATACGAACACCCCTCCGGCTGTGCCGGCGTGGAAGATCGCGGCAATGGCCTCGTCGCGCATCGGGTCGGCGTTCTGCAGCCAAATCAAGGCGCAGGTATCGAGCAGCAACGCTTCGGGCGGTTCCGGCGCCCTCATCGATGGAAGATGCCCTCTTCGGCATCGAAAGGTTCATCGAGGACCGGTTCGGTGAGGTCGAAGCCGGGGGGTATTATCACCGAGCCGCGTTGCCAGCCGTAAAGCTGTTCGATAGCGGCCGTTGCCGCCGGTAGCGGCACGAGCATCGCCACCGGATTGCCGCGCTTGGTGACAATAAGGCGCGGCAACTCCCCGCGGGCAACCTGATCGAGAAGCTCAAGACATTTCGCCTTGAACTCGGTGGCGCTGATCGTTTCGGACATGGCATAAACGTGGGTCAGTTGATCTGACCGGTCATTTGGTATGACCACATTGCGCCGTCAAGCCTGGGCGCCCCGTCTTGTCAGCTCGATATAGCCGAACGCGTCGATGCGAGCGTCGAAATTGCGGCCGATCACGGTCGAGGTCTCGTCCTCGACGACGACCGCCGGGCCCTTGAGCGTCGCGCCGGGGGTCAGCGCCGGGCGCTCGTAGATCGCGACCTCGACGAATTCGCCGGTTTCCGGATCGAACACGTCGCGCCGCCGCGCCTCGGGCGCCGTGAAGGGAGCGGGCGCGGCCGGTGGCGCGCTGTCGTCGGCCGGGGTCGACGCGGCGACCAGCACCACCCAGCTCAGCACCTCGACCTCGACGCCGGGGATGACGCGGCTGTAGAGCCGGCGATAGGCCTCCGCGAATGCGGCCTGGATTTCGCCGGCATCCTCGCGGCGGTAGGTCTTCGCGGCGAGCGGCACGGCGATCTCGTGGCCCTGTCCGCGATAGCGCATCAGCGCCGAGCGCCTCTCGGCGAGCGCCGCGTCCGGCGCGCCGCGGCGCACGATCGCCGCCGCTTCCTCGTACATCGCGGCGAGCAGCGCATTCGCCCCGTCGGCATCGAAATTGTCGAGCCGCTGCAGTTGCGAGCGCACGATTTCATAGGAGATCGGCGCGCGCAGAAACCCGACCGCCGAGCCGACCCCGGCATTCGACGGCACCAGCACCCGGTCGAGGCCGAGCTTGTCGGCCATGCGCGCGGCATGCAGCGGCGCCGCACCGCCGAACGCGACGAGCGTGCGGCCGCGCGCATCCTTGCCGCTTTCGATCGCATGGACGCGGGCGGCATTGGCCATGTTCTCGTCGACGATCTCGCTCACCCCGAACGCCGCCAGCTCGAGCGCCAGGTCGAGCTTGTCGCCGACCTCGCGGCGCATCGCGGCTTCGGCGGCGGCGTGGTCGAGCGCCATGCGCCCGCCGGAAAACCCCGCCGGGTCGATGCGGCCGAGCAGCAAATCGGCGTCGGTAACGCTCGGCATCGTGCCGCCCTGGCCGTAGCAGGCGGGGCCCGGATCGGCGCCGGCGCTGTCCGGTCCGACGGTGATGCGCTTCAGCGGGTCGACCCGGGCGATCGAGCCGCCGCCGGCGCCGATCTCGACCATCTCGATCACCGGAATGCGCAGCGGCAGGCCGCTGCCCTTCTTGAAGCGATAGACCCGCGCGACCTCGAAGGCGCGGCTGGTCTGCGGCTGGAACTCGTCGATCAGGCAGATTTTCGCGGTGGTGCCGCCCATGTCGTAGCTCAGCACCTTGTCGAGGCCGCATTGGCGGGCGATGTGCACCGCGAAGATCGCGCCGCCCGCCGGCCCCGACTCCACCAGCCGCACCGGAAAGCGGATCGCCGTCTCGACCGTCGTCAGCCCGCCGCCAGAGGTCATCAGGTAAAGCGGGCAGACAAACCCCTCCTCGTGCAGCAGCGTCTCGAGATTGACGAGGTAGCGCCCCATCATCGGCTGCACATAGGCGTTGGCGCAGGCGGTCGAGAGGCGCTCGTATTCGCGCATCTCGGGCGATACCTCGCTCGACAGCGTCATCGTCACCCCGCCGAGCCGGCGGCCGAGGATGTCGCGCACCCGCTCCTCGTGCGCCGGATTGACGTAGCTGTGGAGAAAGCCGATCGCGACGCTTTCGACGCCGTCGGCCACGAGCCGGTCGCCGAGTATCGCGACTGCGTCCTCATCGAGAGCCCGCACCACCCGGCCGCGCGCGTCGATCCGCTCCGGCACCACAAGGCGCAACCGCCGCGGCACCAAAGGCGGCGGCAGGTCGATATTGACGTCGTATTGCTCGAACCGGTTCTCATGGCGGATTTCGACCGTGTCGCGAAACCCTTCGGTCGTGACCAGCGCGGTCTTGGCGCCCTTGCGCTCGATGATCGCGTTGGTCGCCAGCGTCGTGCCGTGGATGATGATCGAGAGGTCGCCCGGCGCCAGCGCGGCCTCGCCCAGCACCGCGTGGATCGCCGCGAGCACGCCGAGCTCGGGCGCGTGCTGCGTCGTCAGTATCTTGGCGCTGTAGCGCCGCACGCCCTCCGCCGCAAGAACCTCCAGCGCGACATCGGTGAACGTGCCGCCGATATCGACGCCCAGCCTGGCGCCGCCCTGGCGCGTCCCGTCTGATCCCGTTCCGCCGCTCGCCACGCCCCGATGCCCCGCCTGCCACTAACGAACGCGGGGCGCAGGGTGCGGTCAGCTGTCGAGCCGAGTCAACCCGTCGGTATGACGGTGCAAGCGGATCGGCTAACATGCGGCAAAGCCCGCGACGAGGCGCAGCCGCGTGGAGCTGCCGCAAGAATATTGGGGACCCCATGAGCTACCCGCCGGCGCCGCCCCGGACCTATCAGATCGATGTCGTCGGCCAGGTCGGCGCCGCGTATCGCGCCGTCTTCGAGCGGGCGCGGCTGGTCGTCGAGATGGCGCTGCTGCCGTTCATCATCGTGCTGGCGATCGAGCTGGCGGCGGCGCTCATCAGTCATGGCGGGCTCGCCGGCGAGATTTTCGCCGGGCTGATCCGCGCCGTGGCAATCCTCGCTTTCGCCACCGTGTTCATCGTCCGCTGGCACCGTTATGTGCTGCTCGGCGAGACCGTTGGCGGCGAACTTCTGCCGCCGGGATGGAAGGAGTTCGTCTTCGTCGCGATCAAGATCGCGGCGCTGGCCTTTGCCGGCTGGATCGTGCTGATCCTGGTGGCGCTGTTGCCGCCGTTCTTCATCACCATTCCGCTGACCGCGGCGGGCGGTGTCGCGCTGACCTTGGTGGCGCTGCGCGTGTCGCTGATCTTTCCCGCCGCGGCGATCGGCCGGCCGGTCCCGCTGCGCACCGCCTGGGACTGGGTCGCCGGCAACTTCTGGCGCCTCTTCGCCTGCGCCTTCGCCGCCTATTTCCCGTTCCTCGTGGTGCAGATGCTGCTCGGCGCGCTCGCCGCAAAGTTTCCGTCGCTGTTCTGGATCGTCTTCTGGGGGCTGCGCCTCGCGGTATCGTTCGCCGGCGCCGCGGTGGTCGCGGCGCTGCTGTCGCACCTCTACCGCGAGCTCGCGGTCGATCCGGCCTAACTACTTCGTCAGCGGCGGAGTGATCCCCGCGCTGCCGTTGGGGAAGATCGGCGGCAGCGGGTTGAAGTTGAGCGGCGCGTCGCTTTCGATCTGCCCGGCGCTGGGGATTTGCGCGGCGTCCCAGCCGCCGCCCAGCGCCTCGACCAGCGCGACGCTGGCGACGAGCCGGCTCTGGCGGATGTTGAGCGCGCTCTCGGCGTCGGCGAGCGCGGTGTTCTCGGCGACGATGACCGCGGTATAGGCCTGGGTTCCGGCAAGATACTGCTTGTTGATCGTCGCCTCGGCCGAGCGCGCCGCCTTCAATGCGGCGTCTTCGGCGACTGCCTCGTCGGCGAGTACGCGCTCGGCCACCAGCTCGTCCTCGACCTGCTGGAACGCCGCCAGCACAGCCTGGCGGTAGGTCGCGACGGATGCGTCGAACGCGGCCTCGTCATGCGCCAGCTGGGCGTTGTGGGCGCCGCCGTCGAAAATCGTCTGCGCCACCGTCGAGCCGAACGACCAGATGCGGCTCGACGCGGTGAAGAGCTTGCGCAGCATCTCGGCCGAGACGCCGTAATCCGCGGACAGCGTCACGGCAGGGTAGAACGCCGCGGCATCGACGCCGATCAGTGCGTTGGCTGCCTGCATGTCGCGCTCGGCGGCGGCAATATCGGGGCGGCGCTGGAGCAGCGCCGAGGGCAGCTCGGCCGGGATCAGCGGTACGCCGAGCACCGCTTCGGTCGGTGAGATCGCCACTTCGGCCGGCGGCTTGCCGACCAGCACCGCGATCGAATGCTCGAGCTGGCCGCGCGTGATGCCGACGGCGACGAACTGCGCGCGCGTCGCTTCGAGCTGGGCGCGCGCCTGATCGACCGCCGAAGAGTCGGCGGTGCCGCCCTTGTACTGCGCCTCGGTGATCTGCAGTGCCTGGGTATAATACTTGACCGAGGCGGCGAGCAGCCGCGACAGCTCGTCGGCGACGCGCAGCTCGACATAGGCGGTGGCGAGTTCACCCTGCGCCGAGAGCCGTGCATTGGCGAGCGTTGCCGCGCTCGCCTGGGCGCTGGCGAGGTTGCTTTCGACCGTGCGGCGCACCGAGCCCCACAGATCGGGGACCCAGCTGGCCGACGCATCGGTGCGGAACTGGTTCTGGATCGTGCCGCCGCCAAAATTGGTCTTGCCGCCATTGCCCGTGGTCCGGCTGCGCGTCGCCGAGCCATTCGCATCGACGGCAGGGAAGAACTGCGCGCGCGCGGCGGTGACCGTCGCCTCGGCCTCGCGGAACGCCGCCTCGGCCGCCTTCAGGTTCTGGTTCGAGATGTCGATCTGCCGCTCGAGCCGGTCGAGGATGGGATCGCGGTAGATCGACCACCACGCGCCGCGGTCGATCGCGTCGTCGGGCCGGCTCGGCGCCCATCCTTTGGCGAGCGGCCCCGGTTTCCATGCCTCCTTGTAGACGGGCGATACCGGCGCATCGGGTTTGACGTAATCGGGGCCGACCGCGCATCCCCCGAGCGCCGCCAGCGCGAGCGCGGCGAGCGCCGTCAGCCCGGCCGTCGCGGCCGCCTTCCCCCCCGGCATGTCGTCTATTCTCCCGGCTCGGGCGCGTGCCCGGGCGCCAGATGCGGCCCGCCCGACTGCCGGCGCATCGCCCATAGCCGGAAGCGGTCGAGGTAGAGGTAGATCACCGGCGTCGTATAGAGCGTCAGCGCCTGGCTGACCAGCAGCCCGCCGACGATCGAGATGCCGAGTGGCCGGCGCAGCTCGGAACCCTCGCCAAACCCGATCGCCAGCGGCAGCGCGCCGAGCATCGCCGCCAGCGTCGTCATCATGATCGGCCGGAACCGCAAGGTCGCGGCAAGATAGATCGCCTCGCGCGAGCTCAGCCCCTGCTCGCGCTCGGCGATCAGCGCGAAGTCGATCATCATGATCGCGTTCTTCTTGACGATGCCGATCAGGAGAATGACGCCGATCAGCGCGATGAGGCTGAATTCGGTGTTGCACAGCATCAGCGCCAGCACCGCGCCGACCCCGGCGGAGGGGAGCGTCGAGAGGATCGTGATCGGGTGCACGTAGCTCTCATAGAGCACGCCCAGCACGATATAGACCGCGAGCAGCGCCGCGGCGATCAGCACCGGCTCGTTGTTGAGCGATTGCTGGAACACCTGGGCCGTGCCCCGGAAGCTGCCGTGCAGCGTCGCCGGGACGTGAAGGCGCAGCATCGCCTGGTCGATCGCGCTCGTCGCCTGGCTCAGCGAAGCGCCGGGCTTGAGGTTGAATGAGATCGTCGAGGCGACGAACAGCCCCTGGTGGTTGACCGCGAGCGGGGTCGAGCCGGTGTCGAAATGCGCGACGGCGCTCAATGGCACCATGGTCTCGCTGAACGTGCTGACCGGCGCTCCGGTCGAGGTCGCCGCCGAGCTGTGCCCGGTGCTGGCGAGTGCATTGGTCGCCTGGTTGCGCGCACTATCGGAGGCGACCGTCGCCGCCGCCGAAGCGGCGCTCGACGCGCCGGTCGTCTTCGTCGTCGCCAGCACCGTGCCGGCGACCGCGTTGGTCGAATGCGAGCCGCTGACCGCGGCGCCGGTGCTGCTGACATAGATCTGCTTCAGCATTTCCGGGCTCTGCCAGAACTCGGGGCTGACCTCCATCACCACGTGGTACTGGTTGCGCGCGGCATAGATCACCGACACCTGGCGCTGGCCGAAGGCGTCGTAGAGCGTGTTGTCGATCTGCCCGACGGTGAGGCCCAGCCGCGCCGCGGTCGGCCGGTCGATGACGAGGTCGCTCTCCAGCCCATGGTTCTGCTGGTCCGAGTTGACGTCGGTGAGCTCCGGGATTTTTTCCAGCTCGGCGGCGACCTTGGGCGCCCAGGTGTTGAGCTCGGTCAGCGAGTCGCCTTGCAGCGAATACTGGTACTGCGCGGCGCTCGCCCGTCCGCCGACGCGGATATCCTGCACCGCCTGCAGGAACAGGCGCGCGCCGGCGACCTTGCCGAGCTTGCCGCGCAGCCGGCCGATCACCTGGTCGACCGACAGCTTGCGCTGGGTGAGCGGCTTCAGCGCGACAAAGACAAAGCCCGAATTGGTCTGGCCCCCGCCGGTGAACCCGACCGCGGCCTCCACCGCCGGATCGCTGCGGACGATGGCGATGAACTGCTGCAGCTTCTCGCGCATCAGCTGGAACGAGATCGCCTGGTCGGCCTGGATGCCGCCGATCATCCGCCCGGTGTCCTGCTGCGGAAAGAATCCTTTGGGCACCTCGAAGAACAGGAAGACGTTGAGCGCGACGGTAATCGCGAGGACCAACAGCACCATGCCGGGCGCACGCAGCGCCGCCTTGAGCGTGCGGTCGTAGAAGCCGAGCGCGCCGTTGAACACGCCTTCGCTCCAGCGATAGAGCCGGCCATGCTGGTCGCGGCGTTCGCGCCTCAGCACGAAGGCGCACATCATCGGCGTCGTCGTCAGCGAGATCGCCAGCGAGATGAGGATGGCAACCGACAAGGTCACCGCGAACTCGCGGAACAGCCGCCCGACAATCCCGCCCATCAACAGAATCGGCACGAACACCGCGATCAGTGACAGGCTCATCGAGAGCACGGTGAAGCCTACCTCGCGCGCGCCTTGCAGCGCCGCCTCGCGCCGCCCCATGCCGGCCTCGATATGGCGCTCGATGTTTTCCAACACGACGATCGCGTCGTCGACGACGAACCCGGTCGAGATCGTCAGCGCCATCAGCGACAGATTGTCGAGGCTGTAGCCCATCAGGTACATCGCCCCGAAGGTGCCGAGCAGCGACACCGGCACCGCGACGCTGGGGATGAGCGTCGCGCGGGGACTGCGCAGAAAGACGAAGACGACGAGAATCACCAGGACGATGGCGATCAGCAGCGCCGTCTCGACGTCGTGCAGCGAGGCGCGGATCGTCGAGGTCCGGTCCATCGTCATCTTGACGTTGATCCCGTGCGGGATCGACGCCTCCAGCCGCGGCAGCTCGGCGGTGACGTTGTCGACCGTGTCGATGATGTTCGCATTGGGCTGGCGGTAGAGGATCACCAGCACCGCAGGCTCGCCGTTCGACAGACCCTGGTTGCGCAGGTTCTCCACCGAATCGCTGACCGTGGCGATGTCGGGCAGGCGCACCGCCGCGCCGTTGCGGTAGGCGACGACCAGCGGCAGGTAGTCCGAGGCCTGCGTCACCTGGTCGTTGGTGTAGATCTGGAAATGCTTGTCGCCCTGCTCGATCGCGCCTTTCGGGCTATGCGCATTGGCCGAAGACAGCGCCGCGCGCACATCTTCGAGGCCGATGCCGTATTTGTTGAGCGCCAGTGGGTTGAGCTCGACCCGCACCGCGGGCAGCGAGCTGCCGCCGAGCGTCACCTGGCCGATCCCGTCGATCTGCGACAGCGCCGGGGTCAGCACGGTCGAGGCCGCATCGTAGATCTGCCCCTGGGTCAGCGTCTTCGAGGTCAGCGACAGGATCGCGATCGGCGCGTCGGCGGGGTTGACCTTGCGATAGCTCGGGTTGGTCCGAAGGCTCGCCGGCAGGTCGGCGCGCGCCGCGTTGATCGCCGCCTGAACGTCGCGCGCCGCGCCGTCGATGTTGCGCGACAGGTCGAATTGCAGCGTGATCCGGGTGCTGCCGACCGAGCTCGCCGACGTCATTTCGGTGACGTTGGCGATGACCCCGAGATGCCGCTCGAGCGGCGTCGCCACGGTTTCCGCCATGGTCTGCGGGCTCGCGCCGGGCATTTGCGCGGTGACCGAGATGGTCGGGAAGTCGACCTGCGGCAGCGGCGACACCGGCAGTTGGTTGAACGCGAAGATGCCCGCGAGCGCGATCCCGATGGTGAGCAGCGTCGTCGCGACCGGCCGCTCGATGAACGGGGTCGAGAGGCTCATTCCGCCGGACTCTCGCCATGTCCGGGGGCGTTAAGGGAACCGCCGCCAAACCGCCGCCGCGCGTAGCGGCCGAGCCGGTCGAAACTGAGATAGATGACCGGCGTCGTGAACAGGGTCAGCGCCTGCGACAGGACCAGCCCGCCGACGATCGTCACGCCGAGCGGATGGCGCAGCTCCGAGCCGGTGCCGGTGCCGAGCATCAGCGGCAGCGCACCGAACAGCGCCGCCATCGTCGTCATCATGATCGGCCGGAAGCGCAACAGCGACGCCTGGTGGATCGCCTCGCGCGGCGACTTGCCCTCATCGCGTTCGGCGACGAGCGCGAAGTCGACCATCATGATGCCGTTCTTCTTGACGATGCCGATCAAGAGGATGACGCCGATGATCGCGACGACGCTCAAATCGCTGCCGTCGACGATCAGCGCCAGCAGCGCGCCGAGCCCGGCCGAGGGCAGCGTCGAGAGGATCGTGATCGGGTGGATGAAGCTCTCGTAGAGCACCCCCAGCACGATATAGACGGTCACGATCGCCGCGAGGATCAGCATCACCTCGTTGCTGAGCGCCGCCTGGAACGCGAGGGCCGCGCCCTGGAAGCTAGTGATCATGCTGACCGGCAGCCCGACCTCGGTCTCGGCCTGCTTGATCTGGTCGACCGCGGTGCCGAGCGAGGCGCCGGGCGCGAGGTTGAACGACATCGAGACCGACGGGAATTGCCCGATATGGTTGACCGCGAGCGGCGCGGTCTCTTCGCTCACCTTGACGATCGCCGAGAGCGGCACCTGGCCAGTGCTCGACAGCGACGACGGCAAATAGATCTGGTCGAGCGAACTCAGCGTCTGCTGCGTTTGCGGAGTCGCCTCGAGGATCACCCGGTACTGGTTCGACTGGGTGAAGATGGTCGAGACGATGCGCTGACCGAACGCGTCATAGAGCGCGTTGTCGACCGTCGCCGGGGTGATCCCGAACCGGCCGGCGGTGCTGCGGTCGATCGTGATATAGGCCGACAGGCCGTTCTGCCCGAAATTGGTCGCGACATCGGTGATGTCGGGGATCTGCTGCAGCCGCGCCATCAGCTTCGGGACCCAGGTGTTGAACTCGTCCGGGTTGGCGTCCTGCAGCGCGAACTGGTACTGCGTGCGGCTGACCGTGGCGTCGATCGTCAGGTCCTGCACCGGCTGCATGTAGAGGTCGATGCCGGCGACGTCGTGGATTTCGCCCTGCATCCGGCGAATGATCGCGCTGGCGTCGAGCGACCGCTCGTCGCGCGGCTTCAGGTTGATGAGGAAGCGGCCTTCGTTGAGCGTCGCGTTGGTGCCGTCGACGCCGATGAACGACGACAGGCTGACCACGTCCGGGTCCTTGAGGAGCACTGCGGCAAGCGCCTGCTGGCGGTCCGCCATCGCCGCGAACGAGATCGAGGCCGGCGCCTCGGAAATGGCCTGAATCAGCCCGGTATCCTGCACCGGGAAAAAGCCCTTGGGGATCACGACATAGAGGAAGCCGGTGATGCACAGCGTGATGACGAACACCAGGAGCGTCAGCTTCTCGTGGTCGAGCACCCAATCGAGCCAGACGCCGTAGCGATAGATCATCGCGTCGAACACCTGCTGCGTGCGCCGCATGAACCAGCCCATCTCCTCTTCCGGGATGTGGCGCAGCACCTTGGCGCACAGCATCGGCACCAGGGTCAGCGACACCAGCGCCGAGATGATGATCGTCACCGCCAGCGTGATCGCGAACTCGCGGAACAGGCGGCCGACGACATCGGCCATGAAGAGCAGCGGGATCAGCACCGCGATCAGCGAGATCGTCAGGCTGATGATCGTGAAGCCGATCTGCTCCGAGCCCTTGAGCGCGGCCTGCAGCGGCGTGTCGCCCGCCTCGATGTAGCGCGACACGTTCTCGATCATCACGATCGCGTCGTCGACGACGAAGCCGGTCGAGATGGTCAGCGCCATCAGCGACAGATTGTCGAGGCTGAATCCGGCCAGGTACATCACCGCCAGCGTGCCCACCAGCGATAGCGGCACCGATAGGCTCGGAATCAGCGTCGCCGCCGGGCTGCGCAGGAACAGGAAGATCACCGCGACGACCAGCACGATCGACAGCCCGAGCTCGAACTCGACATCGGCGACCGAGGCGCGGATCGTGGTGGTGCGGTCGGTCAAGACGGTGATGTCGACCGCCTGCGGGAAGGTCGCCTGCAGCGCCGGCAGCAGCGCGGTAATGCTGTCGACCACCCCGATGACGTTGGCGCCCGGCTGGCGCTGCACGTTGACGATCACCGCCGGCGTCTTGTTCATCCAGCCGGCGAGCTTGGAATTCTCCTCGGCGTTGATCGCCTGCGCCACGTCCGAGAGGTAGACCGGCGAGCCGTTCTTGTATGCGATCACCAGGCTGCTGTAGTCGCCCGCGCTCTGGATCTGGTCGTTGGCGTTGATCGTGTAGGAGCGGCTCGGCCCGTCGAAATTGCCCTTCGGCTGGTTGACGTTGGCATTGGCGACGGTGGTGCGCAGATCGTCGATGTTGAGGCCGAGCGCGGCGAGCTTGCGCGGGTCGGCCTGGATGCGCACCGCCGGCTTGTGGCCGCCGCTGATGCTGACGAGCCCGACGCCGGCGAGCTGCGAAATCTTCATCGCCAGCCGGCTGTCGGCGAGGTCCTCGACCTGGGTCAGCGGCAGCGTCTTCGAGGTCAGCGCCAGGGTCAGCACCGGGGCGTCGGCCGGGTTCACCTTGGCGTAGATCGGCGGCGCGGGCAGGTCGGACGGCAGGAGGTTGCCGGCGGCGTTGATCGAGGCCTGCACCTCCTGCTCGGCAACGTCGAGGCTGAGGCTCAGCGCGAATTGCAGCGTGATGACCGACGACCCGGCCGAGCTGATCGACGACATCTGCGTCAAGCCCGGCATCTGCCCGAGCTGCACCTCGAGCGGCGCGGTCACCGACCCGGTCATCACGTCGGGGCTGGCGCCGGGATAGAGCGTCGTCACCTGGATCGTCGGGTAATCGACCTCGGGCAGCGCGGACAGCGGCAAAAAGCGGTATGCGACCATGCCGACCAAGAGGATCGCCACCATCAGCAGCGAAGTCGCCACCGGCCGCAGGATGAACGGCCGCGACGGGCTCACGATACGGCTCGGATTTTGATTCGGTCGGCCGACCCGGGGCCGTCACTCGCGCTGTCCATCACGATCGGGCTCAACCGCCGTTGCTGGTGTTGCCCGAAGCTGGCGCGGATTGCCCGTTCGGGCCGCTTTGGCCGTTGGGTGGCATGGGTGCCTGGCCCGAGGAGGGCGGCGGCGGCACCTGCCCGTTCGGTTCCTGCTTGGGTCCCGGCCCCGGGCTTGGCGCACCGGAGCTTGGAGCGGCCGAGCTTGGAGCGGCCGAGTTTGGAGCGGCCGAGCTTGGAGCGGCCGAGCTCGGCGTCCCCGGCGCCTGGCCCGGACCGGCGCCCTTGCCCTGCCCATGCCCGCGCCCGCCCTGGCCCTGCCCGCCCTGGCCCTGCCCGCCCTGGCGTTGCGCAGAATTGGGCTGTCCGTTCGGGTTGGTGCCGTTCTCGGTGGCGGTGACCTTGGCGCCTTCTTTGAGGCGGTCGGCGCCGTCGGTGACGACCACCTGGCCCGGCTCCAGCCCCTTCAGCACCGCGACGTTCTTGCCGTCGTCGGGGCCGAGCGTCACGGGCGTCGCGGTGACCGTGCTGTCGGGCTTGACGATATAGACGAAGGTGCCCGGCTCGCCGCGCTGGATCGCCGCATCCGGCACGAGGTCGACACTGCTCAGCGTATCGACCTTGAGCTTGATGTTGACGAACTGGTTGGGGAACAGGTTGAGCGCGCTGTTGGGAAAGCTCGCGCGCAGCTTC
Source organism: Allostellaceae bacterium (assembly GCA_035552135.1). GTDB lineage: Bacteria > Pseudomonadota > Alphaproteobacteria > ATCC43930 > CGMCC-115725 > DATARH01. The sequence continues at coordinate 20,342 of DASZLY010000377.1, read as the reverse complement.
AGCGTGCCCGTGCTGGTGTCGATCTGGTTGTCGAGCGTCGCCAGCTGGCCCACCTCGATCTGCGTGTTGCCGGTGCGGTCATAGGCGGTCGCCTGCAGCGTCTGGCCGGCATGCACCTGCTTCAGCACCGCCGGCAGGCTGTCCTCGGGCAGCGTGAAGATCACCGAGATCGGCTGCAGCTGCGCGATGACGACGATGCCGGTGGTGCTGCTCGTCTGGATGTAGTTGCCGGGGTCGACCTGGCGCAGGCCGACCCGGCCGCCGACCGGCGCGGTGATATGGCAGTAGGCGAGGTTGAGCTTTTGCGCGTCGACCTGCGCCTGGTCGGTTTGCACCGTGCCGATATCCTGCTGCACGGTGGCGCGCTGCGTGTCGAGGGTCTGCGAGGCGAGCGCGTTCTGCGCCACCAGCTTCTCGTAGCGCGCCAGGTCGAGCCTGGCGTCGTTGAGCAGCGCCTGGTCCTTGGCGAGCTGGCCCTGCGCCTGCTCCAAGGCGACCTGATACGGGCGCGGGTCGATCTGGGCGAGGAAATCGCCCTTTTTGACCATCTGCCCTTCCTGGAAGCCGACCTCGGTGAGCTGGCCGTTGATCTGGGTCTGCACCGTCACCGTGGCGAGCGGCGTCACCGTGCCGAGCGCGTTGTCGACCACCGGCATGTCGCCCTTGGCGACGGTCGCGGTGCCGACCGGCATCGGCCCCGTGGAGGTGAAGCGGCCGGTCGGCGCCGCGCCGTGATGGCGCAGCACCCACCACACGACGATCGCGATCACCAGCGCCAGCAGCAACAGCCATAAGAGGCGCCGCCGCCAGGAACCGCGCGGCGGCGGCATGTCGTAGCTGGGCGGCGGCGCGCCGAGCGGGCGCTGCCCGGGCGGAAGGTCGGCCGGCTCCGTCTCGCGCGGGCGGATATCGGCGCGCGCCGGGCGCGGGGGCGGCCCGAGCGGCGCCTCTTGCGGCGGCACGTAGCCGCGCGGCGGCTGGTCGTCCATCGCGCTTAGGTCTGGCACCGCGCGGCCGTGCCACGCGCCGTAACTCGACTTGTCGTCATCCCCCCGCCTTTCATCGCAAGGAATTTATGCACCGGACGCACAATCCCTCCCCGGGCTGCCCCGGCGGCGGCGCTCAGGGCAAACGGGGCGCCACGCCGGTTGTTCCCTCCTGCGCGCAAAGACTAGCAGATCGTCTACCGTCCCGCGAGACGTGGCCGCCCGCGAACGGAGTCGCCGGCAACAACGGCCCGCCGACAAATCGCTTCCGCCGCGCCCGCGCATCGTCTCAAATGCCGCGCGGACTTTCGGCCATGGTGCGACAACCACGAGACAGGGGCGAGACAAGGACATGGCGGCAAATCTTTCTCCGTTGAGCGGCGGTCAGCTGGTGGTCGGCTGCCTCAAGGCGCATGGCGTCGAGATGGCGTTCAGCGTCGCCGGCGAGAGCTACCTCGAGGTGCTCGACGCGCTCTACGACGCGCCTGAGATCCGCCTCGTCACCTGCCGCCAGGAAGGCGGCGCCTCCTTCATGGCCGAGGCCTACGGCAAGCTCGCCGGCAAGCCCGGCGTGCTGTTGGTGACGCGCGGCCCCGGCGCGTGCAACGCCTCGATCGGCATCCACACCGCGTTCCAGGATTCGACCCCGATGGTCGTGCTGGTCGGCCAGGTGGCGCGCCACCAGATCGACCGCGAGGCGTTCCAGGAGGTCGATTTCCGCAAGATGTACGCGCCGCTCGCCAAATGGGTGACGCAGATCGACATGGCCGAGCGGGTGCCCGAGCTGCTGAACCAGGCGTTCCAGGTCGCGACCTCGGGCCGCCCCGGCCCGGTCGTCGTCGCGCTGCCCGAGGACATGCTGCGCGAGACCGCCGCGGTCGCGCCGATCGGCCCCTATCGCGCGGTGCGCGCGCATCCCGGTGCCGCCGACCTCGCCGAATTGCGCCGCCTCCTCGCCGCCGCCGAGCGCCCCATTGTCCTCGTCGGCGGCAGCGGTTGGACCGACGCCGCCTGCGCCGACATCGCCCGGTTCCTCCGGGCCAACAACCTGCCCGCCTGCTGCTCGTTCCGCCGCCAGGACATCGTCGACAACCGGCTCGGCGTCTATCTCGGCGATCTCGGCACCGGCGCCGCGCCGAGCCTCGTCGCCCGCGTCAGGGCGGCCGACCTGGTGCTGGCGATCGGCGCGAGGATCGGCGAGATCACCTCGCAATCCTATTCGCTGTTCGGCATTCCCGACCCCGGCAAGACCCTCATTCACATCCACGCCGCCGCCGAGGAATTGGGCCGCGTCTTCCGCCCGACCCTGGCGATCCAGTCGGGCATGCCCGAGATCGCCGCCGCGCTCGCCGTGCTGCCACCGGTCGCCAACCCGCGCTGGGGCGCGTGGCGCCAGGACGCCCGCGCCGAATACGAGGCCGGGCTGCAGCCCGCGAAACTCACCGAGAACCCGGCGCTCGACCTCGGCCGGATCATGACCTGGCTGCGCGAACGCCTGCCCGACGACGCGATCGTCACCAGCGATGCCGGCAATTTCTCCGGCTGGCCCAACCGTTTCCTGCAATACCGCCGGCCGGGCCGCCAATTGGGGCCGACCAGCGGCGCGATGGGCTATGGCGTGCCGGCCGCAATCGCTGCCAAGCTCGCCCGGCCCAGCAGCATCGTCGTCGGCTTTTGCGGCGATGGCGGCTTCCTGATGACCGGCCAGGAGATCGCCACCTCGCTCGCCGAAGGGCCGGGGCCGATCATCCTCGTCTTCAACAACGCGATGTACGGCACGATCCGCATGCACCAGGAGCGCCGCTTCCCCGGCCGCATCTCGGGCACCAACCTGAAGAACCCCGACTTCGCCGCCCTCGCCCGGGCCTATGGTGCGTTCGCGGCCACAGTCGCGCGCACCGACGAGTTCGCCCCCGCCTTCGAGCAAGCCATCGCCGCCAAACGCGCCGCGATCATCGAACTCCAGATGGACCCCGAGATCATCACCACCCGCACCACCCTGTCAGCGCTGCGCCGCCAGGCGGAAGCGGCGAGGGTGTAAGGGCGAATTACGGCTCTGACGCAAGATCCGGCGGCTGCCGCAACGCGCGAACCCTTCCGCTCCATTTTGCCAAAAGCGAGAAAAGACAGATAAACTCGCACCGTGTCGCCTTTGTCCCTGCCCGCCCTTGCCTTCTTCATGGTCGTGATGACCGGCGCCTTCACGGTGCGCAGCGCGGCGGGGTTTGGTGCGGTGCTGATCGCCATGCCGATGCTCGCCTTCATCATGCCGGTATCGACCGCGGTGTCGGTGACCACCGCGCTGACCGCGCTCACCTCGCTGCATCAGGTGAGCCGCAACTGGCGCCGCGTCGCCTGGGATCAATTCGCGATCATGGCGGCTTATTCGGCGGTCGGGATCATCCTCGGGTTCTACTTCATCACCCTGCTCAACGAGCACGCCATGCGGCGCGGGCTGGGCGTGTTCTTGATCCTTTATTCGCTCTATGCGCTGGCAACGGCCAAGATCTCGCACACCCGTCCGGTGCGCTGGCGCGGCGCGCTCGCCGCGGGCACCGGGATCGCCGGCGGCCTGCTCGGCACCTTGTTCGGCGCCGGCGTCGGGCCGATCTATGTCGTCTATTTCAATGCCTTGCGACTGGAGCGCGAAATCTTCCGCGTCACCATGAGCACGGTCGTGCTGCTCGGCGGAGTGGCGCGCATCGCGGGCTATGCCAGCTTCGGGTTCTACGAACCATCGAGCTTTGTGCTGATCGCGATCGGCCTGCCGCTGGTGGTCGTCGGCTCCTGGCTCGGCGACCGGGTAATCCGCAAGCTCGATCCCCTAACGTTCACCTGGCTTATCGGCGTGCTGATTTTCCTCAGCGGCGTCGCGCTGCTCATCAGATAGCCCAACTGGCAAAGAGCCCGGCTGGCAACGAGCCCGGCTGCCAGGTATCCGGAATACCGGGATAATTTTTGACCTTAACTGGTACAAGGCGGCCCCTAAGCTGCCGCCGTCAACAGAACGGGAAGCCGGCGATGGCGGAATTGTCGAAGCAGCATTGGTCGGCGGCGCGCTATGCGGCGACCGCGCATTTCGTACCGGCTTTCGGCGCGCCGGTGGTCGAGCTGCTCGACCCGCAACCGGGCGAGCGCATTCTCGATGTCGGCTGCGGCGACGGCGTCCTGACGCAAAAGATCGCCGCTGCCGGCGCCCATGTCGTCGCGGTCGATGCCGCGCCCGACATGGTCGCCGCAGCCAAGGCCAAAGGGCTCGACGCCCGCGTCGTGCCCGGCCAGAGCCTCGCCTTCGAGCGCGAATTCGACGCGGTATTCTCGAACGCGGCGCTGCACTGGATGCGCCCGGCGGAAGCGGTGATCGCCGGCGTCGCCCGCGCGCTGAAGCCCGGCGGCCGCTTTGTCGCCGAGATGGGCGGGCACAACAACACCGCGGCGATCCAGGTCGCGTTCCGCGCCGTGCTCGGCAAGCGCGGCTTCGAGGCGCTCGACCTCAGCCCGTGGTATTTTCCGTCCGCCGGCGCCTACCGGGCAAAACTCGAATCCGCCGGGTTCCAGGTCGACGAGATCGCGATCATCCCGCGCCCGACCCCGCTCGACGCCGGTTTCGGCGCCTGGCTCGACACCTTCACCGAGGATTTTTTCGCGCCGCTCGTCCCAGCCGAGCGCGTGATTGCCCGGCAGGAGCTCATCGAGCTGCTCGAACCGATCCTCAAGGACGAAACCGGGTTATGGATCGCCGATTACGTGCGCCTGCGGTTCCGCGCGACGCTCCCTGGGTGAAACAGAAAAAGACTAACCGCGCCAGTTACATAAAAATTGCGGAACCGGGCCGCAAGGACCTCGTTCTATTAACATAGAGAAAGGAGGTCCTGCATGGAGAAGAAAAAAGAATTCGCCACGCAGCGTAATGAAGGAGAAGGTAATCGAACCGCCGCGCGAGAATATAATGAAGCACAACACCGCTTCGTGAGCGGCGGGAAAGTCGATGAGAAAGCGCGCGAGGCGGCGCGCGATATGGACAAGGCCTCGATCCGCCGCGAGCTCGAACACGCCGAGGCGGTCGGCCGACGCCACGCCGCCAAGGAAGACCCCGAGGTCAAGCGGCGCTACTGACTATGCCGCGTGATCCTTGGCCCAGCGCGCGACCTCGGCATGGGTGGCAAACCACACGCCGGGGCGCGACTGGGCGAGGCGGATCAGCTCCTCAAGAAGCCAGATGCGTGAGCGATAGCTGATGATGTGCGGGTGCATGGTCAGCTGGAAGAGACCGCCCTCGGCATAGGCGGCCTCGAACTCCCGCCGGAAAATATCGAGCACATCCGCCGGCGGCGTATAGGGCCGGAGCGCCGAAAACCGGTTCATGCTGAAATACACCGCGTCGTCGCGCACCCATTCGACCGGCAGCTCGATAACCCCGCACGGCTTGCCGTCGAGCAGCAGCTCGTAGCAATCCTCATCCGACATCAGCGAGGAATCGTAGAGGAGGCCCATCTCGGCTTCGAGCGTCAGCGTGTTCCAGCTGAAATCCCAGGACGGCGTGCGCATGCCGACCGGCCGCACCCCGCCGGTCTTTTCCAGCACGTCCGAAGCGCGCAGCATCAGGTCGCGCTCGGCCTCATAGGGCAGCACCGAGTTGAGCTCGTGGATCCAGCCGTGGATGCCGATCTCGTGCCCCTCGGCGACGATGCGGCGCTGCTCCTCGGGGTGCAGCAATGCAGTCACCGCCGGGACGTAGAACGACGCCTTGACCTGGTACTTGTCGAGCAGCTTCAAGATGCGCGGCACGCCGACCCGGGCACCCATCTGGCCCCAGGCGAGCCGGCCGATCGACTTGCCGCCCTCGCGCAGATCGCTCGTCTCGTGGTCGCTGTCGAACGACAGCGCCACCGCGCAGCGCGCCCCGCCCGGCCATTCGCCCGGCCGCAGGCTGCGCCCGGCGCGCACCCGGTCGACCAGCTTGCGCCAATGCGCCTCCGGCCACTGCCAGGGTTCGCCGCTGTGGTCCGGCCGCTCGGTGGTCATCGGTGAAGCCTCCTGAGGCAGAGATGGTCGGAGCGGAGAGATTCGAACTCTCGACCCTCAGCACCCCATGCTGATGCGCTACCAGGCTGCGCTACGCTCCGACCGGGGTATCTCTGGCAAGGCGGCCGATCATACTTGCCGGCGCCGGCCGGCGCAACGCCGTGGCGCCCGTTTAGTCCTGGGTCAGTCCCGGCGGCGACTTTGCAGCAGCGCCTCGAGCAGCTGGCGCGCGGAGAGCAGCTCCTGCGCCGCCGCTTCGAGCGCGGCCTTGCCGCCGGGCGACAGGCCGACCGGCTGCGGCTCCGCGATGATGATGGGTTCCAGCTGGGGCACCTCCACCGGCACCGCTGCCTGCGCCGTCGCGCGGCGCGAGGCGCGGCCCGGCCGCGCTGGCGAGCCCGCTGCGGCCGACGCCGGGATCGGGTCGAGCGGGAAGAGGCTCGGGGCGATGTCCTGCGCGCCGCCCGACGCGCCGAGATTGCCGTCCACGAGCAGTTTCTGCACGCCGCGGATCGTGTAGCCTTCCTGATAGAGGCATTGCCGGATGCGCGACAACAGCGCGATGTCTTCCGGCCGGTAATAGCGCCGGCCGCCGCCGCGCTTCAGCGGCTTCAGCTGCGGGAATTTCGACTCCCAGAAGCGCAGCACATGCGCTGGCAGATCGAGGTCTTCGGCGACCTCGCCGATCGTGCGGAACACCGCCGCTCGCTTGCTGGCCCGCCGGCCAGAAGCGGTTTCCCCGGTCTCGCTCACGCCGGGCTTACGAGCGCTTGCCGGCGCCCGGGGCGAGCGCCTGATTGATGTGGTTCTTCAGGGCGTGCGAGGCGCGAAACACCAGTACCCGGCGCGGGCTGATCGGCACTTCCTGCCCGGTCTTCGGGTTGCGGCCGATACGCTGGCCCTTGCGCCGTACCGCGAAGCTGCCGAACGACGATATCTTGACCATTTCGCCGCGCTCCAGCGCGTCGGAAACCTCGGCAATCACCGACTCGACCAGCTCGGCCGACTCGTTGCGCGACAAGCCGACCTCTTGGTAGACCGCTTCGGTGAGCTGAGCGCGAGTAACCGTCTGACCGGCCATGCCGCCCTCCCGTTCTTTCGACGAAATTAGCCCCGGCGAAAAACCAGGTCAAATTCCAAAGCGTTGCGGTTTTTTCGTGAGGCTCAGCCTCGCGCTTCGGCACCCGAGCAATACCAAGTTCCGGCGGGATCTTCTACCACCTGACGAGGGCGGCGCCCCAGGTGAGCCCGCCGCCGAGCGCCTCCATCAGCACCAGGTGCCCGGGCTTGATACGGCCGTCGCCGACCGCCTCGTCGAGCGCCAGCGGGATCGACGCGGCCGAGGTGTTGGCGTGACGCTCGATGGTGACGACGGTCTGTCCCGGGCGCAGCGACAGGCGTTTGCCGATCGCATCGATGATCCGCAAATTCGCCTGGTGCGGCACCAGCCAGTCGATATCGGCGCCGCTGAGCCCATTGGCCGCCAGCGCCTCCTCGACCGCCTCGGAGAGATGGCCGACCGCCTGGCGGAACACCTCGCGGCCTTCCATCCGCAAATGCCCGGTGGTGCCGGTCGAGGACGGGCCGCCATCGACATAGAGGATGTCGTACAGGCTGCCGTCGGAATGGAGATGCGTCGACAGCACGCCGCGGCCTAGCGGCCCGGCATCGGGCGCCGCGTTCAGCACCACCGCGCCGGCACCGTCGCCGAACAACACACAGGTGCCGCGATCCTGCCAGTCGAGAATGCGCGAAAAGGTCTCAGCGCCGATCACCAGCGCGGTGCGCGCCTGGCCGAGCCGGATCGCGTTGTCGGCGGTCGCCAGCGCGAAGATGAAGCCCGAGCATACCGCCTGGACGTCGAACGCGGCGCCGCGCTTCATGCCGAGTTGCGCCTGCACCTTGGTCGCGGTCGCCGGAAAGGTGTGGTCGGGGGTCGCGGTCGCCAGCACGATGAGGTCGAGGTCGCTGCCGCTCATCCCGGCGCGTTCGAGCGCCCGGCGCGCCGCGGCGACGGCAAGGTCGGAGGTCCGCTCGCCATCGGCGGCGATGCGCCGCTCGGCGATCCCGGTGCGCTGGCGGATCCACGCGTCGGAAGTGTCGAGCCGGCGCGCCAGCTCGTCATTCGTCAGCACCCGTTCGGGGAGGTAGGCTCCGCAGCCGGCGACCTGAGCACGCAGCAGCGTCATCCCGCCCCGGCTTACAGCGCGGCCGGCTGCGGCGCGGGCGCCGCGGCATTGACGCGCGCCAGGTCGGCGCGGATTTTTTCGAGGAAACCGTTCACCTTCATGTCGATCGCGACGCCGATCGCATTGGCAAAGCCAAACGCGTCGGTCGAGCCGTGGCTCTTCACCGCGATCCCCCGCAGTCCCAGGAACATCGCGCCGTTGTAGCGCCGCGGGTCGAGCCGCATGCGGAATTTCTGCAGCGCGCCGCGCGCGAAGAGATAGCCGATGCGCGCCATCAGCGAATTGCGGAACGACATCCGCAGCGCCTCGGTGAAGAGCCTCGCGGTGCCCTCGGTGGTCTTCAGCGCGACATTGCCGGTGAACCCGTCGGTGACGATGACGTCGACCGTGCCGGCGCCGATATCGTCGCCCTCGACAAAGCCGTGAAAGTGGATCGGCGTCAGCCCGCCGCGCAGCCGCGCCGCGGCGCCGCGCACCGCGTCGTTGCCCTTGAGGTCCTCGGAGCCGACATTGAGCAGCCCGACGCTCGGCTCGACGATGCCGAGTACGCTGCGCGCGAACGCGTCGCCCATCAACGCGAACTGCACGAGGTTCTCGGCGTCGCACTCGATATTGGCGCCGAGATCGAGCATCACGCTCTCGCCGCGAATCGTCGGATAGAACGTCGCGATTGCCGGCCGGTCGATCCCCGGCAGCGTCTTCAGCACGAATTTGGCGATCGCCATCAGCGCGCCGGTATTGCCGGCAGAGACGACGCCGTCGGCGCGGCCATCGGCGACCGCATCGATCGCCAGCCGCATGCTGGTGGCCCGCCCGGCGCGCAGCGCCTGCGACGGTTTGTCATCGCCCGCGACGACTTCATCGGTGTGGTGCAACGCGGCGACCTTGGCCAGCCGCGGCAATTGCGCCAAGAGCGGCGCGATCTGGCTCTCGACGCCGAACAGCAGGAATTTCGCACCCGGATAGCGCTCGAGCGCAATGTCGGCGCCCCGCACCACGATCTCGGGTGCGCGATCGCCACCCATCGCATCGAGGGCGATCGTGATCGGGCCGCTCACTGCCGCCGTCCCTCGCCGCGAAAATCGCCGGTCAGGCGGTGGCCGGCTCCGCCGGCGCCACCTCGCGGCCATCGTAATAGCCGCAGGATTCGCAAAGGTGGTGCGGGCGCTTCAGCTCGCCGCAATTTGGGCATTCGGAATAGGTCGGCGCCGACAAATGGTGATGCGAGCGGCGCATGTTGCGACGCGAGGGGGAAACCTTTTTCTTCGGAACGGCCATGGGGCACTCGTTAAACGCGGAGCCGGGAATTGAGACATCTAGCCAAAATCACCGGCGGCGGCAACAGGGACCGGCGCGCGGCCGGGCTGCGTTTATTGTGGCCCACGCCGGCGGAGCTGCTCCAGCGCGGCAAACGGGCCGTCCTCCGGCGCGTTTGCCTCGTCTGCGGACTCGATGATCGCGTCGGATGAGCGCGGAAACGGCGGCAGCGCGAGCGAAAATTCCTGCGCCACCGCCTCGCCGATGTCGATCGCCTCCGCGGTCAGCGGCTCGAACGCCGGGTCGTCGTCACCGGACGGGGCGGTTTCCTCGGCTTCGGGCGGGCCGTAGCGCAAGCGGAAGCTCTCGCTGACGCTGCCCGCGACGGGATCGAGCGTGACGATGCATTCCTGCGCGAAATCAGCCGCGAACGCAGCAGACAGGAGGATGGTCCCCGCCCGCTCGCGGACGAGCTCGACTTCGGCCTCCAGCCGGTCGAGCCCGATCAGGCCGAAGCGCCGTGCCAGCGCCGCGCGTTCGCCGGCCTCGGCGGCGACGTGCTGGCGGAAAGGCTCGGTGCCGAGCCGCGACAGCGGCACTCGCCGTGCGAACTCCTTGGTGCCGCCGCTCATGGCGCACTGAAGACGATTCGGCCGGCGAGCAGTGCGCCCGCCGGCTGCGCCGCGAGGTCCGCGACCTCGCGGCGCAGATAGGCGGCCGCCCGCGCGGGTTGCGCTTCGCCCGCCTGGGCGGTGCCGTAGAGATTGCGGGTCAGCGCCGCGCCGAGCGCCGCGTCATCGCCGGCGAGCCCGTCCTCATAGGCGCGGGCGCGGCCGTAAAACGCCTCGGCCATGCGCTTCACTTGGCGGCCGACGCCCAGATCGCCGGTGCCGATTTCGCGCAGCGAGCGGTCGAAATCGGCGAACATGCGGTCGAAGAACAGCTGGCTCACCAAAGCCGCCGGCGCGGCCTCTCCCTTCAACCGGTGAAGATAGAGAAAGGCGTGCAGGCAGATCGCCTCGAACCGCCCGTCGAGCGTATCGGGGACGCCCATCGCAGTATAGAATTCGGGCCGCCGCGCCTGCGCCACGACGGCGTCATAGGCGAGCTCGGCGGCATCGCGGGCGGGGTTGCGGCGAAACGGCAATGGGCGCCTTAAATCCTGCGGCGAGGCCGGACGTTGACAGGGCTCGGCCGGCGTTTTAAGTCAGCGCGAGACATGGGTTCCACCGGCAATCGTTTCAACATGGCGCGGCGGCGCGATACGGCGCGGGCGGCGGCCATCGCCGTCGCGCTGCTGCTCGCCGGTTGCGCGGTGAGCGAAGACCAGCGCGGCCATCTGCCCGACCCCGACAAACTCGCCGAAATCCAGCCCGGCAGCACCACCAAGGAGCAGGTCGTCAAGATTCTCGGCAGCCCCTCGAGCGCGAGCACCTTCGATGACGACACCTGGTATTACATCAGCCGCAAGACCAAGCAGGTCGCCTTCTTCTCGCCAACGGTACTCGATCAGCAGGTCTTCATCGTTGATTTCAACGACAAGGGGGTCGTCAAGGATCTCGGCCACAAGACAATGGCCGACGGCGAGCACATCAGCCCAGCGCCGGGCGCGACCCCGGCGCCCGGCCGCGAGCTGTCGTTCATGGAGCAGCTGCTCGGCAATATCGGCCGGTTCGGCGGAAGCGGCGCCGGTAAATAGAACCCGGCGCTCCGGGGCGAACCGGAGGCGTCCCTCGCTGTGCAAACGGCGGCTTAATGCAGCCAGCTGCCGAGGATGGCAAGCAGCAACAGCGCGACGATATTGGTAATCTTGATCATCGGATTGACCGCCGGCCCCGCCGTGTCCTTGTAAGGGTCGCCGACGGTATCGCCGGTCACCGCCGCCTTGTGCGCGTCGGAGCCCTTGCCGCCGTGATGGCCTTCCTCGATGTACTTCTTGGCGTTGTCCCAGGCGCCGCCGCCCGAGGTCATCGAGATCGCGACGAACAGCCCGGTGACGATCGTGCCCAGCAGCATCGCGCCCAGCGCACTGAACGCCGCGGCACGCCCGGCGACCAGTGAGATCACGACGAACAGCACGATCGGGGCGAGCACCGGCAAGAGCGACGGCACGATCATCTCGCGAATCGCGGCGCGGGTCAGCATGTCGACCGCACGGCCGTAATCCGGCTTCGCGGTGCCCTGCATGATGCCGGGGATCTCGCGGAACTGGCGGCGCACCTCGTTGACGACCGAGCCCGCGGCGCGGCCGACCGCGGTCATGCCCATCGCGCCGAAGAGATACGGCAGCAGCCCGCCGAGGAAGAGCCCGATCACGACATAGGGATCCTGCAGCGCGAACCGCACGTCGAGATTGGGGAAGTAGTGCTTCAAATCCTCGGTATAGGCGGCGAACAGCACCAGCGAGGCGAGCCCCGCCGAGCCGATCGCGTAGCCCTTGGTAACTGCCTTCGTGGTATTGCCGACCGCGTCGAGCGCGTCGGTGGTCTTGCGTACTTCCGGCGGCAGGTCGGCCATCTCGGCGATGCCGCCGGCATTGTCGGTGACCGGGCCGTAGGCGTCGAGCGCCACCACCATGCCGGCCAGCGCCAGCATCGTCGTCGCCGCGAGGGCGATGCCGAAGAGGCCGGCAACCAGGTACGAGACGATGATGCCGACGCAGATCACCAGCACCGGCAGCGCCGTCGCTTCCATCGAAATCGCGAGGCCCTGGATCACGTTGGTGCCGTCGCCGGTGGTCGAGCTGTTGGCGATGCTGCGCACCGGACGGTACTCGGTCGAGGTGTAGTATTCGGTGATCCAGACGATGAGCCCGGTGACCACGAGGCCGACGACCGCGCAGCTGAGCACGTCGCAGCCGGTGATCGTGCCCGCCGTCATCGGCAGCTTGTCCTGGAAGCCGATAAGCCAGCCGACGACAATGGCGATCGCGATGATCGAGAGAATGCCGGTCGCGATGAGCCCCTTGTAGAGCGCCCACATGATCCCCTGATCGGCGCCCAGCCGCACGAAATACGTGCCGATCACCGATGTCACGATGCACACCCCGCCGATCACCAGCGGCAGCAGCATGATCGTGTCGCGCAGCGGCGGCAGGAAGAAGATGTTGGCGAGCAGCATCGTCGCGACGATGGTCACGGCGTAGGTCTCGAACAGATCGGCCGCCATCCCGGCGCAGTCGCCGACATTGTCGCCGACATTGTCGGCGATGACCGCGGGGTTGCGCGGATCGTCCTCGGGAATGCCGGCCTCGACCTTGCCGACGATGTCGGCGCCGACATCCGCGCCCTTGGTGAAGATGCCGCCGCCGAGCCGGGCGAAGATCGAGATCAGCGAGGCGCCGAAGCCGAGCGCCACCATCGCCTCGAGCACCGGGCGCAGATCGTTGCCGGGCAGCGTCGCGCGCAGGAAAAAGTAGTAGATCGAGACGCCGAGTATGCCGAGCCCGACCACCAGCAGCCCGGTCACCGCCCCGGCCTTGAAGGCGATGTTGAGCCCCGCCGCCAGCCCGCTGCGCGCCGCTTGCGCGGTGCGCACATTGGAGCGCACCGAGACGTTCATGCCGATATAGCCGGCCGCGCCCGACAGTACCGAGCCGATCAGGTAGCCAACCGCGACCCGCCAGCCGAGCAGCACGCCGAGAATGATCAGGATGACGATCCCAACGATCGCGATCGTGCGGTATTGCCGGTTGAGGTAGGCGTTGGCGCCGACCTGAACGGCGCTGGAAATCTCCTGCATCCGCGCCGTCCCGGCATTGGCCGCCAGAACTTGGCGGCTGGTGACGAACCCGTAGAGCAGGGCCACCAGCCCGCAAGCGATCACCAAGATTTCGGGGCCACTCATCGTCGTCTTTTCCCCCAAGGGTGCTGCAACAAAAACCCGCCGTCTGCGGGGGCGGGTCGGATGGGCTGGAAGATGCCAGACTTGCCGCGCGCAGGCAATATTCGCCGCCTAGTTGCCGGCGTAGCTCGGCCGTGCGCGCGCCGCGCTCCAGCGCATCCACAGGATCGCGGCGAAAGCGACCGCCACCGGCGGCAGCACCGTCAGCTGCACCATGGTCCAGCCAAAGCCCGCCAGCAGCGCGCCCGACGACAATGACGACAGCGTCGCGGTGCCGAAAATGGTGAAATCGTTGAGCGCCTGTACCTTGGCGCGCTCCTCCGGGCGGTAGGTGCGGGTCAACAGCGTCGTCCCGCCGATAAAGAGAAAATTCCAGCCGATGCCGAGCAGCGCATTGGCGGCCCAGAAATTGCCCTCGGCGATTCCCGCGAGGTTGATGCCGCAGCAGGCGAGCAGCAACACCGCGCCGGCGGAGAGAATCGCCGTCAGCCCGTAGCGGTTGATGAGGCTGCCGGTGAAAAAGCTCGGCCCGTACATGCCGAGGATGTGCCACTGAATGACAAAGGCCGCGTCGCTAAAGTGAAAGCCGCAGCCGAGCATCGCGATCGGCGTCGCGGTCATCACCAGCGTCATCGCGCCGTAGCCGACCATGCCGCACAGCAGCGCGACGACGAATAGCGGCTGGCGCACGATCTCGCCCAGCGGCCGGCCCGCGCCCTTGAGGCTGCCGCGCGGCGGAGGCGGCGGCAGGTGCACCAGCGACAAAAGCGCCGCCGCGCCCATTTGCAGCACGACGATCATCGCGAAACAGCCGGCGAAAAGCACCGGCGCGAAGAAATCGCGCGACCATTTCGCCGTCTCCGGGCCGAAAATCCCCGAGACCACCCCGCCGGCCAGCACCAGCGAGATCGCTCGCGCGCGAAACCCCTCATCGGCCAGCTCGGCGGCGGCGAAACGGTATTGCTGCGCGAACCCGTTGGAGCTGCCGATCATAAAGGTGCCGAGGCAGAACAGCGGGAACGAGGCAAGCCACACCGCGCTTCCCGCCACTGCCGCGCCCGAGGCGCCGAGCACGGTCCCGGCCCAGAACCCGCCGCGCCGGCCAATCCGCGCCATCAGCAGCGCCGCCGGGATCGTCGCGGTCATCATCCCGGCCTGCTGCAGCGCCACCGGCAGGGTCGACAGCGCCTTGTTGGCCGCTAGCATGTGGCCGATGATCGCGGAGGTCGTCGCCAGGATGCTCATGCTGGTCATCGCCATGGCCTGACAGCCGGCGAGCAGCAGGACGGTGCGACGGGCGCGAAGCGCGGCAATCATCGGCAGACCATAAGGGCTGGGCGACCGCGGTCAACACGGGCGGGCGCAAGGCTGCTGGCGGCGCGCAACTGCGAGCCCCGAACTAACCGCCGCTCAGCAATCGAAGCCGACCCACTTCGCACTGGCGGCGGCAAACCGCGTCTCCGCTGAGCGCAGCGCGGCAGTCAGTTTGGCAATCTCGGCTTCCCGCGCGGCGAGGTTTTTGCGCGCCGCGGCGAGCAGCAGCATGTCCTCGGTCAACTCCTCGCGCTGCTCGACGTCGCCGTCGAGACTGCGGCGGATGTTGCGGGCGCCGGGCAGGTGATCGACGACGCGTTGCGCGATCGGCGCGGCGTCGCGGTCGCGGCGAAAAACCATAATGCAGTCGTTCCACTGATCGCCGATGCGCCGCGCGATGAATGATTCGACCAGCTCCACTTCGTAGCCCTGGCAGATCGCCCATCCGACCAACGCCACCGCCGCATCCGGATAGAACCGCCAATTGTCGACCGGATAAGCGTGGTAGGCGCCATTCGACGGCGTGTTGATGTAGACGAGGCCACCGGGCTTCGTCACCCGCAGCATCTCGAGGAATGTGACCCAAAACATCGCATCGTGCTCGAAGCATGACGACGACACGACCGCGTCGAAATCTTCGTTGTCGAACGGCAACTCGCTAGGCCGTTCGAGGACAATATCGACGCCAGCTCCGGCGGCGAGGTCAACGCCGATGTAACGGCAGCCTGGCGGCGCTTCGTTACGCAAGGCACCATTGACGTCTTGCGAGCCGATTTCGAGGATCGCGCACGGCCCGTCCGAACAATAGGTCTCGAAAAACAACCGGCCAATCCTGCGCGCAGTATCGTGCATCGTCGTGCTCAGAAATGGCGCCAACCCGGCGCGGCGAGCGGCAACGTCGCGCCGGCGGCATCGACGACGCGCACGCCCTCGCCCGTCTCGATCAGGCCAATCTCGGTAATCGGCAGATCGAGCGCCGCCGACAGTCCCGCGATTTCACCCGCGGCCTCGGGCGACGCGGCGAATAGCAGCTCGTAATCGTCGCCGCCGGTCGCGAGGCGCTCGCGCACCGCCTCATCCACGGCGACGACCGCCTGCGCCGCGGGCGACAGCGGCACGGCGGCGAGCGCAACCGTCGCGCCGACCCCGGAGGTCTCGCAAATATGCTCCAGATCTGCGACGAGGCCATCCGACACATCGATCATCGCATGCACAATGCCTTCGAGCCGGGGGCCCAGCTCGACGCGTGGATCGGGCAGTCGATAGCGCGCGATCACCGCCTCGGCGTGAGAGGCTGCCAGCCCGGAGAAACCTTCGTCTCCCCGCAATACCCTAAGCCCGAGATACGCGTCGCCGATCGTGCCGCTGACCCAAATCCGGTCGCCGGATTTGGCGCCATTGCGGCGGATCTCGTGGCCCGTGGCGACCTGGCCGATCGCGGTCAAAGTCAGCGACGCCGGCCCCGGCGTCGACGTCGAGTCGCCGCCGAGCAATGAAATCCCGTAACGGTGCTGATCTTCCGCCAGCCCCGCCGCGAAGCGCCGCACCCAGTCGTCGCCGCACGACGCCGGCAGGGCGCTGGTCACCAGATAATGCCGCGGTGTGGCGCCCATCGCCGCGAGGTCGGACAGGTTGCGCCGCATGAGCTTTTTGGCGACCGCCTCGGGCGGGTCGCCGGGCAGGAAATGCACGCCCTCGACCGCCTGGTCGACGGTGACCACAAGATGATAACCCAGCTGACCGTCGAGCAGCGCCGCGTCGTCGCTGAGGTCGAACGAGCCAAGCCCCGCCAGCGGCGCGAAGAATTCGCGGATCCGGCCGAACTCGCCGAGCCCCGCCGGCTTTTTCCCAGCGGGCGTCTTCATCGCCTCAAAGCTCTTCGCCGCGCAACGCCCGGGCGAGGCGGTTGAGCACGCCGTTGGCGAGGCCCGGCTCCTTGCCATCGAAGAAGGCATAAGCGATCGCGACGTATTCGCTGAGCGTCACCCGCGGCGGGATGTCGGCGCGCTCGGCCAGCTCGTAAACCCCGGCCTCAAGGATCAGCCGCAGGATCGTCTCCAACCGATGCAGCGGCCATTCGTCGGTCAGCGATGCGGAAATCGCCTCGTCGAGCCGCTCGCGGTGCTGCGCGACGCCGCGCACGATATCGCCGAACAGCGTCTCGTCGGCTTCGCCATAGACGTCGCCGTCGATCTCGCGGCCGAGGCGATGGTGCAGGAACTCGCCGACGACGATTTCGGCGCCGAGCCCTGGGTTGAGGGCGAGCTGGTAGAGCGCCTGCACCGCGCCGAGCCGCGCGACGCTGCGCCGCCGCCCGCCGGCCGATTGCCGCTCGCGATCCTGGCCGGCAAGGTTTTCCGCGCTCAATCAGCCCCCGAACTGGCGCTTGACGCCGATCATCGCCAGACAGGCGCGCGCCGCCGCGCCGCCGTGATCGCGGCCATTGCCGCCCGGGTTGGCGCGATGCAGCGCCTGCTGCTCGTTCTCGCAGGTGAGGATGCCGTAGCCGATCGGCAGCCCGTGCTCGACCGCGAGCCGCTGCAGCCATTCCGCCGTCGATTCGCAGATATGGTCATAATGGCTGGTCTCGCCGCGGATGACGCAGCCGAGCGCGACAAAGCCGTCGAACTTCCCCGCCGCGTCGGCCATGCGGATCGCGCCGGGAATCTCGAACGAACCCGGCACTTGCACCACCTCGAAGGTGGCACCGCCGGCAGCCAGCGCGTGCTCGGCGCCCTCGCGCAGCAGCGCCGCGATATGCGTGTAGTACGGCGCCTCGACGAGGAGGACGTGCGGTCTCTTGCCGGCCATCAGCGCGCCCCTCGCGCGTCCAGCAGCCGCCCGACATAGCGGGCGATCAGGTCGATTTCGAGGTTCATCTTGGTCCCCGGCCCAGCATCGCCGAAAATCGTGTGCGACAGCGTGTGCGGGATGATGTTGACCCCAAACCGCGTGCCCTCGACCTCGTTGACGGTGAGGCTGACCCCGTCGAGCGCCACCGACCCTTTCGGCGCGATAAAGGGCGCGAGATCGCCCGGCGCGGCCATGGTGAAACGCACCGACTCGCCGTCCGGCCGCCGCTCGACGATCTCGGCGACGCCGTCGACATGGCCGAGCACGAGATGGCCGCCCATCTCGTCGCCCAGTTTCATCGCCTGTTCGAGATTGATCCGCGCGCCCTTGCGCCACCCTCCGAGCGTCGAACAGGCCAGCGTCTCGGCCGAAGCCTCGAAGGTCAGCAAGCCGTTCTCCTTCGCCACCACCGTCAGACAAACGCCGCAGCAGCCGATCGATGCGCCCATGGGAATGGGCGCCGTGTCATAGGCGGTAGCGACGACGAGCGTCAGCCCGCCATTGCCGTGGCGCGCTTCCTTGACCTCGCCGACATCGGTGACGATCCCGGTGAACATGCCGGCTAGGCTAGGAGCCTGCCTGTGAATTAGCCAGTCCTTTTGCCGCGATGCAGCCGGGTGCGGAACGCGTCGCTGCGGTGTTTACCGGGGTGAATTGGTGCGTCGAGAGGGCTAGGCAATGCAAACCTCAGGCAATCGTTTCGGCCGATTCGCGGTGGCCGCGGCGGCCGTGCTGGTGCTCGGCGCCGGGGCAGCGCACTCGGTCGCCGCCAAGGCCGCCGACGGGCCGATCCCGTGCACGGCCTTCCAGCGCAACACCGCCGGCGGCTGGCGCGTGCTGAGTCCGGTGACGATGAATTTCGGCGGGTCGCTATACAGCCCGATGGTCGGGACGACCTTCGCCGCCGGCGCCAGCCAGCACGGCATCGAGATGAGCGACGTACTCGACCGGCAGTGCGGCAACCGCTAGGCGCGGCGGTAAGTTTCGATCACATCGCCGCCGGCGGTCTCGACCGCGGCGAGCGTAAAGCGCGGCGCGCCGGCGAGCTTGTCAAGCCCGAGCGTCGCGATCGCCGGAACGCCGTCGCCGCCGATCGCCAGCGGCGCGTGCATCCACACCAGGCGGTCGACGAGGCCGGCACGCAATAGCGACGCGGCGAGCCGGCCGCCGCCCTCGACGAGGAGGCGCGTCAGCCCTTCGCTGCCGAGGTCTTGCAGCAGTGCGGCAAGATCGACGCCGCCCACCGCATCCGGCTCGCCGGCGATGATCTTCACACCCTGAGCCGCCAGCGCCGCGCGCCGCGCCGGATCGGCCGCGGCCTGCGTCGCGACCCAAGTAGGCGTGACCTGCGCGCCTGCGACGAGGCGCAGCGTCGTCGGCAAGCGGAGTTGGCGGTCGATGACGATGCGCACCGGCGAGCGGTTTTCGAGCCCCGGCAGGCGACAGGTCAGCTCGGGATCGTCGGCGAGCGCGGTGCCGGTGCCGACCAGCACCGCGTCATGCGTCGCCCGCAACAGATGCGCCCGCCCGCGCGCCGCTGCGCCGGTGATCCAGCGACTCTCGCCGCCGGCGGTGGCGATGCGGCCGTCGAGCGAGGTCGCCAGCTTCAGCGTGACGAGCGGCCGTCCCTCGGCGACGCGCAGGAAGAACCCGGCATTGAGCTCGCTTGCCGCGTCGGCGCAAAGCCCGGTCTCGACCGCGATGCCGGCCGCGCGCAGCAGCGCCAGCCCGCGACCCGAGACGCGCGGGTCGCTGTCTTTGATCGCGGTGACGACGCGCGCCATACCGGCGGCAATCAGTGCCTCGGCGCAAGGCGGCGTCCGGCCATGATGGCTGCACGGTTCGAGCGTGACGTACGCGGCGGCGCCCTGCGCCGCGGCGCCGGCGCGGCTCAACGCCTCGGTCTCCGCATGCGGGCGGCCGCCGGGCTGCGTCCAGCCGCGGCCGACGACGCGCCCGTCCTTGACGATCACGCAACCGACCGCTGGGTTCGGCCAGGCATTGCCGAGCCCGCGCCGCGCCAGCGTCAGCGCCGCGCGCATATGAGCGATGTCGTTCATCTTATTCGCTCCCGGCGAAAGCCGGGGCCCACTTTTCCGGTCGTTCGTGCGTTTGATGTATGGGTCCCGGCTCACGCCGGGAAGCGGCATTTGAGAACGTGACCGCCGCCTTCTCAGCAATCGCCATCGGCCGCGATGCGGCCGACGAACTCGCCGAAATCCTTCGCCTCGCGGAAATTGCGGTAGACCGAGGCAAAGCGGATATAGGCGACCTGGTCGAGCGTCGCCAGCGCCTCCATCACGTGCTCGCCGATCAGGTCGCTCGGGATATCCGGCTCGCCTGAGCTTTCGAGCTGGCGCACGATCGAGTTGATCATCCGCTCGACGCGGTCGGGTTCGACCGGGCGCTTGCGGATCGCGACATAGATCGACCGCGCCAGCTTGTCGCGGTCGAACGGCTCGCGCTGCGCGTTCTTCTTCACGACGGTGAGGTCGCGCAGCTGCACCCGCTCGAAGGTGGTGAAGCGCGCCGCGCAATTGGGGCAGAAGCGCCGGCGGCGGATCGCGCCGCGATCGTCGGTCGGCCGCGAATCTTTGACCTGGGTGTCGTCGGTGCCGCAGAACGGACAGCGCATCTCTCCCTCTCCCTTCCCCTAGGTCTGCGGATACACCGGAAAGCGCGCGCACAACGCGCCGACCTGTTGGCGCACGCGCGTCTCGACACCGGAATTGCCGTCCGGATGCTGGTGCAGGCCGCGCAGCACCTCGCCGATCCAACGGCCAATCTGGCGGAACTCGGCAACGCCGAAGCCGCGCGTCGTCGCCGCCGGCGAGCCGAGGCGGACGCCCGAGGTCACGGTCGGCGGGCGCGGGTC
>DASZLY010000376.1:0-5927 GCA_035552135.1 Allostellaceae bacterium | reverse complement strand
CGACCCGTCGCTGGCGATCCGCTACAGCTGCATCAACGCGAATGTCTGCAAGGAATGCACGATGGCGATCGACGGCCGCGTCGCCTATGCGTGCACGACCCGGCTCGCGGCAGGGGCGGCGATGGTGCTCGAGCCGCTGCCGGGCAAGCGCGTCCTGCGCGATCTCGTCACCGACACCCGGCCGCCGCGGGAAAAACTCTAGCCGGCGGAGATAGGGCGAACACGAGCTATGTCGCTCTATTGTAACGATCGCAAACGTGGTAACCCTAGATAACAGACAGGGAAGGGGGGCAGAACGATGGCAAGATCGGCGCTTACCCAATTGCAAAGCCAGATCGAGGCGATCCGCAAGGAAGCTTATGCCGCCGGTTACGCCGCGGCGATGCAGGTGATCCAAAAGGCGGTGGCGGGCGGGCCCGCGGCTGCGCCATCGGCGCCGCGCCGTCGAGCGTCCGCAAAACGGGCGGCTCCGGCCAAGGCCGCACCGGCCGCCAAGCCCGCCGCTGCGGCAAAGCCGGCTCGGGCGGCGAAACCGGCCCGTGCGGCGAAACCGGCCCGCGTGGCCAAGGCGCCGGCCCGCCGCGGCCGTCCCGCCAAGGCATCTGCGCCCAAGACGGGGTCGCGTCCGCGCCGCGGTAACAACGCCGCGATGATCGAGGATATCCTCAAGGGGATGGCGCCCGGCGCCGCGCGCCCGGCCGAGATCCGCACCGCGCTTCAGCGCGACAAAGGCGCCTCCGTGGCCTTCACCTCGATCCGCCACGCCCTCGGCCAGCTCGCCGCGCGCGGAGCGATCGAAGAGGTCGGCGACAGCAAGACCTGGCGCATCAAAGGTTAGAAAGCAGCACTTCCGTTACGCGCCGATGCGATCTGGCCGCGGGCCAGCGCGTCGGCGCGTTCGTTTTCCGGATGGCCGGCATGGCCCCGGACCCAGTGCCAGTCGAGTTGGTGTGGGGCGAGGGCCAGCTCCAGCCGCTGCCATAAATCGACATTCTTGACCGGCTTCTTGTCGGCGGTGCGCCAGCTGCGCGCCTTCCAGCTCGGCAGCCATTTCGTCGCGCCGTCGAGGACATAGCGGCTGTCGGTATAGAGATCGACGCGGCAGGGCCGTTTCAGCGTCTCGAGCGCAGCGATCGCCGCCATCAGCTCCATGCGGTTGTTGGTGGTGGCGGGGTCGCCGCCCGCCAACTCCCGCTCGACCCCGCGATAGCGCAGGATCGCGCCCCAGCCGCCCGGCCCCGGATTGCCGCTGCAGGCGCCGTCGGTGAAGATCTCGACCGGATCAGCCGATGCCATACAGCGCAGGATCGTTGATGCCGCGGTGAAAGCGCAGCTTTTTCAGGTATTCGATCGGGTCTTTCGGCCGCACCAGCGCGCCGGCGGTCTGGTTCAGCCAGTCATAGAGCCGGGTCAGGAGGAACCGCAGCGCGCTGCCGCGCGCCAGCATCGGCAGCGCCGCGATCTCGGCGTCACTTAACGCTCGCCCGGCGCGGTAATGGCTGACCAGGAGCCGCCCCTTGGTGACGTTGAAGCTGACATCCGGCTCGAAGCACCAGGCGTTGAGGCACACCGCGATGTCGTAGGCGAGCGAATCGGTACAGGCGAAATAGAAATCGATGAGGCCCGACAGCGTCCGCTCGCGGAAGAAGACGTTGTCGGGGAAGAGGTCGGCGTGAATGACGCCGCCCGGCAGCCCCTTCGGCCACGACGTCTCGAACAGCGCCAGCTCCGTGCCGAGCTCGTCGGCGAGGCCGGGCATGACCTCGTCGGCGCGGTCGGCGCAGCTTTCGTAAAGCCGCCGCCAGCCGCCGACGCCGAGGCTGTTGGGCCGGGTCATCGAAAACGAAGCGCCGGCGCAATGGAGCTGCGCCAAGGCCGCGCCGATGGCCCCGCAATGATAAGGCTCGATCCGCCGCGGCGACATGCCGTTCAAGAAGGTCACGATCGCCGCCGGGCGGCCGCACAGCTCGCGCAGCGCGTCGCCGTCGCGCGCCCGCACCGGGGTCGGGCAGGCGACGCCGTGATGCGCGAGGTGGTCCATCAGCGCGATGAAGAACGGCAAATCGGCCGGCGCGACACGCTTTTCATAGAGGGTCAGGATGAACGAGCCGCGTTCGGTGGCGAGCAGGTAGTTCGAGTTCTCGACGCCCTCGGCGATGCCCTTGCACGACAGCACCTCGCCGATGTCGTAGGCGGCGATGAAGGTGCGCAGCTCGTCGTCGCCGATTTCGGTATAGACCGCCATGTCCCGTGGCCGTTGTCCCGTCGCCGTTTCCAAACGAGGCGCTGTCGCCGCCCGACCCGGCTTGTGCGGCGGGCGAGGCTCGCATACAGTCGCGCCGGCCCCGATCGACCGACGAACAGGGGACCGCGCGGCTCGCGCGGACAGTACAAGGGCCAGGGTGGGGAAGAAAGATGGACGCTCCGATCCCAGCGCAAAAGGCGCCGTACGGCGTCGCCGTCGAAGCCGGCAAGCGCTATTTCTGGTGCGCCTGCGGGCGCAGCAAGGGCCAGCCGTTCTGCGACGGTTCGCACCAGGGCACCGGCCTCAGCCCGGCCATGTACACCGCGGACAAGACCGGTGAGGTCTGGTTCTGCGGCTGCAAGGCGACGAGCAAGTCGCCGCTCTGCGACGGAACCCATAACCGCATCTGATTCGGGCTCGGTGTTGCGCATCCTGCAGTTTCGCGGCGCCCCGGCGCTGCCCGCGGCTTTCGGCCTGGCGCTGCTGGCGAGCTGCAGCTGGGTCCCGTTCGTCGGCAAGAAGTCCGAGCAAGCGGCGATGCCGGCCTGCCCGGTCGCGGTGATCCTGCGCCCGCTTGCCAATACCGTGGTGTTCAGTCAGCCCGGTGGCGAGGCGAAGCCGATCAATGCCGCCTTTTACGGCGTCTACAGCGATATTTCCGCCGCCTGCAAGATGAGCGGCGATACGCTGCACGCGACGCTCGACAACGTCATCGTCGCCGAGCGCGGCCCCGCCAGCCACGGCAACGATGTCGATCTCGGTTATTTCGTGGCACTCACCGGCGCGGACCAGACGATCCTCGGCAAGAAATCCTTCGCCGTCCACGTTACCCTGGCGCCCGATGGCAAGCGCGCCGGGGTCAGCGATCATGTCGAGGTTGCCTTTGCCACCGGCGGCCGGCCGCTCTCCGACCTCAACATCACGGTCGGCTTCCAGGAAAACCCGCAGGCGGTCGAGTTCTACAAGAACTATCGCGGCCGCTAAGGCTGGCTTATCCCTATCGGCGATGCTAAACAGGCGCCGCCGAATGCACCCCCGCAGGAGAGGCCGCGTTCTTGTCGCATGGCGATGAGGAGCGGCGCCGAAGGAGCAACCGCCCCGGAAACTCTCAGGCAAAAGGACTGCGGGGGTAAGGGCGCTCTGGAAAGCAGCGGCGGGGAAGATCGCCCGCCGCTCACCGAAGGAGTAAGCCGCAAGCGGGCCACGTGATGGCCGGGCGGTGAATCTCTCAGGGGAAGCGACAGAGGGGGCATCTCTTGGCGGGCGTCCTGCGTCCGCCGCGGTGGAGGTGCGCCCGTGGTCCTTGACGGCGAATCCGAAGAGCTGCGGCGCACGCCGCTCCATGCGCTGCATGTCGCGCGCGGCGCCAGGATGGTGCCGTTCGCCGGCTATGAGATGCCGGTGCAGTACCCGACCGGCATCATCGCCGAGCACCTGCATACCCGCGCCCAGGCGGGACTGTTCGACGTGTCGCATATGGGACAGGTGGCGCTGCATGGCGCGACCGCGGCGATGCTCGAAGCCCTGGTGCCGGGCGACCTCGCCGGGCTCGCTGAAGGGCGGATGCGCTACACGCTGCTCCTGAACGACCAGGGCGGGATCATCGACGATTTGATGGCGCTGCGCGTCGGCGGAGCGTTCCAGCTCGTCGTCAACGCCGCGACCAAAGCGGGCGATGTCACGCATCTGCGCGCGCGGCTCGGGGCTGCGGTCGAGGTCGAGCTGCACGACGAGCTGGCGCTTCTGGCGCTGCAAGGGCCTGCCGCCGCTGCGGTCCTGGCGCGCCTCGCCCCCGGCGTCGCGACGATGCCGTTTCTGTCCTGCGCGCGGTTCGGCGAGCTGTTCGTCACCCGCTCCGGCTATACCGGCGAGGACGGGTTCGAGATTTCGGTCCCAGTCAGCCGCGCCGTCGAGCTGGCGGAGCGGCTCTTGGCCGAGCCGGAGGTGCTGCCGATCGGTCTCGGCGCGCGCGACACGCTGCGCCTCGAGGCGGGGCTCTGCCTCTATGGCCACGACATCGATGAGACCACCACCCCGGTCGCCGCCGGACTTGGCTGGACGATCGGCAAGCGGCGCCGCGCGGAAGGCGGCTTTCCCGGCGCCGGGCGCATCCTCAAGGAGCTGACCGACCCGCCGCCGCGCCGTCGCGTCGGCATCCGCCCCGACGGCCGCGCCCCGGCGCGCGAAGGCAGCGCCGTCGTCGACCTCGCGGGCAACCTCATCGGCGAGGTGACGAGCGGCGGGTTCGGTCCGTCATTGGGGGCGCCGCTGGCCATAGGCTATGTCGCGCGCCGCTATTCCGATCCCGGCACCGAGCTCGCGGTGGTGGTGCGCGATGTCGCGCGGCCGGCCCGGATCGTGCCGATGCCCTTTGTCCCGACCCGCTATTACCGCGGCTGACAGGAGATCCTCATGCCAACGCTGCGCTTCACCAAAGACCATGAATGGATCCGGCAGGACGGCGACACCGTAATCATCGGCATCACCGACTACGCCCAGCAGCAATTGGGCGACATCGTCTATGTCGAGCTGCCGGCGCTGGGCAAGCGGGTCGAGGCCGGCAAGGAGGCCGCAATCGTCGAATCCGCCAAGGCGGCGAGCGAGGTCTACGCGCCGGTCTCGGGCGAGGTGGTCGCGGTCAACGGCGCGATCGCCGACGACCCGGCCAGGGTCAACGCCGACCCGATGGGCGACGGCTGGTTTCTCGCCGTCAAGCTCGACGACCCTCACGAGCTCGAAGGGCTGATGGATCAGGCGGCCTACGAGAAATTCGTCGCGGAGCAAGGCTGATGCGCTATCTGCCGCTGACGCCAGCCGACCGCGGCGCGATGCTGGCGGCGATTGGCGTCGGGTCGATCGACGATCTCTTCGCCGACGTGCCGCCATCGGCGCGCCGCGCCGCGCTGCTCGACCTGCCGCTGGCGCAGGGTGAGCTGGAGGTCGAGCGGGCGATCGCCCGCATCGCGGCCAAGAACACACCTGCCGGTTCGGTCCCATTCTTTATCGGCGGTGGGGTGTATCGCCATCACGTGCCGGCCGCGGTCGATCATCTGATCCAGCGCGGCGAGTTCCTCACCTCCTACACGCCCTATCAGCCCGAGCTGGCGCAGGGCACCTTGCAGGCGCTGTTCGAGTTCCAGACCCAGGTCGCGCTGCTGACCGGCATGGATGTTGCCAATGCCTCGCTCTATGACGGTGCGACCGCCTGCGCCGAGGCGGTGGCGATGGCGCATCGCATCACCCGCCGCGGGAAGGCGCTGCTATCGGGCGGGCTGCATCCGCATTACCGCGAGGTATGCGCGACCTATGCCCAATTCTCCGGGCTCCAACTACAGGCGTTCGAGCCACGGCCGGGTGTCGCCGATCCAATCGATATCGATAGTGAAACGGCTTGCGTCGTTGTGCAGAACCCGGATTTCTTTGGCGAGCTGCGCGATTGCTCGGCGTTGGCGGCGCGATGCCGGGTTGCCGGAGTGCTGCTGATCGTCGTCGTCAACGAGATCGTCTCGCTGGGCGCGGTGACGCCGCCCGGAGCGATGGGGGCTGATATCGTCGCCGCCGAAGGCCAATCGCTCGGTAACGCGCTGAATTTCGGCGGCCCGCATGTCGGCCTGTTCGCGGCGCGCGAGCAGCATGTGCGGCAGATGCCGGGCCGGCTGGTGGGCCAGACCGCCGACGCCGA
>DASZLY010000375.1:0-4246 GCA_035552135.1 Allostellaceae bacterium | reverse complement strand
GTGCCGTCGGGCG
The DNA here is from genome assembly GCA_035552135.1 of Allostellaceae bacterium. Taxonomy (GTDB): domain Bacteria; phylum Pseudomonadota; class Alphaproteobacteria; order ATCC43930; family CGMCC-115725; genus DATARH01. The sequence continues at coordinate 4,233 of DASZLY010000375.1, read as the reverse complement.
CGACGCGGGTCACCTTCTTGCCGGAAATCTCTCCCAATATCACCGAGCCGTCGGCCATCCATACGGGCCCCTCGGGAAAGCCGAGCCCGCCCGCCATGATCTTCACATCGGGCATGCGCCCCTCCCCTCGTTGGCTTAGCCGTTGATCTTGCGGATCAGCTCGGCCCATTTGTCGAGCAGCGGCTCGACCTTGTCGGCGCCTTCCGGCGGCAGCCCGGCGACGACGCGCGCGACACCGAGCTCCTTGTAGCGCATCAGCTGGTCGTAATCGGGCGCGGCGCCGAACATCGAGATCGGCGCGTCGTCGAGCGTGCGCCCGGCTTCCGACAGCATCTGTTTGTATTGCGGGAAGTAGTCCTCGAAATTGCCGTAGATCGCCCGGCCGGCGATCGGGATCCAGCCATTGCCGTAGCGCACCGCGCGCCGCGCCGCATGCGGAAAGGCGCCGCCGACGATGATCGGCAGCGGGTTCTGCACCGGTTTCGGCCATGCCATCATCGGCGGGAAATCGACGATCTCGCCGTGATATTCCGGCTTCGACTTGGTCCAGATCTCGCGCATCGCCTCGACCTGCTCGCGCATCCGCTTGAAGCGGGTGCTGAAGACCGTGCCGTGATCCTCCATCTCGTCCTGGTTCCAGCCGCCGCCGATGCCGAACAAGAAGCGTCCGCCCGAGACCTGGTCGAGCGATGCAGCGAGCTTGGCAAGCTGGATCGTGTCGCGCTGGATCACCAGGCATACGCCGGTGCCGATTTTGAGCCTTTTCGTGGCAGCGGCCGCGGCGGTCAGGATCACGAACGGGTCCATCGCGTCGTAGTACATTTTCGGCACGTCGCCGCCGCCGGGAAACGGCGACTTGCGGCTCAACGGAATATGCGAATGCTCGGGCGCCCACAGCGATTCGAAACCGCGCGCCTCGCAGCCTTGGGCCAGCGCGACGATCGGCATCGAGTAGTCGGTGTGGAACATGAAAGCGCCGAAATCCATGTCGTCCTCCTGGGGAAGCCGCTTCCGCTAAGCTTAGCCGCGATGGCGACGCAATCGCTAGCTTGTCTGACGCAACGCACATTTGTCGTCCCGCGAAAGCCGGGACCCACCCTTCAACCGTCTCGGGCCTTTGAAAAGTGGGTCCCGGCTTTTGCCGGGACGACATCATCTATGTTCAAGACAAATCACCCCAGCTCGCGACATTCGCGATGCGCAGCGCAATCACCGGCAAGCCATCAAGGTTCATCGCGCGGTATTGGGTATAGCGCTCGCACAGCAATTCCTGGGCGGCGTCGTGCTCGGCGCCGCTGTCGAGAATCTCCGCCGCGCCGCGCAGCATCACCCAGCCGAGCCGCTTCCAGTCCTCGTCCCAGCGGTCGACGACAAACGCCGCGCGCGGGTTTTCAAGGATATTGCGCACCCGCTTCAGCTTCCGGTCCTGCCGTTTCGGCTTTTCGTCGACCGTGACGTAGAGCGCCGCCTCGGCGAGCGCGAAGCATACCGGCACCAGATAGGGCGCCCCCGACCCGTCCGCGGTCGCCAGATGGCCGACCCGGCTGCTCTCGATAAAACGGCGCTGCGTGTCGTTCAGCATCGCGCGATCTTGCGGGAACCCGGCGCGGCTGCCTATGGTTTTGCCGAGACCAGAGGACAGGCGCATGAGCGAAGCATCCTTGAGCCCCGAGACCGTGCTCGCCGAGATGAAGAAGAACGGCGTCAGCCATATCGTCTGGCTGCCCGACAGCGAGACCAACTGGCTCTACCTCCTGATGCAGGCGGAGCCGTCGCTGACCCTGGTCGGCGTCAGCCGCGAGGGCCATGCCTGCTCGATCGCCTCCGGGCTCGCGGCGGGCGGCGCGCGGCCGATGATCCTCATCCAGAACACCGGGCTGCAGGAATCGGGCGACTCGCTGCGCGGCTGGCTGCTCGGCATGGATGTCGGCGTGGTGATGATGGTCGGCTATCGCGGCTGGACGCGGCACGGCGTCACCACCGACACCGCGGCGACCTATACCGAGCCGTTCATCAACGCCTATGGGCTCGACTATTACCTCGTCGAGAACGATTCCGACGCACCGCGCATCTCGGTCGCCTTCGAGCAGGCGGCGAAGACCCGGAAGCCGGTCGTCGTCCTCGTCGGCGACGAGTTCCACGGCTTCAACCGGTGACATTCCCCATCGTCATTCCGGGGCGCTGCGAGGCAGCGAACCCGGAACCCATGAACACCTGCCCTGCCCATGTTTGCCCGGACGACGAAGCCAGCCTGGCGAAGTCCGTGTTCATGGGTTCCGGACCCCCGCGCGACGCGCGGTCTCCGGGATGACGAACAGATTTAGGAGTAGCGTCCGATGATGCGCATCGCCGAAGCCCTGGCCGCCTTCAAGCCGCATCGCGGCGACGCGATCGTCGTGCCTGGCCGCGGCGGCAAGTTCTGGGTCGAGCTGACCGGCGACCCGCAGCTCGACGTGCCGCTGGGCGACCCGGCGATGGGCGGGCATGCCGGGTTCGCTCTCGGCTTGGCGCTGGCGCAGCCCAACCGCAAGGTCGTGCTGTTCGATTCCGAGGGCGACATATTGATGAGCCTCGGCATGCTGACGACGATCGCCGAGCAGGCACCGGCGAATTTCTATCATTTCCTCTTGGACAACGAGGTCTACGCGACCACCGGCGGCCAGCCCGTCCCCAACGCCAAGAACGTCAAGTACGACCGGCTGGCGCTCGCCGCCGGCTATCCGCGGGCGCAGGCTTTCGACAAGCTCGACGATTTCGACCGCGCGCTGCCGCAGATTCTGGAAAAGCCGGGGCCGGTCTTTGTCGCGCTCAAGGTCTATCCCGAGATCGAGAATGCCCCGATCGGCAGCCGCCGCCGCTGGAACACCCGCAGCCGCACCCAGGTGGTGGCGGATTTGCAGAAGAAGCTCGGCATCTCCTCCTAGGATCGCGGGCCTCCCCCCTGCCGGCAAGAGCGGCCGAGGCGGCCGCGATCCAGCGAATACGCGGTTGAATGAGCCGGCGCGCTCCGCCACTATGCGGTTGCTGAAAGTTTAGGCAGGCGGGGAGCCGGATGGCATCGCGGGGCTGGGGTATGGCGCGGCGCGGGCTGCGCCTTTTTGTTGCGGCGATCTTCGGTCTCGGGCTGACGGCGGGCGCCGCCAAAGCCGCGCCGCCGCCGGGGCTCGACAGCGGCGCGACGGCCTGGGTGCTGGTCGCCTCGGCGCTCGTTCTGTTCATGACGCTGCCGGGTCTGGCGCTGTTCTATGGCGGGTTGGTGCGGGCGCGAAACCTGTTGTCCGTGCTGATGCATTGTTTCGTCATCAGCTGCGTTGTCTCGCTGATTTGGGTGCTGTTCGGCTATAGCCTGGTGTTCGAGCCGGGCAATGCGCTGATCGGCTCGCTCGGCGCGGCCTGCCTCACGCAGGTGCGCGAGCACCTGACCCCGACCGGCGTGCCCGAAGCGGCGATCGCCCTCTTCCAGATGACCTTCGCGATCATCACCCCGGCGCTCATCATCGGCGCCTTTACCGAGCGCGCCCGGTTCAGCTTTGTCGTGCTGTTCTCGGCGCTGTGGCTGGCGCTGGTCTACCTGCCGGTGGCGCATTGGGTGTGGGGCAATGGCTGGCTCGCCGCCTGGGGCACGATCGATTTCGCCGGCGGCATCGTCGTGCATACGACCGCCGGGGTCTCGGCGCTGATCGCGGCGATGCTGGTCGGCCCGCGCAACGGCTTCCCCAACCACCTCGCGCCGCCGCACAGCCCGGGCATGACGATGGCCGGCGCCGGGATGCTGTGGGTCGGCTGGTTCGGCTTCAACGGCGGCAGCGCGCTCGCCGCCGATGCCGCGGCCGCCTCGGCGATCCTCGCGACGCATTTCGCCGCCGCGGCCGCCGGGCTTGCCTGGATCACCATCGAGCGGCTTCGTCTCGGCAAGCCGACCTCGGTCGGCATCGTCACCGGCTGCGTCGCCGGGCTGGCGACCATCACCCCGGCGTCAGGTTATGTCGGCCCGCTCGGCGCGACGGTGATGGGCGCGGCCGGCGGCACGCTGTGCTTTTTCGCCACCGGCTTTATCAAGAACCGCCTCCGAATCGACGATTCGCTCGACGTCTTCGCGGTGCACGGCGTCGGCGGCATCCTGGGCTCGCTGCTGGTCGCCCTGTTCGCGCTGCCGGCCTTTGGCGGCAGCGGCTTCGGGCACGAGATGACCGGGCCGCAGCAGCTCGGCGCCCAGGCGCTCGGCGTCGGCGC
>DASZLY010000374.1:0-7084 GCA_035552135.1 Allostellaceae bacterium | reverse complement strand
GCCGAGGCGCATCGCCGCTACGGCGCGGCCGCGGTGCCGCATTACGTGATCTCGAAGGCGACGAGCGTCTCCGACGTGCTCGAAGTCGGCGTGCTGCTCAAGGAAGCCGGGCTCCTCTCCCCGCGCGACGGCCGGCTCGATCTCGACATCGTGCCGCTGTTCGAGACGATCGACGATCTGCGCCAGTGCGGCGAGGTGATGGACCAGCTGCTCGGCACGCCCGAATACCGGCGCTTCCTCGACGGCCGTGCGCAAATCCAGGAGGTGATGCTCGGCTATTCCGACAGCAACAAGGATGGCGGGTTCCTGACCTCGGGCTGGGAGCTCTACAAGGCCGAGATCGCGCTGGTCGACGTGTTCCGCCGCCACGATGTCGGCATCCGCCTGTTCCACGGCCGCGGCGGGTCGGTCGGGCGCGGCGGCGGCCCGAGCTACCAGGCGATCCTCGCGCAGCCGCCCGGCGCGGTGCAGGGTGCGATCCGTATCACCGAGCAGGGCGAGGTGATCGCCAGCAAGTATTCCAACCCCGAGCTCGGCCGCCGCAACATCGAGACGCTCGCCGCCGCGACGCTGGAGGCGACGTTGCTGCAGCCCGAGGCGGCGGCGCCGCGCCCGGAATATCTCGATCTCATGGAGCGGCTCTCGGCCGATGCGTATCGCGCCTATCGCGATCTCGTTTACGAAACCGATGGATTCGTGCGTTTCTTCCGCGAGTCGACCGTCATCAACGAGATCGCCAACCTCAATATCGGCAGCCGCCCCGCCGCGCGCAAAGCCTCCGAGCGGATCGAGGATTTGCGCGCCATCCCCTGGGTGTTCAGTTGGGCGCAGATGCGGCTGATGCTGCCCGGCTGGTACGGCTTCGGCAGCGCCGTCCAGGCGTTTCTCGCGACCGAGCCGGAAACCGGCACGGCAACGCTGCGCGCGATGCACCGCGAATGGCCGTTCTTCCAGATGCTGCTCAGCAACATGGACATGGTGCTGGCCAAGAGCGATATCGCGATCGCCTCGCGCTATGCCGAGCTGGTGTCGGATACGGGCCTGCGCGAGCGCATCTTCGCGCGGCTGCGCGGCGAGTGGGAGGCGTCGATCGAGGCGCTACTGGCGATCATGGAGCAGAGCCGGCTGCTCGAAACCAACCCGCTTCTCGCGCGCTCGATCCGCAACCGGTTCCCCTACATGGACCCGCTCAACCACATGCAGATCGAGCTCTTGCGCCGCTACCGCGCGGGCGACGGCGACGAGGACGTCGTCACCGGCATCCACCTGACGATCAACGGCATCGCTGCGGGCTTGCGCAACAGCGGGTAGGGCATCACCGTGCCCTGGCACGGGCATTGCGTCGTCAACCGGAGGGGGTACGGTGGCTCTAGATCCCGAGATCAACCTGCCGGAAATCGTCGCCGAGGTCACGGCGGCCTTCATGCGCTACGAGGAGGCGCTCAACACCAACGAGGTCGCGGTGCTCGACGAGCTGTTCCGCGACGCGCCCTATACGCTGCGCTACGGCATCGCCGAGGAGCTCTACGGCCATGCCCAGATCGCTGCCTATCGCGGCGCCCGCGCCGCGCCTGGAAGGCGGGTCATCGCCAACACCACGATCACCACGTTCGGCCGCGATTTCGCCACCGCCTCGAACGAATTCCGCCGCCCCGGCCAGGCGCGAAACGGCCGCCAGCAGCAGAGCTGGGTGCGCTTTGCCGAAGGCTGGCGGATCGTCGCGGCGCATGTCAGCTTCACGGCGGCGAACGATGGAAAATAATTCTTCCGCGCCGCCCGCGACCCCCGGAACCCGGCTTCCGGCGGGGCGTTCCCCTGACGAAACTCCATCAGAGGAACGTGGGTCAATGGATCAGGCACAGAAGCTGCGCGACCTCGCGAGCTGGTATCGCGAATTCGCCGAGCGGGCCGAGAACCCGGCGATCTGGGATGCGCGGCTGCGCACCGCCGAGGATCTCGAGCGCGAAGCCGGCAATCTCGAAAGCCAGCACGAGCGGCGCCTCGCCCGGGCATCGTAGCGATCGCATCGTAGCAAGCCGCCCGCAATCCGCGCGGGCGGGTGCCAAGCAAAATCCCCTGACCGACCGGATTCACCGGCCGATCAGGGGATTTTTCGTGCGGCGGCAGGCCTATTCGGCGGCGGCGCGCGCCGGCTCGACGAATTGCGACAGGTAGCTGCCGCGCTTCTGCAAATTCACCCGGTACATCGCCTCGAACTCGGCCTCGGGGAAGGAATGCGTCGACGGCCGCGCCATCAGCGCGTTGGCCCAGGCAAAGAGCCGCGGATACTTCTCCATCTCGCCGATCTTCTTGATCCGGTCGAGGAAGAAATAGCGCTGCAGGAACGGCGCGTAGGCGGCATCGACCAGCGAATATTCCTTGCCGTTGAAGAACGGGCCCTGCGCGTCCAGCGCCTTTTCGATCCGGCCGAACGCCTCGGGGATCTTGGCGATCGCCGCCTCATAGGCTTCCTTGGTCGCGGCATAGGCGCAGCCGGTGACCGAGGACGAGAAGGTCGGCACATAGTCGGTCCAGGCGCGGTTGACGGCGCGCTTCAGCGGGTCGGCCGGATGGAGGCGCGGCTCGACCGTTTCGTCGAGATATTCGTTAATCGCGTTCGACTCGAAGAGCGAGTCCCTGTCGTCGATGCGGATCACCGGCACCTTCTTGTGCGGCGAGATCGCGAGGAACCAGTCGGGCCGGTTGTCGGGCTCGATATGGCGAAACTCGAACGGCGTGTTCTTTTCTCTGAGGATGATCGCCGAGCGCTGCACCCACGGGCAGGTCTTGAAGCTGACCAGCATGTATTTCGCCATAATTCCCTCTCGGAATTGCGTTGAATGACCCAGCATCGCACGCCCGCCTTGTGGCAACAAGCACGACCCCGCCGCTTTGCTGCGCGCGAGACTAGCAGCGGCGGCGGAACGTGCTAGGCTCACCCCGCCCCCAGGAGGAGCCGATGGACACGATTGCCCCAGACTCTCGCGTGCCGGAGCAGCGCTTGCCGGCGGATATCGATGCGCAACCCGTAGTGCAGGCGGCGCAGGCCATCCGGCCGACGCTGCGCCGCTACAAGGACGAGATCGAGCGCGAGCAGCGCATGCCCGCGGCGCTGGTCGACGAGCTGCGGGCGGCCGGCTTCTACCGGCTGCTGATCCCGCGCGCGCATGGCGGGCTCGAGGTCGATCCGCTGACCTATCTGCGCGTCGTCGAGCTTCTGGCCGAGGGGGTCGGCTCGGTCGGCTGGAATCTTGCCAACAACAGCATCGGCCAGCTGGTGACGCTGGGCCTGCCGCCCGCGGGCACCGACGAGCTTTACGGCGACGGCCCGGCCAATCTCGCCGGCACCGCGGTGCAGGGCGGCGGCACGGCGGTGCCGGTCGAGGGCGGCTACCGCGTCACCGGGCGCTGGCAGTTCGGCAGCGGCTGCAATGAGGCCGTGTGGATGCTCGGCAGCTTCCAGATCCTCGACGACGGCAAACCGCGCCTCAACGAGCAGGGCCGGCCGCTGTTCTGGCGCGGCATCTTCAAGCGCTCGGAGGCCGAGATCGTGCCGGGCAGCTGGGATGTTGCCGGGCTGCGCGGCACCGGCAGCTTCGACTGGACGGTGAGCGACGTGTTCCTGCCCGAGCGGCGCTCGATGCCGCATCTCGGCGCGCCGCTCGACAATCAGTGGAACCGCTGGCCCGGCGTCACCTATGCGCTGCCGGCGCAATGCTGGGTCGGCCCGCATCACAGCGCGGTCATCACCGGCATCGCCCGCGCCGGGATCGACGCGCTGATCGAGCTCGCCGGCGGCAAGCAGCCCCGCGGCCGCCCCGCCGGCCTGTTGTGTGAGAGCCCGCAAGTGCAGGAGGCGGTCGGCCGCGCCGACACGGTCCTCAATGCCGGGCGCACCTACCGCAACGCCATGATCGCCGAATTGTGGAACACGGTCGCCGCCGGCAAGGAGACGACGCTCGACCAGCGGTCGCGTTGCCGCCTCGCTTCGGTTTATGCCGCCGATTGCGCGCGCGAGGCGCTGGATCTGGTGTATCGCTTTGGCGGCAGCACCTCGTTCAAGCGCGAGAGCCGCCTCGCCGAATGCTGGCGCGACCTGCACACGGTCGGGCAGACCGTGACGATCGCGCCCGAATGGTACCCGATCGGCGGCCGCGTCTATCTCGGGATGGATCCCGGCTCGCGCATGCGCTGAGGAGCGAGGCGGTTGAGCTTTAGGCCCGCACGCGGGCGACCTCCTCGATGGCTGGTTCTTCCGGCGTCACCGCGACGTCGACCGTCATCTCGATGAAATCGGACGGAAAGCCGGTCCACGAGCCCGAGATCGGCACTGCCTGGCGGGGGTCGCGCACCACCGCGACGCGGATCAGGTCGGCGTTGCCGATCAGCCCGTTGGTCGGGTCGTACTCGACCCAACCGGCGCCCGGCAGGTAGATTTCGCACCACGCATGAGTCGTCTCGCCGCCGAGGCGCGTGCGGTCGACGCGGCCGGACGGCACCAGGTAGCCCGAGACGAAGCGCGCGGCGAGCCCCAGCGAGCGCGCGGCCTCCATCATCAGCAGCGCAAAGTCGCGGCAACTGCCGCTGCCGAGCCGCAGCGTGGTGAGCGGGTCCTGCGTTCCCGCCTCGGCGCGCGCGGCGTAGGAGAAGCGCTCGTGGATCGCGTGCGTCATCGCCGCCAGCAAATCGCGGGTGCCGGTCGGGCCCTGCTTGCGCAGGAACTGGTGCGCCCAGCGGTCGATTTCGCGGTCGCGGTCGAGATAATGCCGCTCGACGCAGCGCAGCAGGTCGGGCATTTCCTCCGCGCTGTAGGAGAACGGGTAGTCGAGCGCGTAATCCTCAAGCTGGAATTCGAGTGCGTTGTTGGGCTCGTGGTCGAGGCGGATGGTGCTGTCGAACTTGAGCTCGGCGGCGCGGCCCGCGAACCGTGCGGTCGCGACGCAATTGCCGAACGGGTCGTGCATCCAGTTGAGCTCCGACGGCTCGGGCGTGATCTCCAGCCGCGCCTCGATCAACCGCTGGTCGTAGCTGTCGCCCGGGCGCAGCATCATCCGGTGCTCGCCGAACGAGACCGGCTGCTTGTAGCGGTAGAGGGTGACGTGGCGAACCGTCAGGACTTTCATCGCACTCAGAACTCGGGGAAACGAGGCGCCTTAAAGATCAGGCTTGCGACTGGATTTGCAAGCCATCGCCCGGCGCGGCGGTGTAGGGCGGCCACAATTCGGCATCCTGCCAGGCGGAATTTTCCACCGGTGGATGGCCGAAAAACGCCGCGCCGAGCCGGTCGGTGATGGCGATCAGATAGCGCTGGATGAAGTCGATGAACTCGTGCAGCCCGCCGGCCAGCACCTCGTCGATCGAACGCGCGCCGAGAATCGCCCGCAGCTGGTCGAGCCCCTCGGCGATATCGTTGCCGCCGCGCAGATTGTAGCGCGACTTGAGGCCGGTGACCGCCGCGTCGACCTCGCGCACGCAGAGGAGCACCGAGCGCGGAAAGCTCGAGTTGAACAAGAGGAACGCCGCGACGCGCCACGGCGTCAGGTCGCTTTGATGCAACAGCCGGAATGCGTGGTAGCCCGAGGCGGCGCGCAGCAGCGCGAGCCATTGCCCCTTGTTGACCATGTTGGCGATGTCGGTGTCGCGCGTCAGCACGAAATACTTGCTGTCGAGCAGCCGCGTCGTCTGGTCGGCGCGTTCGAGATAACGGCCGAGGCGATAGAAATACCAAGCCTGGTCGCGGTAGAACGTGCCCTCGGTGATGCCGGTAAAGGTCTGGCACGCCTGCTTGATGTCGTTGAGCAGCGGCGACAGCGCGCCCGGCGTCAGCTCGCGATCGTCGATTGCCGCGAGGCGGTTGTGGAAGACGTTGAGCTGCACCCACATCTCGGTCGAGATCAGCGGGCGCAGCGCGCGGCCGTTCTCGCGCGCGTTGCGCACCACGGAGAATATCGAGGCAGGGTTCTCGCGGTCGGTCAGGTAGAAGCGGATGACGTTTTTCGCGCTCGCCCCGGCGGGATGCTTTTTCGCGAACGCTTCCTCGTCGCCATTGAGCTGGACGATCGTGTACCACTCGCGCGTGCTGCGGCGGTCGCGCGCATAGGTCTCGTGCACTTCGAGGATGCGCGCCAGATTCTCGGCACGCTCGACAAAGCGCGCCATCCAGAAGAGGCACTCGGCGTAGCGCGCCAGCAGCGGGTTAATCAAGCACCCACGTGTCTTTCGACCCGCCTCCCTGCGAGGAGTTGACGATCAGCGAGCCGCGCCGCAGCGCGACGCGCGTGAGGCCGCCCGGCAGCACCCAGGTTTCCTCGCCGGTGATCGCAAACGGCCGCAGATCGACATGCCGCGCCTCGACCGCGCCGTCGATCAAGGTCGGCGACACCGACAGCGAGATGCAGGGCTGCGAGATGTAGTTGGCCGGGTCGGCGACGAGCTTGGCGCGGCAGTCGTCGAGCTCGGCGCGGGTCGCGCGCGGGCCGATCGTGATGCCGTAGCCGCCGGCCTCGCCGACCGGCTTCACCACCAGCTCGGCGAGATGGTCGAGCGTGTAGCGCAGGGCCGGGGCCTCGCGGCAGATATTCGTCTCGACATTTTCGAGGAGCGCGTCCTCGCCGAGATAGTAGCGGATGATGCGCGGCATATAGGCATAGACCGCCTTGTCGTCGGCGACGCCGGTGCCGACCGCGTTGGCTAGCGCGACATTGCCCGCGAAATAGGCACGCATCAGCCCCGGCACGCCGAGCATGCTGTCCGGGCGGAACGCCTGGGGATCGAGAAAGTCGTCGTTGATCCGGCGATAGATCACGTCGACCCGCGCCCGCCCGCCGGTGGTGCGCATCCACACCCGGTCATTTTCGACAAAGAGATCGCGGCCCTCGACCAGCGGCACGCCCATCTCGCGCGCCAGGAACACATGCTCGAAATAGGCGGAGTTGTAGGTGCCGGGTGACAACAACACGATCTCCGGCTCCGCCCGCGCGGCGGGCGCGATCTCGCGCATCGCGCCGACGAGGCGCAGTCCGTAATCCTCGACCGAGCGCAGGCCGATATCGTCCACCAGATCGGGGAACGAGCGCAGCATCAT
>DASZLY010000373.1:0-5473 GCA_035552135.1 Allostellaceae bacterium | reverse complement strand
GTCGAATTCTCGAAAAAGCAGTTGATCAGCGTGCGCCCGCGCAGCAGCGATTTCTTCTTTTCGGCCTGCCGGTTCACGTCGACATAGCCGTCGGCGCGGTCGAGGACATAGGTGATATCCTCGGGCGTCAGACCTTCGATGCCGAGCAGATGCCGGTGCCGATAGGCATAGGGCTCCATAAGCCGCGGACTATAGGGAGCGACGGGGCGGGCAGCAAGGGGAGGGGTCGTGCCAATGGCGGCTGCAGTGCCTTGAAGCGCTCGCGCGGCGATTTACATAATAGGGCCGGAAATTATCGTCGCGGCACGGTGTTTTACCCATCGTCGCCCGCCATCACGACAGGATCGGTGGAATGAAGCGGCTGTTCGCGGCGCTTGTGCTGATGAGCGGGGTCGCCGGCGTGGCGATCAGCCCGGCCTGGGCGGCCGCGCCGATCCCCGAATTCACCGGCGGCGTCGTGCCGAGCCTCGCGCCGATGCTGAAGGAGATCACGCCCGGCGTCGTCAGCATCGCGGTCAAGGGCCGCGTGCGCGAGCAGAACCCGCTGTTGCAGGACCCGTTCTTCCGCCGCTTCTTCAATGTCCCCAACGGCCAGGGCTACCAGGAGCGCGAGTTCCAGGCGACCGGCTCGGGGGTCATCGTCGATGCGGCGCAGGGCTACGTGCTGACCAATGCGCACGTCGTCGCCAACGAGACCTCGATCACCGTCACTACCAAGGATAACCGCCGGCTTGCCGCGAAGCTCGTCGGGCGCGACACCGAGACCGATGTCGCGGTGCTGAAGCTCGCCAGCGACCATCTGACCGCGGTGCCGTTCGGCGATTCCGACAAGCTGCAAGTCGGCGATTTCGTCGTCGCGATCGGCAACCCGTTCGGTCTCGGCCAGACCGTGACCTCGGGCATCGTCAGCGCGCTCGGGCGCAGCGGGCTCGGCATCGAGGGCTACGAGGACTTCATCCAGACCGACGCCTCGATCAATCCCGGCAATTCCGGTGGCCCCCTCGTCGATCTGCACGGCAATCTGGTCGGCATCAACACGGCGATCGTGGCGCCGGGCGGCGGCAATATCGGGATCGGCTTTGCGGTCCCGATCAACATGGCGCGCGAGGTGATGGACCAGCTGATCCGCTATGGCGAGGTCAAGCGCGGCCGCATCGGCGTCTCGATCCAGGACCTCACCCCCGACCTCGCCCAGGCGATGAACACGCACCGCACCGACGGGGCAGTGATCGCCAAGGTCGAGCCGGGCTCGGCGGCCGATCATGCCGGCCTCAAGACTGGCGATCTGGTGGTCGCCGCCAATGGCGTCGCGGTGCATAGCGGCACGCAATTGCGCAACGCGATCGGCCTGACGCGCATCGGCGACCAGGTCAAGCTGACCGTCGACCGCAACGGCGGCCAGCACGATCTCGGCGTTACCGTCGAGCTGGCCCGGCAGGCCGCGCAGAAGACGCCGCCGGGACGCTGAGCATGGCGCAAACCCCCTACGAGGTGCTCGGGGTCAAGCCCGACGCCAGCCCCGACGAAATCCGCAAGGTCTATCGCCGCCTGGCGAAGGAGCTGCATCCCGACCTCAACCCCGGCAAGCCCGAGGCCGAGGCGCGGTTCAAGTCGGTGACCGCCGCCTACGACCTGCTGTCCGACGCCGACAAGCGCGCGCGCTACGACCGCGGCGAGATCGACGAAAGCGGCGCCGAGCGGCCGCAATACTCCTACCGTCCGCATGCCGAGGGCGCGCAGGGCTGGAAATATGGTCCGGAGGGCGGCATGGACGCCGCCGATCTCGAAGACCTCTTCGCGATGTTCGGCAGCCGCGGGCCGATGGGCGCCAATATGGGCGGCAGCGGCGGCGCGCGCCGCGGCCGGGCCGGGCAGGGGTTCGCGATCCCTGGCGGTGACCGGCTCTACACGCTGACCGTCGATTTTGTCGAGGCCGCTTCCGGCGCCAAGAAGCGGCTGTCGCTGGCCGAGGGCAATTGGCTCGACGTTTCGATCCCGCCGGGGATCGACGAGGGACAGGTGCTGCGCCTCAAGGGCAAGGGCGATCCCGGCATCGGCGGCGCGCCGCCGGGCGACGCGCTGATCGAGGTGCATGTCGCGCCGCACCGCTTTTTCCGGCGCGATGGCGACAACATCGTCATGGAGCTGCCGGTCAGCCTCGCCGAGGCGGTGCTCGGCGGCCGCATCACCGTGCCGACCGTGACCGGGCCGGTGACGATGACAATCCCCAAAGGATCGGACAGCGGCACTCAGCTGCGGCTGCGCGGCAAGGGCATCCCTCGCCGCGGCGGTCCATCGGGAAGTAACGGGGGCGACCAGATCGTCACGCTCAAGGTGGTGATCGGCGCTAGCGGCGATGCCGAGCTGGCGGCGTTTCTCGAAACCTGGCGCCACAAGCATCCCGACGATCCGCGCCACGGGATGACGCCATGACCGGCTTCGAAGAGCTGCTGTCCCGGCTTCGCGGCCTCGAGCGCCGCGAGCTTATCCGCTGGGTCGAAAATCGCTGGGTGCTGCCGGAGCGCCAGGACGACGGCTGGGTTTTCCACGAGGTCGATGTCGCGCGGGTCGAGCTGATCTTCGACATCCGCCGCGATCTCGCGATCGACGACGAGGCGATGGGGCTGGTGCTCGGCCTGCTCGACCAGGTCTACGGGCTGCGCCGCCAGATGCGCCGGCTCTGCGACGCCGTCGCGACCCAGCCGCCCGAGGTGCAGCAGGCGATCCGCCGCGCGCTGCCGCCGCCCACCCGAGGTTGATCGCGGGCGCTCGATCCGCGAATTCAGCGGTCGTTAACTTACAATCCGTTACAAATTCCGGCGAGGGGTTGGCGCCCTCACGAGCGGCGTCGAGTTGCGGGTTACCCGGGAGCGTATCGGTGCGGATGTTGCGGCGGGTGATCTCGATGCTGGCGGCAGGCGGCGCGCGACGCATCATCGTCGCCGGGGCGCTGCTGATCGCGGCCACGATCGCCGGCACGTTCCTCGCCCTCTGGGATCTTCATGGCAACGCGATCGGCGCCGCGCGTGAGAATACCGCCAATCTCGGCATCGTTCTCGCCGAGGAGATGTCGCGGTCGATGCAGTCGGTCGATCTCGTGCTTGGCGAGGCGATGCAGCGCATTGCCCATGCCGGCGCGGCGACGCCCGAGGATTTCCGCCGCGAGATGGCGAGCGAGACGACCCACGATTTCCTCGTCAATCGCCTGCAGGCCTTGCCGCAGCTGAGCGCGCTGTTTTTCACCGATGCTGCCGGCGTCCAGGTCAATTCGTCGAACTTCTGGCCGGTGCCGGCGGTGAGCCTCGCCGCCAGCGCCTCGTTTCTCGAGGCGCAAAGGGCCGATTCGGACGCGCTGGTCATCACCGCTCCGGCCAAGAGTTGGACCACTGGGCGCTGGACCCTCTTCATCTCGCGCCGCGTGCAGAGCCGCGCCGGGGCCTTCCTCGGCACCGTCCAGGCGATGATCGAGCTCGGCTATTTCGAGAATTTCTACAAGACGATCAGCCTGCCGGAGGGCGGCTCGATCAGCGTCTTCCGGCGCGACGGGCTGGTGCTGTTCCGCCATCCGGCGATCGACGACATGCTCGGCACCGTGCTGTCGCACAATTCGTCGTTCTACCCGACGCTGGCGCACGGCGGCGGCACCTATGAGGCCGTCGGTTCGCTCGACGGCGTGCGGCGTGAGATCGCGGTCAGCCCGGTCAAGGATTATCCGCTGGCGATCTCGGTGACCGTGCCCGAACACACCGCGCTCGCCGCATGGCGGCGTCAGGCCGCCTTTATCGGCCTCGGCGCGGGGCTCGCGGTCATCATCTTTGCCATCCTGTTCGGCTCGCTGGCGGTGCAGTTCCGCCGGATCGAGCGGTCGCAGCGTGCACTGTCGATGGCATTGACCACGACCGAGCGCGCCAATCGCGCCAAATCCGACTTCCTCGGCCGGATGAGCCACGAGCTGCGCACGCCGTTAAACGCGATCATCGGCTTCTCGGAGACCATCGTCTCCCAGCTCTTCGGCCCGGTCGGCTCGCCGAAATACAAGGAATACGCCGAAGACATCCTGCGTTCCGGCCGGTTTCTCCACGACCTCATCAGCGACATGCTCGACATGGTCAAGATCGAGGCCGGCCATCGCGACCTGCAGCTCGAGCGCTTCGCGTTCGCCGGCGATATCGACGAGGCGCTGCGCATGCTGCGCCCGCGCGCCGAGACGGGCGAGGTGACGCTGCACCTCGAGGTGCTCGACGCGCCGGACTCGATCGACGCCGACCGCCGCGCCTTCAAGCAGATCGTGCTGAACCTGATCGGCAACGCGGTGAAGTTCACCCCGGCAGGCGGCTCGGTGATCGTGCGCCTGTCGTCGTCGGGCGACGACGCGCTGATGCGCGTCATCGACACCGGCGTCGGCATTTCCGCCGCGAACCTGGAAAAGCTCGGCACGCCGTTCTTCCGGGTCCAGAACAACCCGCATCAGGCCAGCACCGAGGGCACCGGGCTCGGCGTCGCGCTCACCAAGTCGCTGATCGAGCTGCACGACTGGGACATCGCGTTCACCAGCGAGTTCGGCCACGGCACCACGGTCACGGTGACGATGCCCGGCGCCGGCCGGTCGATCGAGGCCGACGAGGCGGTCGAGGCGGAGCTCGCCGCTTAAGACTCAGCCCACCCGGCGAATGTACCGCGGAGGATTTCGCGGGCCGGCGGGCTGCCGTCGAGCGCACGCAGATGGCGCCGCGTGATCTTCCAACCCTCGGCGGTGCGCGCGAACTCCCAGCGATTGGCCGAGACGCGGTGGATGTGAAAGCCGCGTCCCTTGCCGTGATTGGGCACCTCGAACTCGGGCCCGACCCGGTCGGGCACCATGATCTGCAGGTAGGAGATCGCGAATGCCGTATCGCCGTCGATCCGCACGTAGGGCAGCCCGGCGAAATGCGCGAGGCCCTGCTCGATCGCCCGCATGTGCTCGGGATTTTCAACGCCGCCCGCGGCGGCGCGTTGCTTGACCGGCCCGCCGAACTCGGCGCCGCGGTCGAATGTGCCCTCCTCGGTCCACGCGTGCATCACATGCTCGCGCGAGCCGGTATCCGCGCTCGGCGGGTGGCTGGCGATCAGATTGTAGATTTCGAGCCGGTCCTCGATCTCGCGGATGCGCTCTTCGAGGGTCTTCGCCATCGTTTCCTCCCTGTTCGCGTCATTGCGAGGAGCCCGCAGGGCGACGCGGCAATCTCCATCCGCAGAGGCCAAGACTGCGGGAGATTGCTTCTCCGGGATCAAGTCCGGGGGCGCAATGACGACGGAATTAGATTTTCTGGAACCGCGCCCGCGTGCCGCGCTCGATCGCCGCGGCGATCAGGCGGTCGATCTCGAAGCGCTCGCGCAGCAATTCCAGGATCTGCAGCTCTTCCTGCGTCGCCGCGCCGTCCGAGGCGACGAGGTCGCAGGCGATGGCATAGGCGGTCTCGCGCAGCCGCGGCGG
>DASZLY010000372.1:0-2183 GCA_035552135.1 Allostellaceae bacterium | reverse complement strand
CTCGGCCAGCAGTTTGTATTCGCGGCGGAACGGCGCGCCGCCGCGGAACTTGCCGGGCCCCATCGCGTCCTGAATGAACTCGTAGGCGGTGATCTGCAGCGGCTGCTCGGTTTCGGTCACTTCGATCGGCTGCGAGGCCATGTTGGCGTAGATGTTGGAGTTGCCGTCGAGCCCGTCGGCGTCCGGCCGGCCGCCCCAGGCGCAGCAGGTGAAGTCGACATAGATGAAGGGCTTGCGCTCGCCGTCCCAGCCGCCGATCGAGACGCCGGTATTGCCGCCGTCCGAGGCCGCGAAGACGCGGTCGGGCAGCATCTTGGCGAGCGCGCCGAACATGCAGTCGACCATGCGGAACCCGGTCAGCCCGCGCGCCGCGCAGGCGCCGGGCAGCTCCATATTGGCGATCGTGCCTTTCGGCGCCTCGACCGTGATCGCGCGAAACACGCCCTCATTGGTCGGGATGTTCTGCGGCAGGATCGAGCGGATACCGCAATAAGTCGCCGACTTCGTATAGGAGAGCGTGTTGTTGATCGCGCCCTTCACCTGTTTCGCGGTGCCGGTCCAGTCGGCGGTGATCGCGTCGCCCGATTTGGTGAGTGTCACCTTCAGTGGGATCGGCACCCCGACATCGATCCCGTCATCGTCGATATGGTCGAGGAAGTCGTAGACACCATCGGGTAGCGCCTTCAACGCCGCGCGGGTCAGGCGCTCGGCGTAATCGACCAGCTCGGTCATGTATTCCTGGAGCTTGGCGTTGCCGTAGCGCGCCGCCAGCCCGACAAGCGCCGCCTCGGCGATGTGACAGGCCGCGAGCTGCGCCCGCAGATCGCCGAACACCTTCACCGGCACGCGCACATTGGTTTCGATCAGCGCGAAGAGGGTCTCGTTGCGTTTGCCCTTATCGTAGAGCTTCAAGGGCGGGATGCGCAGCCCTTCCTGGTAGATCTCGGTCGAATCCGAGGCGTTGGACCCCGGCACGCGGCCGCCGACATCGGTGTGATGGCACACCGCGCAGCCCCAGGCGATGCGGTCTTCGCCATGCTCCGTTGGGCGGAAGATCGGCTTGAACACGAATACGTCGGGCAGATGCATCCCGCCGCGATACGGGTCGTTGAAGATGAAGACGTCGCCCGGATTTATGTCGTCGCCAAAAGTCTCCAGCACCGACGCCATCGCGGTCGGCATCGAGCCGAGATGGCCGGGCAGGGTCAGCCCCTGCGCGACCAGCACCCCGGCGCCGTCGAACATCGCGGTCGAGTAATCCATGTTGTCCTTGAGCACGCCCGAATAGGTCGTGCGGAACACCGTCAGCGCCATCTCGTCGGCGACGCCGAACAGCGCGTTCTTGAATAACTCGAACTCGATCGGGTCGCTGATCATTCAAGCCTCCGGGCCTGGGCCGAGTGTAACCCATTGTCGTCCCGGCGAAAGCCGGGACCCGATCCGGCCTGCGCCGGGACGACGCGAGAAGTTGATAGGCCGAGTAGCTGCGGCGGGATGACGCAGGCCGCCGATGCCCCTATAGTCGTGCAAACGCGCGGCGAAGACCGCAATCGGGGAGGGGAGCATGGCGCGAGCGTCGTTCATCGTTGCGGCGGCCCTGGCGATGGCGGCCTTCGCCAACCCGGCGATCGCACAAAAGCCGGGCGGCATCCTCAAGATCCATACGCTGGATAGCCCGGCGAGCGTTTCGATCCACGAGGAGGCGACGGTCTTTTCCGAGCGCCCGGTGATGGCGGTGTTCAACAACCTCGTCTATTTCGACCAGCACGTGCCACAGAATAGTATGGCCTCGATCCGCCCCGAGCTGGCGACAGACTGGTCGTGGAACGAGGAAGGCACCGAGCTCACCTTCAAGCTGCATGACGGCGTCAAATGGCATGACGGCAAGCCGTTCACCGCCGCCGATGTCAAATGCACCTGGGATCTCCTCGCCGGCCGATCGGCGGACAGGCTGCGCGTCAATCCGCGCAAGGCCTGGTACAACAATCTCGTCGAAGTGAAGACCAACGGCGATTATGAAGCCACCTTCGTCCTCAAGCGGCCGCAGCCCTCCTTTATCGCGCTGCTCGCGAGCGGCATGTCGCCGGTCTATCCCTGCCACGTCCCGGCGGCGCAGATGCGCCAGCACCCGATCGGCACCGGCCCGTTCGAATTTGTCGAGTTCAAGCCCAACGAGTACATCA
>DASZLY010000371.1:0-2617 GCA_035552135.1 Allostellaceae bacterium | reverse complement strand
TCATAGGACTCCAGATTCGACGATCTGGAGTCCTTCTCATGGTTGGACGGTACGAACTTTCCGACGTGCAGTGGCAGCGGATTGCCCATTTGCTGCCGGGCAAAGCCGGCGACCGGGGTCGGACAGGGGCCGACAACCGATTGTTTGTGAACGCGGTTTTGTGGGTGCTGCGATCGGGCGCCTGGTGGCAGGACCTTCCTGAGCGATACGGTAAATGGAAAACCGTGCATAAGCGCTTCACCCGCTGGGCCAAGGCGGGGGTGTGGGAACGGGTGTTTGATTCGCTCACCGCCGACCCCGACAACCAATATCTGATGCTCGATTCCACGCTCGTTCGCGTCCACCAGCAGGCTGCCGGCGGAAAAGGGGGGCCTGCGATCAGGCTATGGGGCGTTCGCGAGGAGGACTGACCACTAAAATCCACACCCTCACCGACGCCCAGGGCCGGCCCCTGCGCTTCATCCTCACCGAAGGCCAGGCGCACGACAGCACCACCGCCGCCGAGCTCCTCGCCAATCGCGCCACCACCGGCGTCCTCGCCGACAAGGCCTATGACAACAATGCCTTGCGCCAACTCATCGGAGAGCTCGGTGCCCAGGCTGTGATCCCCTCCAAGAGCAATCGCAAGGTCCAAATCCCGCATGACGCCATCGCCTACAAACTGCGCAACCGCATCGAACGCTTCTTCAACAAGCTCAAACACTTCAGGCACATCGCAACACGCTACGACCGTCGCGCCATCCACTTCCTGGCCGCTCTACACCTCGCCAGCGCCATGATCTGGATGCGCTAAATGTCGATTCGTCCTAGCTATTTTTCAGCTTATTCCGGCCGCACCAGCGCGTGCCGCTTGCGCCCGGCGCTGAGCTTGATCGCGCCGCCCGCGGCGAGGTCGGCGAGCGACACTGCCTGCGTCTCGGTCGCCACCACCGCGTCGTTGACCCGCGCGCCGCCGCCGCGAATGAGCCGCCGCGCCTCGCCGTTCGACGCGGCGAGCCCGGCGCGGACGAGCAGCTCGAAGGCGGGCATCCCCTCGGCGAGGCGGTCGCGCGGCACCCCGACCTGCGGCAGCGCGCTGCCCTCGGCGCCTTCCTCGAACACGGCGCGCGCCGTCGCCGCCGCCGCCTCGGCCGCCTCGCGCCCGTGGCACATCGCCGTCGCCTCAGTCGCGAGGATCTTCTTCGCCTCGTTGATCTCGCTGTCGGCGAGGTGTTCGAGCTTCGCGATCTCGGCTTCCGGCATCTCGGTGAAGAGGCGTAGGAACCGGCCGACATCGCCGTCTTCGGTATTGCGCCAGAACTGCCAGTAATCGTAGGAGGAGAGGCGGTCGGGATTGAGCCACACCGCGCCGCCGAGGCTTTTCCCCATCTTCGCGCCCGAGGCGGTCGTGATCAGCGGCGTCGTCAGCCCATAAAGCGTCCGGCCATCGACCCGCCGGCCCAACTCGACCCCGGCGACGATGTTGCCCCACTGGTCCGACCCGCCCATCTGCGCCGCGCAATCGAAGCGCCGCGCCAGTTCGACGAAATCGTAGGATTGCAGGATCATGTAGTTGAACTCGAGGAACGACATCGGCTGGTCGCGTTCGAGTCTCAGCCGCACGCTGTCCTGCGTCAGCATCCGGTTGACCGAGAAATGCCGGCCGATATCGCGCAACAGCGGGATGTAGCGGAGCTCGTCGAGCCAATCGGCGTTGTTGACCATCACCGCATCGGTGGGCCCGTCCCCGAATTTGAGGAAATTGGCGAAGACGCGCCGGATCCCGGCCATGTTGCTGGCGATCGCCTCGTCGCTCAAAAGCTGACGGGTCTCGTCGCGTCCCGTCGGATCGCCGATGCGCGTGGTGCCGCCGCCCATCAGCACGATCGGCTTGTGCCCGTGCTGCTGAAACAGGCGCAGCAGCATGATCGACATCAGATGGCCGATATGCAGACTGTCGGCGGTGCAGTCATAGCCGACATAGGCGGTGACCGTCCCGGCGGCGAGGCGCTGGTCGAGCGCCTCCAGATCGGTGCATTGATGGATAAAGCCGCGCGCGGCGGCGGCGGCGAGAAAGGATGAAGTCACGGTCGACATGGCCGCGTCATCTAGCACAAAACCGCGCTTCGCGCTGGGCTTGATGAGCGGCACCTCGCTCGACGGCATCGACGTGGCGGCGATCGAGACCGACGGAAGCGACCGCGTCGCGCCCGGCCCGTCGCTGACGATCCCCTATCCCCAGGACTTCCGCGAGCGGCTGCGCGGCGTGCTCGGCGGCCAAGGCCCGGTCGCCGCGGTCGAGGACGAGCTGACCCGGCTCCACGCCGACGCGGTCGTCGAATTCCGCCGCCGCCATCCCGATATCGGCGCGATGCTGATCGGCTTTCACGGCCACACGATCCTGCACGAGCCGGAGCGCCGCAGAACTTGGCAGATCGGCGACGGCGCCCTCCTCGCGCGGCTGACGGAAACAGATGTCGTCTCCGATTTCCGCAGTGCCGACGTCGCCGCCGGCGGCGAGGGCGCGCCGCTTGCCCCGCTTTATCATGCCGCGCTCGCCGCCAAGCTGGAAAAGCCGCTGGCGGTGCTCAATCTCGGCGGCGTCGGCAATGTCACCTGGATCGGGCCGGACCGAGAC
>DASZLY010000370.1:0-19913 GCA_035552135.1 Allostellaceae bacterium | reverse complement strand
GTGCGTCAACCCGACCGTGCTGGCGAAGGGCGATCTCCGCCGCTGGCAGCCGGTGTCGATGGAGCGCGGCCCGAATTCATAACCCAGCCGTCATTGCGAGCGAAGCGAAGCAATCCCCTTCCGCAGGAGTCTCCTCCGAGGGGGATTGCCGCGTCGCCTTCGGCTCCTCGCAATGACAGCGAGGGGGAGACCACTGCGCCAATGTCTGTTTCGGCGGGCGCAAGCGCAACCGCCTGTTCATGGCGGCGTCGCAATCGGTCTACACCTGCTACGTCGAGGCGCAGGGCGTGCTCGGCGGGTAAGACCGGCGGCTAATCAACAAGTAACGGTTTGTAACAATACTGCGCCTCCGCAGGGTCGAAAATCAGCGCGCCCCGGAGGTGAAGGACATGTTGCTGGGTGAGGTCTTGGCCGAATTGGGCCATGCGAGCAGGGAGCAGATCCAGGCCGCGCTGGCGCATCAGCGGCGCCATGGCGGCTATGTCGGCGCGATCCTGGTGGCGATCGGCGCCATTTCCGCGGAGCAACTGAGCATGGCGCTGCGGCTGCAGCAGGAGCTGACCGCGGTCGAGGCGCTGGAGGCGATCGCCGCCTGACCACTCATCCGCGCAACGCCGCCTGAACCGCGGTGTCGAGCGCCGACAGAAAGCGCGAGCGATCGGATTTGACGAATGGCGCCGGCCCCTTGCCGCCGGTGCCCAATTCGCGCAGATGCCGGGCGATCTCCCGCCCGGCAAGGGCGCTGGCGATATTCGCCTCGGTGAACGGCCTGCCGTTGGGCGGCACGACCCGTGCGCCCTGCGCGAGGCAGCGCGCCGCCAGCGGGATGTCGGCGGTGACACAGACATCGCCCGCGCCGATCCGCTCGGCGATCCAGTCGTCGGCCGCGTCCATCGCCTCGCCGACCACCACCATGCGGACAAACGGCAGGCCGGGCGGGCGGATCGGCCGCGAGCCGTTGGAGACAACGAGTACCTCGACCGCGAGCCGCCCGGCGACGCGAAAGACCTCCTCGCGCACCGGGCAGGCATCGGCATCGATGTAGATTTGGGTCATACCCTCACCCGCCCAGCCCTGCGGGCTGGGCGCCTCCCTCTCCCGCAAGCGGGAGAGGGGCTGCGGGCGCCGGCACTTCGTCCCCTCTCCCACTTGCGGGAGAGGGTGGCGCGCATAGCGCGGCGGATGAGGGTCAGTACGGGCTGGAGCTCGAACCGCCGGCGCCGGGCTTGGCGGCGACGCCGGTGCGCATTTCCTGCACCGCGGCGGCGGCGCCCATCGTCACGAAGCGGGTATCGCCGCCGACCGTGACGAAGCGGAAACCCATCTCGATCCCCTTCAGCGCATAGGCCGGCGAAGCGCAATGGAGGCCGGGCACGACATCGTGCCGCTTGCAGGCGGCGAGCACCTTGCCCAAGAGGTCCATCATCCACTGATCGGGCTTGTCGCCGCCGGGCGGATAGCCGTGCGAGATCGACAGGTCGCTCGGGCCGATATAAACGGCGTCGAGCCCCTTCACCGCGCAGATCTCGTCGAGATTGGCGATTGCCTCGCGCGTCTCGATCATGCCGAGCGCGACGACGATGTCGTTGGCCTTGGCATGGTAGTCCGGCCCGCCATAGAGCGAGGCGCGGATCGGCCCCGAGCTGCGGGTCCCGAGCGGCGCGTAGCGCATCGACGAGACGAATTGCTCCGCCTCGGCGCGGTTGTTGATCATCGGGCAGATGATGCCGTAGGCGCCGGCGTCCAACGCCTTCTGGATATAGGCCGGGTCGTTCCACGGCACGCGCACCAAGGGCGTCGTGTTGGTGGTGGAGATGCCCTGCAGCATATGCACCATCATCTGGTAGTCGATCATGCCGTGCTGCATGTCGACGACCAGCGAGTCCCAGCCGGCGTGCGCCATCACCTCGGCCGAGAAGCTCGACGGGATGCCGAGCCAGCTATTGATGACGGGCTTGCCCGCCTGCCACAATTCCCGCACCCCGTTCGGCCGCGCCATATCGCCCTCCTTAACGTTCCGAAAATCCCACGGCGATCCCGCCAGCTATGGCGGCGGCTGTCAAGCGCGCGGCCCTCGATCGCGTCGAAACCGCGCCGGAAGCGGGAGCCAATAGCCTGAGACATAACCTAAATTACCTACCAGGAACTCACCCGACACGATCGCCGTTTCGCAAAATGCCACTTCTGCTCGACCGCTTGGCCGTCCTCGTGGCGCCGGTTGTCTGATTGCCAGGGAGTTGGTGATGAGCGTCATTTCGGAACACAGTCACGCCGGCACGGCGGAGCGCGAGCATCTCTTCCCCCTTGCCACGCCGCTGCGCGACGCGATCAGTCGGGGAACCCTGACGATCGTCGATGCGGACGGAAACGCGCATCGCTTCGGGCGACAGGGCACCGGCCCGCACGCCGGAATCCGCCTGCATAATCGCCGGCTTGCCCTGACGCTGCTGCACAGCACCGAATTGCGGTTCGGGGAAGCCTACATGGACGGGAAGATCACGATCGAGGAAGGCACGCTGCGCGACCTCGTCGAAATCTTCGCCCTTAACTCGGCCAGCGGCAGGTTGGTGCCGTGGCAGACCGGGGCCGAGTGGTTTGTCGGCTTGCGGCGCCAGCTGCGGCAGTACAACCCGATCAAGCGCGCCCGCGCCAACGTCGCGCACCATTACGATCTGTCCGACCGGCTCTACGAGCTCTTCCTCGACCCCAACCGGCAATATTCCTGCGGCTATTTCCGCAGCCCCGATGACACGCTCGAGACGGCACAGGTCAACAAGATGCGCCATCTGGCGGGAAAGCTGTTGATCGAGCCCGGCATGCGGGTGCTCGACATCGGGTCCGGCTGGGGTGGTCTCGCGATGTACCTGGCGCGCGAGACCGGCGCGGAGGTCACCGGCCTCACACTATCGGCCGAGCAGCACAAATACGCCTCGTTGCAGGCGCTGAAATCCGGCCTCGCCGATCGGGTCCAGTTTCATCTGCGCGACTATCGCGAGGAGACCGGGGTCTACGACAGGATCGTTTCCGTCGGCATGTTCGAGCATGTCGGGATCAACCATTACGCCGAGTTCTTTGCCAAGGTGCGGGGCTTGCTCCATGCCGGCGGCGTCGCGCTGCTGCACGCGATCGGCCGCCGTGACGGGCCCGGAACCACATCGGCGTGGCTGCGCAAATACATCTTCCCCGGAGGCTACGCGCCGGCGCTCTCCGAAGTGCTGCCGCATATCGAGGCATCGGATTTGTGGGTGGCGGATATCGAGATCCTGCGGCTCCACTACGCCCGGACGCTCAACGAATGGCACCGCCGCTTCACCGCCAACCGCGCCCAGATCGCCGAGCTTTACGATGAGCGCTTCTGCCGAATGTGGGAACTGTACCTGCTCGGCTGCGAGATGCAGTTCCGCCATCTCGATATGATGGTCTTCCAGATACAGCTCGCCCGCGAAGTCGATGCCGTGCCGATCACGCGCGACTATTTGTGCGCGTGAGCGAGCGGACGTGCCCCGGTTGCCTTGGGGGACGGAGGCGACGGATCGGCCGCCGCCTCCCTCAGCCGATGAAAGAGGAACCAAGCCGCCTCGTAGCTGACATCCATCATCCGATGCAGTCGATGCACCGACATGCCCTTCTTGCTCGCCGCCATCAGGCGCGTTGCGAGAACCCATGTCGATAGCGGGATATGCGACCGCTCCATCACGGTGCCGACCGTCACGCTGAAAGCCTTCCGACGATCCTTGCAATTATAGACGCCGGGACGGAGGCTCTTGGCTTGCATTTTGGCAATGCGATCGCCCATGACACCGCAGCGCGGGCAGACCAGCCCTTGCGGCCATAGCACCGTTTCCAGGTACTCACCGATCGCCAGGTCGAAGCCGGGGATTGGCCGATCCTCGTCCGGGCGGCGAAACGCGCGGAAAACCGCCGTCAGTCGCCGGATTCGGGAGGCATCGGCGCGGCCATGGCGGGCGCGAAGACCGGTTGCGCATGGCCGGCACCTGCCGCGTCGCCGCGCACGATCAGATAGATCAGCCAGCCGGTCGCGATCAGCAGACACAGCGTCGGCACCGTCGCCAAGTTGAGGCTCACCGGCCCGGTCAGCGCCAGGAGCGCGAGCCCGGCCAGTGCGGCACCCGCCGCGGGCCGTGCCGCGTCGCGCAGCGCGGCGCGCCATTCCCTGTCGAGCCGCCGGCATATCACGGGCAAGCCGGCCGCCGCGCAGAGCGCCGTCCACGCGAGGCTCGCGCCAGCAATCGCCGCCAGCCCGTACCCCGCCGCCAGAACGGCGACGGCGATCCCCCCTAGCGTCTGCCGGCTTCTGTCTAGCGGCGCAGCGGCGCCGCACAGCACCGCCGGAATCGCGCCAAGCGCCAGGATTTGCGCCGGAAACACCGCGCCCCACCAGCGCAGATCGACCAGCGGCGGCAAGGCGACCGCCATCAGCGTGCTCGCCAGGACGGCCGGGAACGCGAGCCGCCAGACGGGCCGCAACGCCTCGCGCGAGGTTTCCGGCGCCGCCTGCGCCAAGGCCAGGTCGGCGAGCGCCGCCGCCGGCCGCACCGCCAGCACATAAAGCCCGGCGGCGCTCGGCCCGAGCACCAGCCCAACCGCAAGACTGGTCGCGTAGAACAGCAGTTGCCCGTCATCCGCCACGAGCGAACGCCAGCGCACCGCGCCGGTCAGCTCGGCAAAATGCCGCCGCGACCATTCGAGGCCGACGCGCTCGCCGGGAATGCCCCACAGCACGACGCATTCAACGAGGCGCCAGACGATTATCTGCGCGGCGAGCGACCACGGCCCGGCGCCCGACCAGGCGAGCGACACGGCGATGCCGCCCCCCGCCGCAAAACCGGCCAGGCTCGCGGCGACAAGCGGCGTCTCGCGCCCCTCACGGCGCAGCGCCGCGCCTGGCACCGCGGCCAGCCCACCCAGCAGCGGCAGGATCGCCAGCGACTGCAACAGATCGCTCGACGCCGGCTCGCCGAGCAGCATGCTGAGCGGCCCCGTCAGTGTGTACAGCGCCGCCCACAGCGCGCCGCCGCCGGCGATCGCGGTCACCAGCGCGGTCGACCAGTGGCGCGCGTCGAGCGCCGCAACGCCGGTGAGCGCGCCCGACAGGATCGCGGCCCACAGCCCTTCGACGATCGCCACACCGCTCAGTGCGACGATAAACAGGCCGTAACCGCGCGGCCCGATCGCCGGCGCCAGCATCAGGAAGACGGCGAACCAGCCGGCATGACGCAGCGCGGGAACGAGAGACGGGTAGAGCGCGGCAAGCACACGCCGCGACGCTTCGCGGGGAACATCGACCATTCCGGCAATCTGCCGCCGATCGTCTTGCCGCCGCCTTAATATCAGGCGGAATTATATGATAAATTAAAAGTAAATACTGACCCCAGAAGGGGAGTATTTCTCTAAATTACTGTCGAATCGTGGGGCGATTGGGCTGAAAAAATTAATCAATATCGCCGATATCGACGCAAACAAAGCACGTGGAGTTGCCTTCATTGCCAGGAGCGCGTTGATGTACCCGGACGGCCAGGAAATCCTTGTCGTGATCGACGATACCGAGCTGCGCGAGCGCGTTGCGCGCATCCTCGGCGACGAAGGTTTCGCGGTGACCGCGGCGGCGGCGGGTTTGGCGGCGCTGCGCGCGGTCGGCGCTCGGCATTATTCGCTGGTGGTTGCGGCGACCGAGCTGCCGGGCTCGCTCGACGGCGCGACCACGGTGCGCCAGGCACGCGCGCGGCAGCCCTGGCTGAAGGCGCTCTACATCGCCGAGGGCGGCGCGCGCCCCGGCCGCGGCAACCTCGAGACCGATGATGTCATCAGCGCGCCGTTCGAGCGCCGCGAACTGATCGGCTGCACCTTCGAGCTGCTGCAGCGCGGCACCGCCGAGGCGGCCGATCTGTCGCGCCGTGCGCGCATCGAGCTCCGCGCCTGCTGAACCGCCGCCCACGCCGCCTTGTGGAACCGGCAGGCCACTCCTCCCGTTCGGCCGACAGGAGGTGCTCTCATGCTCAAGGCGATTCTGACCCCGATGCTGCTCGGCCTCGCGCTTGCCGTCATCATCCGCGCGACCGCGCGGCGGCCGGCCTGAGGCTACCGCACGACCCCATACCGCGCCCTTGCGGAATCCGGTATAACGCGCGCGTTCCTTGACACGGGGCGTGGCGCAGTCTGGTAGCGCACCTGCTTTGGGAGCAGGATGTCGGAGGTTCAAATCCTCTCGCCCCGACCATGACTGCCGCCGCGCTTGCGGGCGGAACGGAGGCGAGACGAGCAATGGCGCTGGCGCGCATCTACCGGCCGTCGAAGACGGCGATGCAATCGGGGCGGGCACTGACCCGCAACTGGCTGCTCGAATACGAGCCGGCGACGCGGCGCACGCCCGACCCGCTGATGGGCTGGTCGAGCGCACAGGACACGCTGAACCAGGTGAGAATGCGCTTTCCGACGCTTGAGGAGGCGGTCGCCTTCGCCAAGAAGCGCGGGCTCGATTACACGATCATCGAGCCGCACGCCCGTACGCCAAAGGCCAAAAGCTACGCCGACAATTTCCGCTACGACCGCATCCGCACGTAACGCCGCCGACCCCGTAGCTCAGCTGGATAGAGCACCTGCCTTCTAAGCTGGTGGTCGCAGGTTCGAGTCCTGCCGGGGTCGCCAACCCTAAACCCGGGTGACGATGCCGGGCGATCGCTACGACCCGGCGCTGGGGCGCTTGATGAAGTCGAGCTCGTCCTGGAAGGTCTTCATCATCTCCGGCACCGGCAGGCCGGAGAATTCGTGGCCGCCATTGAGCAGCACCAGCCGCGCCGGCACATGCGACTGCTGCAAACGCGCGTAAAGCTCCTGCGACTGTCCGATATTGACCGATTTGTCGTCGCGCCCCTGGGCGATGAAGATCGGCGCGGTCTTCGGGCCGATGAGGAAAAGCGGCGAGGCCGCGACCTCCTGGTCTTTCGCGCGTTCGCCCTGCTTGACGCCGAAGAGCTGCGGCCCGGGCGGCCAGAACGTATCGACGGTGAGATCGACCGGCCCGAAATTGTCGACCGCGCAGGCGACGCGCGACGACACGCCCGGCAGCTCGCCGGCATCGTCGCCGGGGAAGGTGTGGTCGAGCGCGGCGAGAAACACCGCCAGATGCGCCCCGGCAGAATCGCCGAGCGCGCAGATTTTCGCCGGATCGATGGCGAAGTCGCGGGCATGCGCGCGCATCCAGCGCACCGCGAGCTGCGCGTCGACGAGCTGCGCCGGCCAGCGATTGTGCGGGCTGTCATTGCCGAGCCGGTAGCCGATGCTCGCGGCGACGATGCCCTGGCTCGCCGCCATCTTGCAGAGGCCGGCGTACCAATTCTTGTCGCCCATCGTCCAATAGCCGCCGTGGATCATCACGACCGCCGGATGCAGCGTCGCCGAATTGGTTTCCGGCAGGCAAAGGTCGAGCTGCTGTGCCGGATCGGCGCCGTAGGCGACGTTCAGCCTGATCTCTGGCTGCGGCGCGTTTTGCGCTCGCACCCCCGCAGTCCCTAGCAAAACCACGCAACAAACGAAAACGCCAACAACCCTGAGCATACCGCAGCCCCGTTTGCCGAACCCCCGCCAGTCAACGGCAAAAGCGTTACTTTTTCGCCACCGGCACGGGGATGCCCGCGATCTTGACCTTGGTCATGCCGAGGTGGTTGCGGCTGGTGAAGTAGAGCGTCTTCCAGTCATCGCCGCCAAAGGCGATGTTGGTCGTCGCCGTCGCGCCGTGGACGATGCGCCCCAGTTTCTTGCCGGTCTTGTCCATGACGTGGATGCCGCCGGCGCCGCCGCAATAGACGTTGCCCTCGACATCGACCTTCATCCCGTCGGGGACGCCCGGCTCCGGCCCGCGCAGGTCGGCAAAGACCCGGTCGCTCGCCCGCGCCAGCATCCCGTTCGGCATCATGTCGAAAGCGCGGATATGGCCGCGCCGCGTGTCGTTGATATAGAGCACGCTTTCGTCGGGCGAGAAGGCGAGGCCGTTCGGCAGGGTGAAGTCGCCGACCAGCAGCGACAGCGTGCCGAGATCGGGGGTGAGGCGATAGACGCCGGAGAATGTCAGATCCCATTCGTTGGGCGCGTTGGGGCTGGTCCACGGGTCGGTGAAATAGATCGAGCCGTCCGACTTCACCACGACGTCGTTCGGCCGGTTGAGCTGGCGGCCCTGAAAGCTGTTGGCGAGCACCGTGAGGCTGCCGTCGAGCTCGAGCCGGGTGACGCGGCGGCTGTCATGCTCGCAGGCGAGGAGCCGGCCTTGCAGGTCGCGCGTCAGGCCGTTGGCGCGGTTGGTGCCGTCGAGGAAGAGCGAGGCGCCCTTGCCGCCCTCGTATTTCATCCGCTTGTTGTTGTGGATGTCGCTGAACAGCAGGTAGCCGCCCTCCTGCCACCACAGCGGCCCCTCGGCCGGGCCCTGCTCGCCGCCGAACCCGTCGGCGAGGTCATGGATCGTCTCTCCCGTATCGATGATCCGGTCGAGCGCGGGGTCGAGGCGTTCGATGCGCTTGTCGGGCATGGTATTCCTCCGGCTGGTTGCGCCTATCGGGCCATCTGGCCGGGCGCGGGTCAAGCCCGCGTCCTGCATCGCCCCGGCACGACGAGAGCGGCGAGCAACCCCGAATTGCGCCCTCGATAGGCCGATCTCCGGCCAGAGCCGTTTCCTGTTACCCCTGTTTTATCAGGGCGAGATCAGGTGCGGTCCATTGGCCGCGGGGAATATGATGTACTCTATTTGTTCTCCCTTGTCAAGACGCTTAGGCCGGTGGGTAGCGGGTCCAGCTTGAATTTCCGCTTTTGCCTTTGCGCACTTTCAACGACGAGTGGCAATCTGCCCGTGAGTGGCGGAATCCGAAGATTCAGTCCCCGCTAGTATCCCGAATCAGAAGTTCGCGGGATCAATCAGACACCCTTTCTCGTCATACCGGCGAAGGCCGGTATGACGAGAAAGGCGATGCAGCGAATTCAGAAGTCACGACACTAGAGCCGACACTGGAGCCGATCGCTCCGCACCCTACTCAATCACCTCGTCGGCGTTCGCGAGCAGCGATTGCGGCACGCTGAGGCCGAGCGTTTTTGCCGTCCTGCCGTTGATGACCAGCGCGTATTTCGTTGGCCGCTGTACCGGAAGCTGGGCGGGACTGGCGCCCCGCAGGATACGGTCGATATACCCCGCCGCCTCCCGGTACAGGTCGGGTGCGTCGAAAAAATAAGACATCAACCCGCCGGCTTCCGGAATGCCATATGCGCCGATCAAGGGCAGGCGGTAGCGGAGCGCCATGGCCGCGATCGGCTGGACTCGGCTTTGGGTAAATCCGCCCGGCGCACTGATTAGCCCACCCCCAGGCAATCGCGCCTGAGCGGCCATGGCCGTCTCGACCGCAGCCAAGTCATGCACCTTCGCAAATGTCGCCTCGATGCCGAGAGAGGCGGCGGCGGGCGCGATGGCGGCGTTGTACATCGCGGCCGGCGAGGTGGCGGGATCAACGATGACGGTGACCCGGTTCAGGCCGGGCGCGACCTCCTTCAGCAGTTGCAGCCACTTTCCCAACAGCGCGGTGTCGAAGGAGCTGAACCCGGTGACATTGCCACCAGGCTTCGCCAGGCTCTGCACGAAGCCTTGACCGACCGGATCAGCGACGAGCACGAAGACGATCGGGATCGTTTGCGTCTGCTCGCGCAGTGCCGCCAAGCCCGGCGTCAAACTCGCCACCAGCGCGTCCGGCGACAAGGCCACCAGTTCCGCGGCATAGGCCTTGAAGCGGGCGGTGTCGCCGGCGGCGTAGCGGTACTCGATCTGGATGTTCCGGCCATCGATCCAGCCGACGCGTGCAAGCGCTTCGGTGAAGCCCATCACGGCGGCCCGTGTCAATGGACTGTCCTCCGCCCAAGCGATCAAGACGCCGATTCTTCGCACGCGGTCCGATTGCTGTCCCGCCGCCGCGTGCGGCAGCAGCGCCGCTGCGCCGAATAGGGCGAATAGCTCCCGGCGCCTCATTAGACACCTCTCCGGCAAGGGGACGGCGGACGCTGCCCAATGGTTGCAGCGTAACACATCATGACAGCGGTCTATTGCCGGCTTCCCTGTCTGCTTCCGGTGCGAAGCCGGCATCGAACGTCCGGGACCCAACAGGAAATTTTGATAAATATATCACCATGAACTATAGTCCATGGTGATCCAGAAACGCGTGCGCATCTTCAAGACCAAATGGCTGGCGCGTTATGCGCGGCGGGAGCGCATTGCCGACCACAACCTGAGTGAAGCGATTGAGCGCGCTGAGCGTGGCTTGATCGACGCCGATCTTGGCGGTGGCATCATCAAGCAGCGAGTCGCGCGCAGCGGGCAGGGTCGATCAGGCGGTTATCGCACGCTGGTCGCCTAGAGGGCCGGAACCCGTGCCGTGTTTCTCCACGCATTCGCCAAGAACGAGCGCGACAATATCAGCCCCAGTGAGCTGATGACATGGCGCGAGGTCGGAGCGCTTTGGCTCGCGAAGGGCGAGCGAGACATCACGCTGGCTATTGAAGAGACCGAGTTGGAAGAGGTGAGCCAATGACGAAGGAATCGAAGCCTAGCCGGATGGTCAAGGCGATGTTGGAAACCGCCGATGGCATGCACCGGATCGGGCTCATGGACGCCGAGACGCATACCAAGATCACGCTGCGCCATTTGGGCGACAACACGGAGGCATTGGCCGATCCCATCTCCGGCGACGACATCCGCAAGCTGCGTGAGGATGCGCATCTGAGCCAAGCGGTGTTTGCCCGCTATCTCAACCTCACGACCGGCTACGTATCGCAGCTAGAGCGCGGCACAAAGCGCCCGACCGGCCCGGCGCTGGTGCTGCTCAACGTGATCCGCCGCAAGGGCATCGAGGCGCTTTTGTAAAAGGGCCGCGCGCTCACTGCTCCGCCTTCTGCGCGGTGAAGATCGAGCCGTAGCCCTGTTTCGACCAGTCGGGCGGCACCGGGCAGGGATAGGGGTCGAGATGCGCGATCGTCGCGGGCGCGCCGCGCACGATCTCGCCGGTATAGCGGGTCGGCGTCGGGGTCGGCATCCAGGTGAAGGCGTCGGCCGAGCTGTAGACGAAGAGGGCAACCGGCCGCACCCGGTTGGTGGCGTTGGCGCGCGAGCCGTGCACCGTGCGGCAGTTGATCGCGATCACCGTGCCGGCCGTGCCGCACAGATCTTCGGCGCGGTCCATCGCGATTGTCGCGTGGTCGGCCCGGCGGATCGCCCCGGTCCATTTCGCCGCGTCGTCGCGGTGGACGAAGATCGGCCCCCGGTGGCTTTCGGGAATGCAGGTCAGCGGCCCCTGCTCCACCGGCACATCGTCGAGATAGATGCCGAGCGTCACCGGGCTGTAATTGGTGTGCGGCCAGGCCGGAATGTCCTGGTGCCAATCGACGATCTCGCCGGCGCCGGGATATTTGTAGTTGAGCTTTGACGAGTGAAACTTGACGTCCGGGCCGACCAGGTCGGCGGCGATGTCGGCGAGCGGCGATTCGGCGCAGATGCGCCAGAAGTCGGGGTGCCGGTCGACCAGCGCCTTCAAGCGCCGGACATGCGGGTGGTCGGCGCGGTGCTGCGGGCCGATGTCGAATTCCTCGTTCGAGGCGGCGACCGTACAGCTCGCCGCGATGAACTCGGCCGAGCGGCGGCGCAGCAGCGCCAGCCATTGGTCGGGGATCAGCCCCTCGGCGGCGAGAAACCCGGTCGCGAAATAGCGCTCGCGCTGCGCCTGGCTCAGGACCCGCGGCTCGTGCGCGAGGATCGCTTCCGGCGTCATGTCGCTCCCCGTCCCGTCATCGGCGCCGCGAGTGTAGAGCGCAAACGGCCGTCGGCGGAATAGCCGCAAGCCACTGCCTGGGTGCCGCGGTGCGCAACGACGACGGGAAATCGAGGGAACTATGTCATTCAGGACATCGTCGCATTGGGACTATCGTCGCGATCGGGCGCCGCTTGTCCTTGCGGGCGGCGCCTCGGCCTGCTAAATAGGCGCATATACACCTTAATCGCAGAACCATCGCCATGAACTCGCATTCCACCGCCCGCGCCGCCTGGCCGATGATCGCCGCCGCCTGCGCCATCCTGCTCATCACGATGGGCGCGCGCCAGACGATCGGCCTCTTCATCGCGCCGCTCGACGCCGCGACCGGGCTCGGCATCGTCGCGATCAGCCTGGCGGTCGCGGTCGGGCAGTTCGTTTGGGGGCTGGCGCAGCCGGTGTTCGGCGGCTTTGCCGATCGCTACGGCGCCGGCCGGGTAATCGCGTTCGGCGGGGTGATGCTGGCGCTCGGCACCGCGGCGACGCCGTTCGTGCACTCGGAATGGGCGCTGGTCGCGACGCTCGGCGTGGTCAGCGCGTTCGGCGCGGGCGCCGGCAGCCTGTCGATCCTCATCGGCTCGGTGATGCAGCGCCTGCCCGGCGAGCGGCGCTCGATGGCGGCGGGGATCATCAATGCCGGCGGTTCGGTCGGGCAGTTCGTCTTCGCGCCCACGGTGCAGGCGGCGATCTTCGCGATCGGCTGGGTCGGCGCGATGGTCGGCGTTGCCGCCGCGACGCTCCTGACCCTGCCCCTGGCGCTGGCGATGCGCCGCCGCGGCGCCAGCCATGCCGGCGTCGCCGCAGCGAGCGCCGCACCCGCGCTGACGCTGCGCCAGCAACTGCGCGCGGCGGCCGCTGAGCGCAGCTATTGGTGGCTGCATCTCGGCTTCTTCACCTGCGGCTTCCATGTCGCGTTCCTGGTGACGCATCTGCCGGGCGAGGTGCGGCTGTGCGGCCTGTCGGCGGTGATCTCGGCCAATTCGATCGCGATCATCGGCCTCGCCAATGTCGCCGGCAGCCTCGGCGCCGGCTGGCTCGGCACGCGGTTCCGGATGAAGTTTCTCCTGTCGTGGATTTACGCGGCGCGCGCGATGGCGATCCTCTGCTTCCTCGCCGCACCAAAGACCGCGACGAATTTCTATATCTTCGCCGCCGCGCTCGGCGTGACCTGGCTGGCGACCCTGCCGCCGACCGCCGGTCTCGTCGGCAAGCTGTTCGGCACGCGCTATCTGGCGACGCTGATCGGCCTGACGATGCTGTCGCATCAGTTGGGCGCGTTCTACGGTGCCTGGCTCGGCGGGCTCGCGGTCGCCCATTTCGGCAACTACACCGGCATGTTCCTCGCCGATGCCGCGCTCGCGGCCTTCGCGGCGCTGGTCAACCTGCCGATCCGCGAGGCGCCGGTGATGCGCGCCGCCGCGGCTGCCTAGACGCCGCAGCGGCGAGCCGCATCATCTTCGCGCAACGCCAGGGGAGAGCGCGATGGCCGCCGCAGAGGACAGCATCGAGGCCGATTTCATCGTCATCGGCGCCGGCTCGGCGGGCTGCACGGTCGCGGCGCGGCTGTCGGAAGATTCGCGCACAAGCGTGCCGCTGCTCGAGGCCGGCGGCGACGACGCCAATCGCCGGATCCACATCCCGCTCGGTTTCGGCAAGACCTTCGCCGACCCGTCGGTCAATTGGTGCTACGAGTATCCGGTGAAAAGTCAGTACAGCCCGCCACTGCCGGGGCCGGGTTTTGCCGGCTTGGGCGACAGCTGGTCGGGCGCTGCTTGCGGGTCGCTTGGCAGCAGCGAGATCGGCGCTGCGGCCGTCGAGGTTGCCGACGCCTCGACATTGCTCGCCGGCTTGTCCAGCGTCGCGCCGCCCTGAGGCGCGGCGAGGGCAGCCGCAGCGGGCGCACTCGGCAGCGCGGTCGGTTGCAGCGGCGGCGGCGTCATCGTCGCGGTGTTGGGCAGTGCGGTCGTGCCGACGGGCGGGTTCGTGCGCGTCAACGGCGCGGCGGCGTTGATCGCCGGCGCGGCGATCGGCGGCAGCGGGTACGTTGCGGCCGACCCCACCGGTGCGCTCACCTCGACCGGATGGACCGACGCCGCCGGCTTTGGCGCGATGACCGCCGTCGCTGCCGGCGCCGTCACGACCGGCGCCGTCACCGCGGCAAACGCGGCCGGCGCCTCGGCGGTGGGTTGCGGGTCGCCCGGATGCGGCGAGAAATGCGCGATCACGACATTGGCGACCACGCCCACCGCGACCGCGTAGAAGAACGCTGCGGCGCGCGACATACCCAGCCGGGCAAACTCTCTAAACATGCCGAGAAGTACCCCCATCGCCGCCTCGCTCCCCGGCGTCGATCCTCCCGTAATACCGGAAGGAGGCGCGCAGAGAAAGTTGATCTTGCACCAACTTACCAAACCTAGTCTTGGGTCGCCGCGCGCCCATTCACCGCCGCCGCACGATGCCCAAGGCATGCCGGATCGCGGCGAAATAGACGGGAGATGGGGCGATTTTATGGCGGGAGATGCACGCTTCAGTGAATTTGACGACATGCTCACCGCACGAATCACCGCGGTGGCGCCGAGCACCAGGAGCCGGCGCAGGTCCTAGTCGCCCTGCCGGCTGATCCTGCCGGGCGTTTGCGATCGGTTACCTTGAGCGCGAAGCTCGCCGCGCCGATCGGCCCGATGCCGGGCTGGGTCGCCAAGCACCGGCTCACCGGGCTGGATCGGTTCCCGGCGATGAACGCGGCGAGCGCCTTAGTGCGCAGCCCCCAATGGCCGGTTCATGGTTCCGGGTTCATCCGGCGCGATGCACCGGAATACGAACTCCGGGGAACATCTCACACACATTTCGAGTCGCTCTCAACGTTACGAGCGTTCTTGATGCCATCCGTAGACTATCGTCATGCTGAAGGTGCGCTCAAAGAGCGCGTCTCGAAGGACGTAAGGGCGTTTTGCAGCGAAGGATGGCGATGCCGCATACCGAGGAAA
Organism: Allostellaceae bacterium; assembly: GCA_035552135.1. Taxonomy (GTDB): domain Bacteria; phylum Pseudomonadota; class Alphaproteobacteria; order ATCC43930; family CGMCC-115725; genus DATARH01. The sequence goes on along the minus strand of DASZLY010000370.1, from coordinate 5,077 downwards.
TGCTGAACGTCAACGGCACGGCGATCCGCCTTTTGCGCGGCGGGCGTGCCGGCGCGCCGCCGCTGGTCTTCCTGCACGGCGCGGGCGGGCATACCGGCTGGATGGGCTTTCTCGAAGAGCTGTCGCAGGAATTCGAGGTCTTTGCCCCGGAGCACCCCGGGTTCGGCCGGTCGGACGATCCGCCTTGGCTCGACGAGGTGGGCGATCTCGCCTTTTTCTATCTCGATGTCATCGAGGCGCTCGGGCTCGACCGCGTCCAGCTGATCGGCACTTCGCTCGGCGGCTGGATCGCGGCGGAGCTCGCCGTGCGCAACGACACGCGGCTCGCCGGGCTGACGCTCGTCTGCGCGGTCGGCATCACCGCCGGCGGCACGCCGATCGACGACATCTTCCGCATGCCGGTCGAGGAGAATTTGCGGCGCTTCTACGCCGACCAGGACCGCGCCGCGCGCCGGCTCGCCGACATGGCGGCGATCGACCCGCATCTCTACGCCAAGAACCGCGCGACCGTGACCCGGCTCGCCTATCGCCCGCGCTTCTACAACCCCAGCCTCGAAAAATGGCTGCACCGCATTCATGTGCCGGTGCTGCTCGTCTGGGGCGCCAAAGACGGGCTCGTCCCGTGGCGTTTCGGCGAGGCATATCGCGCCGCTATTCCCGGCTCGCGCCTTGTCGTGCTGGAGGGCGCCGGACATGCCCCGTTCGACGAGCGCAAGGGCGCCTTCCTCGCCGAATTCCGCGCCTTCGCGCGGGGCACATCGACGTCGCGCTAGGTTGATTTCGGTTATTTCTGTTACAGTATATTTACACTTAACCTTAAATTCGCCGGCGGGCGGCCGCGCCGGGCACGAAAAGAACATTCAGGGGAGAGGCGTGGAAAATTTAGTCATCGCCGCGGGCCTGCTCGCCGCCGCGGCCTGGACCTATCTGCTCGTGTTTCGCGGGGCGTTTTGGCGCATCGAACGAGGCGACCTGGCACCCGAAGCGGCCCCGGTGCGCTCGGTCGTCGCGGTCATTCCGGCGCGTGACGAAGCCGAAATCATCGGCGGCGCGGTGACATCGCTGCTGGCACAGGATTTCGCCGGACGGCTCGACATCGTCATCGTCGACGATCACAGCAGCGACGGCACCGCCGAGATCGCCCGCCAGGCGGCGGCCGATGCCGGCGGTGCCGGCCGCGTCACCGTCATCCCGGCCGAGCCCGTCCCGGCCGGCTGGACGGGCAAGCTCTGGGCGGTGCGCCAGGGCGCCGCCGTCGCCGCGCGGATGCGGCCGGATTATCTGTTGCTGACCGATGCCGACATCGTCCATGCCGCCGACAATTTGCGTGGGCTCGTCGCGCGAGCCGAACGCGGCGGCTACGATCTGGTATCGCTGATGGTGCGGCTGCATTGCCGCGGCGCGTGGGAGCGGCTGTTGGTTCCGGCCTTTGTGTTCTTCTTCTTCAAGCTCTACCCGCCGCGCTGGGTAGCGGATTCCGGCCGCGACATCGCCGCCGCGGCCGGCGGATGCATGCTCCTGAAGCGCGGCACGCTGCAGCGCATCGGCGGCGTCGACAGCATTCGCGACGAGATCATCGACGATTGCGCACTCGCGCGCCGGGTCAAGGCGGTCGGCCGGGTCTGGCTGGGCATCGCCGAGGAAACCCGCAGCGTGCGTCCTTACGGCTCGTGGCGGCCGCTCTGGGACATGATCAGCCGCTGCGCCTTCGCCCAGCTCAATTACTCGACGACGATCCTTATCGGGCTGATGGCGGGCATGGTTTTCACCTATCTTGCGCCGCCGCTCTTGCTGCTGTCGCACAGCCCGGTGGCGATGGCGCTGGGCGGCGCCGCCTGGCTGGCAATGACCGCCTCGTTCATGCCGTTCCTGCGGATCTATCGCTGCCCGCCGGTCGTGGCGCTGCTCCTGCCGGCGATCGCCGCGTTCTATATGGCGGCGACCCTCGGCTCGGCGGTGCAGTTCTGGCGCGGCCGCGGCGGCGCCTGGAAAGGCCGTTTCCAGGCCGCGATGGTCCGCTAGGCGGCTCGCGACTGCGGCTTGCCGGCTGGAAGCGCGGCGACGAAGTCGGGGCGGCGGCGGTTGGCGAGATGCGCGAGCGCCGCGCCGAACCGACGGAATCCTTCCCATTGGTGGCGCAGATAGCCGCAGCCCACGGCCTTGCCGGCGAGCGAGGCAACGCCGGTCTTGGGGTAGGCGCCGTCGCGCCGCCTGGTGCCGAAGATCACGTCCCAGACCGGCAGGATCACCGCGAAATTGCAGCCGCGCGCGCGGTCGAACGGTGCGTCCGCATGCTCGATCGAATGGTGCACCCGGTGGTATTGCGGGCCGACCAGGAGATCGGAGCCGAGCCGGCCGAAGCCGAGCCGCACATTGCTGTGCGACAGGCTCTCGACGAGCCGGAAGCCGATCAGCACGAGCGGATACGCGCCGGGCGGCACGTCGATCAGCATTGCCAGCGTGCCGCCCCAGGCGAGGGCGAGCACGTCGTCGAGGATGTGGTTGCGGTCGTCGCTCCACATCGTCATCTGCCGCTGGTCGTGGTGCAGGCTGTGCAGCGCCCACCACCACGGCAGCCGGTGCTGCAGCCGGTGCCGCCAGTATTCACCGAAATCGAGCACCACCATGTAGACGAGGAAGGTCGCGAAAGGGTGGTTGAAGAGCGGCGTCACCAGCTGCTCGATCTCGGGCGGGATGTAGCCGGCAAAGCGCGAGTAGGAGTCGATCGCCACCCCGATCGGCGCCAGCACCAGAAAGAGGATCGCCGGCACGATCCCGAGCCGGTGGATCAGCGTGTAGACGATGTCGGTGCGCACCGCGCTGCCTTCGTCCCAGCGCTCGACCGGCCGCCATAGCTCGAGCGGGCGGCACAGCACATAGGCGAGCGCGACGGCGAGCGCGCCATACAAGGCGAACTCGACCCCGTCGAACACGCTTTCCGACCAGTCGATCAGTCCGAGGCGGAACAGAGCCGGCTGGATCGTCCACTCGAAAAGCGTGCCCTGGATCTGTTCGATAAGGCGCTGCAGGGTGTCGAACATCGCTCGCCGTCCGCTGTCTGCGCCTAATAGACGAAGATGCCGTGCGGCGAGCGGCCGACCGGGACGCTGGTCTTGAGCGCGCCGGAGGCCAGCTCGATGACATCGACCCAGGCATGCCAGCGGCCGGTCACCCACAGCTCCTGCCCGTCAGGCGACAGCCCCATGTCATCGGGTCCGCCGGGTGCCTGCAGCGTGTTTTTCACCTCGAGCGTCGCGGCGTCGAGCACCGAAATCGTGCCGGCGACGCGGTTGGTGACGTAGAGCGTCTTGCCGTCGGGCGTGGCGAGGAAGTTGTGCGCGCCATTGCCGGTGGTGATCTTGCGGATGATGTTGCCGTTCGCCGGATCGACCTCGGCGATATGGTCGGAGCCCATGACGCCGACGAGCAGGGTTCCACCCGGCCGCGTGACGATGCCGGCCGGCTGGCGGCCGACCGGAACGGTCCAGTTGACCTTGCCCGAGGCGAGATCGATCGCTGTGAGCCCGCTGGTGCCTTGCAGCGTGACGAACACCGTCTTGCTGTCGGGCGAGAAGGCGATGTGGCTCGGCATGGTCAGCGCCGGTAGGCGATGGACGAGCTGGTAGGTCTGGCCGTCATAGATGTCGATGCGGTCGAGCCGGATCGATGCCGCGACCAGAAATTTGCCGTCCGGGCTGAAGCCGATCTGGTAGGGGTCGCTCGCGGTGACGCGCTTTTTCTCGACGCCGGTCTCGCGATCGATCAGCACCAGCTCGTTGCTGCCCGACATGGCGATGATCAGGGTGCGTCCGTCCGGGGTCTCGATCAGGTGGTGCGGGCCGCGGCCGATATGGGTGCGCGAGAGTTCCTTATAGCCATCGCTGTCAATGACGCTCAGCGAATCGTCGTCGGAGTTGAGCACGACCGCCGTCGTCGCGCGCGCCGCGCCGGCAACGCTCAGCACCGCGGCGAAAAGCGCCGCGGCGGCGGCCAGTCCCCAGGATCGGCAAAAGAATGACAAGGTGAACCGCGTTCTTCGAAAGGATCAGACCGCTTTATAACGCGGCGTATCCTTCATAATCCTCCGACGGGGTGCAGAAAAGACCGGCGGTAGCGGCAGCATTGCAGAATTTGCACTCCAGGGAGAAGGAACCGGCGGATCGCATCAATGTTCGCTAGCGGACAATGCATGGTCGCCCGACATGCCGCGTATCCTGCTGGTTGAGGATGATTTCGAGGTTCGCCTTCTCGTCGAGCACGTGCTGCTCGCCGCGGAGTACGAGGTCGATTGCGCCGATACGTTCGGGCGGGGCGCCGCGCTGTTGGACCGCCGGCCCTACGACCTCGTTGTCGCCGATGGCCGGCTCGCCGACGGCACCGGCATGATGCTCGCCGATATCGCGCGCGAAAAAGACATTCCGGCGCTGATCGTCACCGGCTATGCCTTTGTGCTGCACGAGGAAGGCGTCGATCTGGCAGATTACGACGTGCTGCTGAAGCCGATCCGCCCGGACGAATTGCTGGCGATCGTGACGGAGGCGCTGGAGGGGCGGCAGTAGGGCTGCCGCTCAGCTCAGGCGCTGCGGCAGGGCGACGATCGCCGCATCGATCAGCGCGCCGCCGCGCCGCTCGTCGATCTGCGCCGCGATCACATCGCGGGCCGCCGCGATCGCCACATCGATCGCCGCCGCGCGGACTTCCGCGAGTGCCTTGGCCTCGGCTTGGGCGATGCGCTCCTCGGCCATAAGCTGACGCCGTTCGAGCGCCTGCTCGAGGTCGCGCGCGCCCTGCGCGGCGATGCGCTCGGCCTCGGCGCGGGCATGGGCGACAATCGCCTCGCCATCGGCGGCCGCCTGCTCGCGCTTGGCGCGATATTCGGCAACCAGCTGTTCGGCCTCCTGGCGCAGCCGGCGCGCCTCGTCGAGCTCGCCTCTGATGCGTGCCGCGCGTGCATCGAGCCCGCCGGTCAGCGTGCGGCCGACCGGGCGAAATACCAGCACGACAAAGATCACCGCCGCGACGAGAACCCAGAATTCGGATTCGCGAACGAATTCCATCACGCGCCCCGCCCGTTCAG
>DASZLY010000369.1:0-6764 GCA_035552135.1 Allostellaceae bacterium | reverse complement strand
CCGGGCGCTGCGCAGCATCGGCCACGGCGACCCAAGCCTCAAGATTTATACCGCGCCGATCTCGCCGCCGGGATTGCGCACCGCCGGCGAGGTGGCCGACGGCGCGCTGCCCTATTTCATGTCGCCCTATAAGCCCAACGTCATCATCGGGCCAATTCTCGAAGGCCGCGCCAAGGCCGCCAAGCCGCAGAATTTCTACGATTTCGATCTGGCGCCTTACGTGCGGGTCGCGGTCGGCGACGACCTCGCCGCCTGCCGCGACAAGCTCCGCCCCGGGCTGGCGCTCTATATCGGCGGCATGGGAGCGCGCGGGAAGAATTTCTACAACGACCTCCCCGCCCGCCTCGGCTACGAGGCGGCGGCGGCGGCGATCCAGGAGCATTTCCTCGCCGGGCGGCGCAACGAAGCCGCCGCGGCGGTGCCCGACGCGCTGATCGACGAGATTTCGCTCGTCGGCCCGCCCGCGCGCATCAAGGACCGGCTGCAGGCCTGGCAGGAACTCGCCGAAGAAAGCTGGGTCGGCTCCCTCGTCCTCGCCGGCGCCGACGCCCAGGCGATGCGGGTGGTGGCGGAGGCGGTGCTTTAACCTTGTTCATTTGCAAGCAGACAGTATATCATTACGTACATAATGATATACTGGGAACCGAAGGATGAAAAGGCGCTACATTAAGGGACCGATGCGGCCGCCGGCACCGAAGGCTACCGTCGTCACCATCAATCGCGCCGACGTCGTGGCCGACATCGAGCGGGCAGCCGACAGTTTGACTGGTGGCAACAAGACGGAGGCAGTTGCTTTGGCTGTCCGCCGGTTGCTTGATCATGATGCCCGCACCGGCTCCTTGTTTGGGAGGCATGCGGGATCGGTCCGTTTTTCCGAAGGGGTGGATCCTATCGCGCCGGCCCTCGATATCCTTCCTGACGCGGAGACCGGCCATGAGATTGAAAGGTGAGTGAAAACTTGTTGCTCGACACGCATATTGCGCTATGGCTGGAGAGTGGCGACCAACGCCTGCAATCGTCTACCCGTAGCATTATCGACGCTCACTGGCAGAATGGCGGAGCAATTCTCTTAAGCGCGGTAACGGTTTGGGAAATCGCTTTACTGGTGGACGCTGGGCGCCTCCGCCTGGATGTCCCGGTAGAGGTCTGGGTCCGGCGATTTCTCGACTATCCCGGCATAGATGCGGCGCCGCTGGACCATGGAGCCGCCGCTCGCAGCTACCAACTTCACCACCTTGAGCATCGTGATCCGGCCGACCGTCTATTGATTGCCACGGCGATCGAGTACGAGTGTCCGCTCGTCACCTACGATCAGCGGATTATCCGCTTTGCAGACAGGTACGGCTCGCAATATCAGTTTGCGGCCTGCTCCTGACCCTACCGCTCGATGCCGTCGGCGGACCTCGAAGGAAAACGCATGACCGACATCACCTGGACCGGCGGCGATCTGCCGAGTTTTGTCACCCATCTCGAATGCGGCCTCACCGGCGAGCGCTACGAGGCCGATGTCCTTCAGGGTCTGTCGAAGGCCGGGCGGCCGCTGCTGGTGCGTTACGACCTCGCCGCTGCCGCGACAGCCCTCACCAAGGACAAGCTCGCGGCGCGGCCGCAGACGTTGTGGCGCTACCGCGAGCTGTTGCCGGTGCGCCGGCCGGAGAATGTCGTCTCGCTCGGCGAGGTGGTGACGCCGCTCATCTCGCTGCCGCGCATCGCCGGAAAGATCGCCAAGGGCGGCGAGGTCCTGGTGAAAGACGAGGGACGGCTGCCGACCGGCTCGTTCAAGGCGCGCGGGCTGGTGCTGGCGGTGTCGATGGCCAAGGAGCTGGGCGTCACGACGATGGCGATGCCGACCAACGGCAATGCCGGCGCGGCGATGGCGGCTTATTGCTCGCGCGCCGGGATCAAGTCCTACGTCTTCTGCCCCGACGACACGCCCGAGGTGAATGTGCGCGAGATCGCGATGCAGGGCGCCGAGGTGTTCCTCGTCGACGGGCTGATCGACGATTGCGGCCGCCTCGTCGCCGAGGGCGAGAAGGAGACCGGCTGGTTCAATTGCTCGACGCTGCGCGAGCCCTACCGCATCGAGGGCAAGAAAACGATGGGGCTGGAGCTTGCCGAGCAGCTCGGCTGGGACGTTCCCGACGTGATCTTCTATCCGACCGGCGGCGGCACCGGCCTCATCGGCATGTGGAAGGCGTTCGCCGAGCTCGAGGAAATGGGCTGGCTCGGCAAGAAACGGCCGCGCATGGTCGCGGTCCAGGCGGCGGGCTGCGCGCCGATCGTCAAGGCCTGGGAAGACGGCGTCGAGCATGCCCCGCGCTGGCAGGACGCGCATACTTTCGCCGCCGGCATCCGCGTGCCGGTCGCGGTCGGCGATTTCCTGATTCTGCGCGCGGTGCGCGAGAGCGGCGGCTTTGCCATCGCGGTCGATGACGCGGCGATCGCCGAGGCCTGGTCCGATGTCGCGCGCGACGAGGGGCTGTTGCTCTGCCCGGAGGGCGCGGCGACTTTCGCCGCCTATCGCCAGGCGCTCGCCGACGGCCGGGTCGGTGCCGGGGAGCGGGCGGTTCTGTTCAATTGCGCGAGCGGGTTGAAATATCCGATGCCGCCCGCCGGGACACGCCTGACGCTCGGCAATCGCGTGGAGTGGCAACGGCTTGTTGGCGCTTCCGCCGCAGATTAATCTGCATTCGCGCCTATGGCGAAACCTCGTGCTATAACCCCCAGCTTCCGATGTCGGCGCGGAGACGGTGCGAATGGCTGAAGCGGTGTGGAACGGGTCCCTGCGCCTGTCGCTGGTTTCTTGTCCGATCTATCTCTCCTCGACGACGAGCGACGCCAAGCGCGTCAGGCTCGATCGCTTGAGTGCGCGCACCGGCAATCCGGTGACCGAGCAGTTCGTCGACGCCAAGACCGGCGACGTCGTCGCCGGCGACGCGCTGGTCAAGGGCTACGAGTTCGCCGCGGCGCGCTATGTGACCGTGAGCGACGACGAGCTCGGCAAGCTCGGCAGCGGCGTCGGCAACATCATCGACCTCGAAGAGTTCGTGCCGCGCCACCAGATCGACCATCTCTATGTCGACGAGACGTTCTACATCCATCCCGACGGCCAGCTCGCGGCAGATACGGTGCACGCGCTGCGTGTCGCGATGCAGCGCAGCGGCCGCGCCGCGCTCGGCCATGTCCGCATCGGCGAAAGCGAGCGGCCGGCGCTGATCGAGCCCTATCGTGGCGGGCTGATGATGTCGACGCTGCGCACCGCCGAAGAACTGGTGCAGGCCGATTTCGTCGAGCGCGCGGACGCCGACTTCTCCGGCGACATGGTCGAGATCGCCGAGGCGATCATCGCGCGCCGCGCCGCCGAGTTCGATGCCAGCGTGCTGCGCGACCGCTTCCAGGACGATCTGCGCGCGCTGGTCCACGAGAAGGTCAAGACCGCGCCGCCGGCGCCCGCGCCGGAGCGCCGGCCGCGCCTCGTGCCGGCGCCGGAAGCGGCACCACCGCCGCCGCCGCCTGCGCCCGAGCCGGTGGTCGCGGCGCCGCCGCCGCCCGAACCACCGCCACCACCGCCGCCTGCGCCGGAACCGGTCGTAGCCGCGCCTCCGCCGCCGCCTGAACCGCCGCCGCCTGCGCCGGAAGCCGTGGTCGCCGCGTCTCCACCGCCACCGCCGGCCCCAGAGCCGCCGCCGCCGGAGACCGTGGTGGTCGTCGTCGCGCCGCCGGCACCCGAACCGCCGCCGGTTCCGGAATCGCCACCACCCCCTCCGCCACCGGAGCCGGTGATCGCGGCGCCGCCACCGCCGGCCCCCGAGCCGCCGCCGCCCGCACCCGAGCCCGAGCCCGAGCCGGCTTTCGTGGCTGGGGGCACGCTCGATGTCGGTGCCGAGATTCTGCTGCACATCATGGGGCTCGGCGACCGGCGCTATGTCGAACCGGGCTGGGCCGGCAATCCGGGCAGCAAGCGCCAGATCGAGGCGCTGAGCATCCGCCCGCGCGACGGGCTGGCGCCGAGCGCGATCGAGTTCCGCGTCTTCGCTCAGGAAGGTCGCGCCACCGCCTGGGTCAGCAACGGCAATTACGCCGGGACTCGCGGCCGCAACCTGCCGCTTACCGGCTTTGCGGTGCGCCCCGCGACCGAGCTCGGCGAGCGCTTGGAAATCGCCTATGAAGGCTCGTTCTTCGAGGGCGGGGTGGTCGGGCCGAAGCGCAATGGCGAGCTATGCGTTTCGCCGGTCGCCGACGACCCGCTCGAGGCGGTGCGCATCACGATCATCGATCTCGGCGAGGCGGCCGAGTAGCCGCAAGTATTCGCGCGACCAATAAGAAGAATGGCCGGAACACAAGGTTCCGGCCAAGTTTGAACAGGGAGGCTTCACGTCTAGGAGACGTAGGATCCGAAGACCCTCTTCCCAGGAGCAAGTCCTGGAAACACTTGCGAGCCGGCAGGGACCCGCAAAAACTTGCGGCGACATCCGTCGCACCCCCGGAAGATGCCGTTGCAACCGGCGTTCTACCAGCCCGAATTCGTCCTGCCTCGCCTGCAAAAATAGCAATGCTATCAAATCGTCAGTATCTCTTGCCTCATTCTGTCATAAGGTCAGCCACACTTCCGTAGGTGGCCTTCCTTCAGGCCGGCTGCGGAGCGCGTCGCAGCCCGCGACGAGGACCGGCGATAAGCGAAGACGAGGCTCGCGTTCTTGACCACCCCGGCGCAGGCTGGGGCCTATGGTTCAGCCGCACCGGACGCGGCAAAATGGGTCCCGGCCTTCGCCGGGATGGTGAAGGGATGGGGCGTAGCGGTTATCCGCCGAGCCGGCCTTCGGCCACCTTGCGCAGCAGGAAGTCGCGGAACACGCTGATCCGCTTCGATGTGCGCAACTCCTCAGGATACACGAAATAGGCCTCGTTCGGCGGGCCGGAGATTTCGGGCAGCACGCGCACCAGCCCGCTATGCTCGTTGGCGACAAAATCGGGCAACGCAGCGACGCCGAGCCCGCTCATGATTGCGCGCAGCATTCCGTAGGTATTGTTGACCGTGAGGATCGGCCGGCGGTCCTGGCCCGATCTCATCCCGACTTCGAGCAGCCAGTTGACCCCCGGCACCGGCGGGCGCGTATCCTCGCCGTAGACGATGATGCGGTGCTCCTCGAGGTCCTCGGAGCGCTGCGGCGTGCCGTGCTTCTGGAGGTATTCGTGGGTCGCGTAGATGTGCACCTGGACGCTGACCAAGTGCCGCTGGATCAGATCGGGTTGGCGCGGCGGCGACATGCGAATCGCCACGTCGGCCTCGCGCATCGACAAATCGAGCTCGGAATCGTCGACTACAAGGCTCACCTGGATCTCGGGGTAGAGGTCGAGGAACTCGCGAATCCGCGGCGTCAGCCAGATCGAGCCGAATGCCACCGTGGTGGTGATCTTGAGCGGGCCTTTCGGCCGGTCCTTCGATTCGGAAATCAGCCCCTCGGCCATCGCCAGCTTGGCGAATACCTCGCGCGCGGTCCTGAACAGGAGCTCGCCCTGCTCGGTCAGGATGAGGCCGCGCGCATGGCGATGGAACAGCGGCACGCTGAGGCTTTCCTCGAGCGCGCTGATCTGCCGGCTGACCGCGGATTGCGACAGGTTCAGCGACTCGCCGGCATGGGTAAAGCTGCCGGCCTCGGCAACCGCGTGAAACACCCGCAACTTGTCCCAATCCATCGCCATCGGGACCGCTCCTAGCTCATTCAGCTGCCGTCATTCCGCCGCCCGGGATTCAGTCACCTGGCCCGGCACCATATCCTCTTGCGCCGCGAGGAACTTCTCGGCCTCGAGCGCGGCCATGCAGCCCATGCCCGCGGCAGTCACCGCCTGACGGAACACCTTGTCCTTGACGTCGCCGGCGGCAAACACGCCGGGAATGTCGGTCGCCGTCGAATCGGGGCGCGTCAGCACGTAGCCCTCGGCGTCGAGCCGCAGCTGGCCGGCGACGAGCTCGGTGACCGGCGTGTGACCAATCGCGACGAAAAAGCCCTCGCAGGGAATCTCGCTGACCGCGCCGGTTTTTAGGTTGCGGATGCGGGCGCCGGTGACCTCGGGCGGTTCCGGCACACCGAGAATCTCCTCGACGACGCTGTCCCACACGACCGCGATCTTCGGGTTGCGGAACAGCCGGTCCTGCAGGATCTTTTCGGCGCGCAACGTGTCGCGGCGGTGGATCAGCGTGACGCGGCTGGCATGGTTGGTGAGGTAGATCGCCTCTTCGACCGCGGTGTTGCCGCCGCCGACGACGATCACCTCCCTGTCGCGGAAGAAGAAGCCGTCACAGGTCGCGCAAGCCGACACGCCAAAGCCGCGATAAGCCTCCTCGCTCGGCAGCCCGAGCCAGCGCGCCTGTGCGCCGGTCGCCAGGATCAGCGTGTCGGCGGTATAAATATCGCCCGAATCGCCGGTGACGGTGAAGGGCCGGCGCGACAAATCCAGCTTCACCGCGAGGTCGAGCAATATCTTGGTACCGACATGCTCGGCCTGGGCCTGCATCTGCTCCATCAGCCATGGGCCCTGGATGACGTCGGCAAAGCCGGGATAGTTCTCGACATCGGTGGTGATCGTCAGCTGCCCGCCGGGCTGCAGCCCGCCCAGCAGAGTCGGGTGGAGATTCGCCCGCGCCGCATAGATCGCCGCGGTAAACCCGGCAGGTCCCGCGCCGATAATCAACACCTTGCTGTGATGATGCTCAGGCATCACGCGAATTCCGATCGATTGGACAGCGTACTATACCATTTTTA
>DASZLY010000368.1:0-1512 GCA_035552135.1 Allostellaceae bacterium | reverse complement strand
CTGGTCGACACCAACCAATGGTGGATCGAACGGCGCATCGTCATCCGGAAGCTGCTCGACGAGCACGACGCCCAGACTGCTTATCGACTTGCTCGCGATGCCGCGACGCCGACGCACGGCAACTACCGCGTCGATCAGCATTTCACCGCTGGCTGGATCGCGCTACGATTCCTGCACGATCCGCGCACGGCCATGGCGCACTTTGCCCGCATCCTCGGCGGCACGCACAATCCGCACGCGCTGGCGCGCGGCGGCTACTGGCTCGGCCGCGCCGCCGACGCGCTCGGCGACGGCGTCCAGGCCAAGGCCTGGTACGAGACGGCCGCGCGATACTGCGCGACCTATTACGGCCAGCTCGCCCGTGCCCGCGCCGGCCTGCCCGACCTCGGATTGCACGGGCCGCCGGCGTTCACTGCGCACGAGCGCGCGCTGCTCGGAAATCTCGAAGTCGTGCGCGCGGCCGAGTTGCTCTTCACGCTGGACGAGCGCGACATGGTCGCGTCGATGTATGCCGAGCTGGGCGAAAGCGGCCACGACGTCGCCGGAATGGCGATGCTCGGCGACCTCGCCGCGCGGCATAATGACGGGCGGGCAATGGTGTTGCTCGGCAGCGGCGCCTACGGCCGCGGCCTGCCGCTGGAATATTACGCCTACCCGGTGGTCGGGCTGCCGTCTTACCGGCCTATCGCGCCGCCGATCGAGGCGGCCGTCGCCTATTCGATCGCGCGTCAGGAAAGCCATTTCAACCAGAAAGTCGTGTCGCCGGCCCACGCGATGGGGCTGATGCAGGTGACGCCCGAGGCGGCGCAGGATACGGCGCGCAAGTTCAAGGCGTCCTATAACCGCGCCCGCCTGCTCAGTGATGCCGCCTACAACATGCAGATGGGCGCGGCCGAGCTTTCGAACCTGCTAACCGGCTATAACGGCTCCTACATCCTTACCTTCGCCGGCTACAATGCGGGCCGCGGTCGCGTGCGACAGTGGATTGCAGCATTCGGCGATCCGCGCGATCCGGGTGTCGATCCGGTCGACTGGGTCGAGCGCATCCCGATCTCGGAGACCCGCAATTACGTCGAGCGCATCATGGAGAATCTGCAGGTCTACCGTGCCCGCTTCAACGGCAGCAACCGGTTGGTAATCGAGGCGGACCTCAAGCGCGGCGCGGCAAACTGATCGCATGCTCGAAGATCATGCCGGCCGCTCGATTTTCGTCTCTGCGCCGGACGGTCTGAGATTGCATGCGCGCTGCTACGGCCCGCGCAGCGCCGAGCGAACGGTCGTCTGCCTGCCGGGGCTGGCGCGCACCGCCGCAGACTTCGAGAGCTTGGCGGAAGCGCTGGCCGCGCCCGGCCAAGGGCGACGCATGATTGCGCTCGACTATCGCGGTCGCGGGCTCTCAGATTACGACCGTGACCCAGCCAACTACAATTTCCATGTCGAACTCGCCGACCTGCAGGCGGTGCTTACGGCGCTCGACGCGCTGCCCGCGACCTTCATCGGCACCTCACGCGG
>DASZLY010000367.1:0-4220 GCA_035552135.1 Allostellaceae bacterium | reverse complement strand
GACGACGAAATCGTGCGCCTGGCGCGGATCGCCGAGGTCGACGTCCGGACGCTCGAAGAAAGCGGCCGCGAGGCCGGCCGGCCACGCGCCGCGGCGCAGCTCATGGGCGACCTGACCGGTGCGCCCGACGACGAGAATTTTACTGTTCATGCGCGGAGTATGCCTCACGCGGCTTACCATAGCATAAACGCCGCTTCCGCGCCGGGCTCGACCTCAATACCGGCGGGTTCAATACCCGCGAGCGCGGTCGACGATATTGAGCAAGGGCTCGCCGGTCGCCAGGCGGCGGATGTTCTCGACGACGTCACGCGCGGCGATCTCGGGCACGGCGATCGAGCCGATATGCGGCAGCACCAGCACCTCCTCCATCGTCCAGAAAGGGTGATCGGCCGGCAGCGGCTCGGTTTCGAAGACGTCGAGCGTCGCCTCGGCGATCTGGCCGTCCCTGATCGCGGCGAGCAGCGCCGCCTCGTCGACCGTGCCGCCGCGCCCGCAATTGACGAGCTTGGCGCCGCGCGGCAGCGCATACAGCACGTCGCGGCCGACGATATGGTGGGTCTCGCGCGTCAGCGGCAGCAGGCAAACGAGGATCTCGGTGCGCGCGAGGAAGGATGCCAACCCGGCCACGCCGTGAAACGTCTCGATCCCGTCGATGGCCCGCGGCGAACGGCCCCAGCCGGCGACCGGAAAGCCGATCGAGGTCAGCATGCGCGCCGCCGCGCCGCCAAGGAGCCCGATCCCCATGATCCCGACGCGCACATCATACGAGGCACGCGGCAGCTCGTAATGCCATTGGCTTTCGCGTTGCTGGCGGGCATGGCGGCCGAGCTCGCGATAATGGTGCAACACGCACATCGTGACGAACTGCGCCATCATCTGCGCCATCACCTCGTCGCCGAGGCGCGCGACCGGGATATGCGGCGGGATCGTCGCGTCGGCGAGGATCGGGTCGACCCCGGCGCCGAGATTGGTGATGAGCCTGAGATTGGGCAGCGAGGCGAGCTCGCCGGGCGGCGCCTTCCAGACGAGTGCGGTCTCGATATCGGCGACATCGCCGAGCTCGGGCGACACCCGCACATTGAGCCCGGGCATCGCCGCCTGCAGCGCGGCCGACCACGCCACCGGGTCGTCGAGACGGCTGGAAAACAGCAGAGCGCCAGGCATTACCATTCCCCGCCGAAGATTTCCCCTCCCCCGGACTTGACCCGGAGGTCTACGAATCGCCAGAAACTATTCGTGGATGCCCGGGTCAAGCCCAGCCAAGGCGATTTGCAGGATTTTCTGTGATCCTTACCCCGATCTCGCCCGCCGAGCTCGATGCAACGCTCGACCGCTTTGCAGCGCGCCTAAGCGATGCGGTGGCGCAAGCCGCGCTCGCGCTGATACGCGCGACCTCGCCGGAGCGGGCATCGAGGGAGGCGGCCGAGGACGACCGCCAGCAGGCACTCGAATTCGCCCGGCGGCACGGCATGGCCGTGCATCCCGCGGGGACGGCGTGCGCCTATAACTGGGACGGCCGAGCGCTCGACGGCGGCACGGAGGCCTATGTGATCCTGCATGAGGTCGCGCATTTCGTGCAGGCACCGCCCGAACGCCGGACCCTATCCGATTTCGGGCTCGGCCCCGGCCCCGATACGCGCGACCGCGACGGTGCCGAGCGCGCCGCGGTGCTGCCGCTTGTCGCACGCGAGGCGGACGAGGCGGCTGCCTCGCTGCTCGGCATTTTGTGGGAGGCTGAGCTCGGTCAGCCGGCGCTAGCCTCGTTTCTCGACCAGAACTGGCTCGAAGGGCTGGAGCGTTCGGCGGCGGCGCATTTCACCGCCGTGCTGCGCCGGCTCGTCGCCGCCGATCTGTGGAGGACAAAATGAACCGCATCGACCTCGAAGGCCGTGTCGCGATCATCACCGGCGGCGCGCGCGGGATCGGCCGCGCCATTGCCGACCGGCTCTCGGCCTCTGGCGCCCGCGTCGCGATCTGGGATGTTGACGGCGACGCCGCCGCCAACACCGCCGCCTCGATCATGAACGCGGTCGATTTCACCGCCGACGTCACCGACCCGGCCTCGATCGGCACGGCGCTGGCGGCGACCACGGCGCAGATCGGGGCGCCCGATATCCTCGTCAACAATGCCGGGATCACCGGGCCGAACCACCCGCTCGACGAATACCCGATCGACGAGTGGCGGCGAGTCATCGAGATCGACCTGATGGGGGTCTATTACTGTTGCCGCGCGGTGGTGCCCGGATTGCGGCAGCGCAACAAGGGACGCATCGTCAACATCGCCTCGATCGCCGGCAAGGAGGGCAACCCCAACGCCTCGGCCTATTCGGCGGCGAAAGCCGGGGTGATCGGCCTTACCAAATCGCTCGGCAAGGAGTTGGCCGAGACCGGCATCCGGGTCAACGCCGTCGCGCCGGCCGCAGCGAAGACCGACATCTTCAACCAGATGACCGAGGCGCAGATCGCCTACATGCTGTCGAAAATCCCGCTGGGCCGGTTCGTCGCCGTCGAGGAGATTGCCGCGCTTGCGGCGTGGCTGTGCTCCGACGAGTGCTCGTTCGCGACCGGCGCGGTGTTCGACATCTCGGGCGGAAGGGCGACGTACTAAGCCGCGTCCTGCCGGCCGATCGCGGCGGCGCGCTCGGCGAGGCGGCGGATGCGGCCCCAGTCGCCGGCGGCGATCGCGTCGCGGGGCGCCATCCACGAGCCGCCGATCATCGGCACGTTGGCGAGCGCCAAGTAATCGGCGGCCGAGGTCTCGTCGATGCCGCCGGTCGGGCAGAACGCGATGCCCGGGAAGACCGGCGCCAGCGCGCGCAGGAATGCGACGCCGCCCAGCGCCACGGCCGGGAAGACCTTCATCACGCACACGCCGAGCGCGCGCGCCGCCATGATTTCCGACGGCGTGGCGACGCCCGGCAGGTAGGGCAGCTCGGTCGCCAGCGCCGCACCGGCGAGCTCGGGCGTAGTGCCGGGGCTGACGAGAAATTTGGCGCCGGCCGCGACCGCGGCGGCGACATCGCCGGCGCGCAGCAGCGTCCCGGCGCCGACCGTCACCTGCGGCAGCTCGGCGGCGATCGCCGCGATCGCCGCGGCCGCCGCCTCGGTGCGGAAGGTGACCTCGACCGCGTGCAGCCCGCCCTCGAACAGCGCACGGGCCAGCAGCACCGCGTCGCGCGCGCGCTCGATCGACAGAACCGGGATGACGCTCACGCCTTGAAACAGCGGATGCATCGCGAGCCCCTCCTGTCGCCTCGGCATTGCATCAGTCTACGCCGGACGCAACGCGAGCGCTGCCGCGTCGATCCCCGCCGCACCATCCGTGACGTGCGCCATCGTTCCATGTCGGGCGCCTGAAGCGGCCCCGCGAATCGGCCGATTGACAGGCGCGCAGATCGGGCGATCTGATCCTTACGCCCTTGGGGCGCCCTTGGTGCAAGACAGGAGCGGTTTGTGGAGAAGCGCAGGCTCGGCAAGACCGGTCTCGACGTGTCGCTGTTGGGGTTCGGCTGCGGCGCGGTCGGCGGGCTGATGGTCGGCGGCGCGCCGACCGACCAGGAGCGCGCAGTGGTCCGCGCACTGGAGCTCGGCGTCAACTACTTCGACACCGCCGCGCAATACGGCAACGGCCGCTCGGAAGAGAATATCGGCCGCGTCATCAATGCCCTGAACCTCAAGGACATCTATCTCGGCACCAAGGTGCGGCTGCCGGCGACCGAGCCGGGACAGATCGGCCCGGCAATCACCGCGGCCCTCGAGGCTAGCCTCAGGCGGCTGCAGCTTGAACGGGTCGATCTCTACCAGTTCCACAACGCGATAGCCGGCGCCACCGAAGGCGGCAATTTCGCCGTCGAGAGCATGCTGGAAGAGGTCGTGCCGGCGTTCGAGCGGCTGGTGCAGCAGGGCAAGATCGGCCATTACGGCATCACCGCGGTCGGCGAGACCGCCTCGTTATTGCACGTTGTCGACGCGCGCGCCTTCGAGACGGCGCAAGTGAGCTTCAACCTCTTGAACCCCAGCCCCGGCGCGGCGGTGCCCGCGGGCTTCCCGGCGCAGGATTACGGCGGGCTCCTGGCCCACACCAAGGCCGCCAATATGGGCGTCATCAATATCCGCGTGCTGGCCGGCGGCGCGCTCAGCGGCAGCGAGGAGCGCCACGCGATTGCCTCGCCGCCGCCCGACCCGATCGGCTCGGGCAGCAGTTACAACATCGATCTCGA
>DASZLY010000366.1:0-2281 GCA_035552135.1 Allostellaceae bacterium | reverse complement strand
AGGTTCTGGTCGGGGTCGCGGATATAGACCGAAATGATCGTGCCGACCGCGCCGGCGCGCGGGCCCGGGCCGGTGATGATCGGCACGCCGCATTGGCCGAGATGCGTCACCACCTCGGCGATCGGCGTCTCGGTGATGAAGCACAGATCGCCCGAGCCGCAGGTCGGCTTGTCGGCGACGAGGCCGGGAATGTCGTCGGCCGGATGCAGGTTGATCTTCTGCTGGCCGAAGCGCAGCGCAATGCGGCCTTCGCCAAAGCGCACGACCTCCATGCCGAGCACCTTCGTGTAGAAATCGCAGGTCCTGGCGATGTCGGCGACGGTCAGCACGAGATGGTCGAGGCGGGCGATCTGCATTGTGGCCTCCGCGCGGAGAATTTCGCCCAAGCTTGCCATGATCCCCTCCGCTCGTCATCCCGGCGAAGGCCGGGACCCACCGCCAGGCCAGGCGCTTGGCTATTGCCGGGCGACGCAAAAAGGATGAGCGATTAACCGACATCGGCCCATAATCATCGCCGCGGACGCTCACATCCGCGACAACCGTGGGTCCCGGCCTTCCGGGACGACAAAACGCTTGGAGCAACGCGATGAACCGGCTCGACGGCAAGGTGGCGCTGATTTCCGGCGCGGCGCGCGGGATCGGCGCCGAGACCGCGAAGCTGATGATCGAGGCCGGCGCCAAGGTGGCGATCGGCGACGTGCTCGACGAGCGCGGCCGCGACACCGCCCGCGCGCTCGGCGACCGGGCGACCTACCACCATCTCGACGTGACCCGGGAAGATTCCTGGCAGGCGGCGGTCGCCGCGGTGGCCGCGCGCTTCGGCGGCATCGACATCCTGGTCAACAATGCCGGGATGTTTCTCGGCAAGGGGATCGAGGAAGCGAGCCTCGACGAATGGTCGCGCCTCGCGGCGATCAACATGACCGGGGTGTTTCTCGGCACCAAACTGTGCCTGCCGGCGCTGCGTGCGCGGGCGGCGAACAGCGCGCATGGCAGCGCCATCGTCAACCTCGCCTCGGTCGCCGGGCTGGTCGGCTCGCAGCTCGACCCGCTCTATTCGATGACCAAGGGCGGGGTGACCCTCTTCACCAAATCGGCGGCGCTCGAATTCGCCCGCAAGGGCTACCGCATCCGGGTCAACTCGATCCATCCCGGGGTGATCCAAACCGATATGGGCGAGCAGACCTTCAGCGCGCGCGCCCGCAACCAGGGCAGCAACGATGTCGAGGCGGCGCGCAAGGTGGCGCTGGCGACGCACCCGATCGGCCGGCTCGGCGTGCCCAACGACATCGCCAAGGGCATCGTCTTCCTGGCGTCGGACGATGCCGGGTTCATGACCGGCGCCGGCCTCGTCGTCGATGGCGGGCTGACGGCGCAGTAACCCTCACCCACCCGCCGCTTCGCGTCGGGTTCCGCCTCTCCCGCAGTGCGGGAGAGGGCGTCGAGCACCGCTCGCCGGTGCGAGACGGGTGAGGGTTTAACGCGACAGCGTGGCTCCAGTGATCGCCTGTTTCGCCCGCTCCAATCTCCACCACGCCTCGAGCACGCAGGCGACCGACCACGCTTGTGCCGGGCAGCCGCGCGGGGTGTGCGGCTGGTCGCCGTCAAAAATCTCGCTGACCTGGCCGAGCCCGGCGTCGCGCAGATGCGGCGCGATGCCGGCGAGCAGCGCCTGCGCCGCGGCGGCATCGCCGGCGACGCGGTAATTCGCCAGCGCCCAGGGGCCGAGCAGCCAGGCCCAAACGGTGCCCTGGTGATAGGCGGCGTCGCGCTCCGCCGGCGGGCCGGTGATGACGCCGCGATAGGCCCGATCGCTTGGCGCCAGCGAGCGCAGGCCGAGGGGCGTCTCCAGCGGCGCGCAGGCGTCGAGCACCGCGCGCTGTTGCGCCTGGTCGAGCGGGCTTGCCGGCAGGCTCACCGCGAAAACCTGGTTCGGGCGGAGGCTCGCATCGTCGCCGGCGGGGCCGTCGATGACGTCGTAGAGCCCCTGCCCGTCCGGCCGCACGAAGCGCGCGAAGCCGGCTTTCGCCTTTTCCGCCGCGTCACGATACGGCGCCGGGCCGGCGCCGAGCGGCTCGGCCATGTCGGCGAGCGCCGCGAGCGCGTTGTGCCAGAGGGCATTGACCTCGACCGGCTTGCCGATGCGCGGGGTGATCACCCGCTCGCCGACCCGCGCGTCCATCCAGGTAAGCTGCACGCCGGGCTCGCCGGCGCGCAGCAGCCCGTCCGCGGGGTCGACGGCGATGCCGTAGCGCGTGCCGCGCGTGTAGTGCTCGACGAT
>DASZLY010000365.1:0-11897 GCA_035552135.1 Allostellaceae bacterium | reverse complement strand
CAGGCGGCCGATCTCCTTATAGGAACGGTACGGCTCGTAATAATGCGCGATGTTGCGCTCTTCCCAGTATCCGCCGAACGCGACGGGATCGACATTCGACGCGCCGGCATCGGCGAGGATGGCGCGGAACGCCTTGGCGCTGACGGTCGGCGTGTCCATCAGCGTGCCGTAAACATCGAACGACAAGAGCTTGTACATGCGCGGATCCCTGACGGTCCTACGCCTGCGCCAATAAAAAAGGGGAGGCGCGCGGCCTCCCCTTTTCGTGCGCGCGAGGTTACTCGGCGGCCATGTGGAAGAGATCGAGCATCTCTTCATACACCGCCATGTTCTTGCCGAACGAGATCGCCGCAGCCTGGACGCCGCAAACGAGATGCATGTCGCGCCACGGCTCGCGGGTCGCATGATATTCCTCGATGACCGCCTGGTGGTGCTTGAAGGCGTGCATCTCGGTGAAGTTGTCGTGGCAGACGATCTCGGCGAGCCGCGCGATCAGCGCCTGCGGATCGTAACCGGAATTGACGTACTGCAGGGCCAGGCTGACGGTTTCCCGCACTTCCGGCACGGCGCGCATCAGGCCGAGATTGCTCACCTGCGACCAGTCGGTCGGCGGCTGGTTGTAGACGCTATGGGTGATCGCATCGAGCAACGCTTCCTGGGAGCGCGGCGGCAGGGCGGCGACCGCCGCCATGTCGGGCTGCGAGCCGGCCGGTTGCATCCGCATCTGCGTCGAGCGAATTTCGGGGCCCAAGTGCCAGTTCAACAGCAGCAATAGCTTGCTGCGCAGGCTCAGGCCCTCGAGCCGCACCAGATAGCGCCGCAAATTAATGCTCGTGTGCAGGTGGACATCCATCGGATTTCCGCCGAGCGAGCGGAGGAAGAGGCCGGCAGCGCCGATCGACAGCGCTTCGCCGGCGCCGTCGAGAGACAGGCCCTTGCCCAGCGCGCTGGCGATCATCACCGGGATATCGGCAAATTCCTCGACCTGGCCGATGTTCTTCCCGAGCCGGCCGATCGCGATCGTTTCATCATCGCCGGTTTCCTGCCGGGTGACGCGCTCCATCAGCTTGTTGTCTTTGATCAGCGAGTCGAGTTCCGGTGTCGCCGGGGCGATCGGGAAGCGCGCCGCATAGCGCACCGACGGCCGCATCAAGAGCGGCAGCAGCTCCTTGTCGAGCACGCCGGTCTCGAACGCGCGCCACGTGTAGCCGGGAAAGACGAAGTAATGATCGTCGATGTTGTTCTTCGGGATGGCGACGCTCATCAGCAGGTCGAAGGCCTGAATCGGCGGCACGTTCTTCCACATCCACTGGAAGATGTGATCGGCATTGTTCGACTCGCCGCGGCTGCACGCCATCAGGAACGCCGCCTTGGCCGCCTCGAAATCTGCGAATTCGGTCGGCGCGAATTCGAGCAGCTGATAGGGGCCCATCGCCGGATGATGGATGTGCTTGTTCGACAGCGCGACGTGCTGCATCACCGGCATGAACTTGTCTTCGCCTTCGAGGCGATTGACGAGGTTGGTGAGCGCGTACAAACCGGCGAGCGGATGCAGCGGGCCGCCGTGATGGCCCGGCGGCAGGTCGGTGGAGCGGGTCACCGCCAGCGCCGACGCGGTCAGCATCGTCTGGGTCGGCACGCCGCCGCGCAGTTTCTCCAGGGTTTTGTCGAGGATTTCGCCAGGCGGCGTGTCCTCGATGAACTGAACCAGGGGTTCAATGGCGGCGGAATACTGGACGCGCTGCGGGACGGGCATTGGTGGGTTCTCCCCGGGTTCGAGTTATTCGATCAGCTCTGGTAGGCCTTCATTCGTGCAATGCTGACATGCTCTCGCCAACCATAGTGCCACTAATAATGCTCGCGTGGGAGGTTCAGATGCGGGAAGGGGCTATGCACCTGGGGCGGGACTACCAGCGGCGCCGGGCGGATGTATGATCTGTCGAGCTGCGCGTAGCCGGTAACGCCGAGCAGCGACAGGCAGATGCGGATTTCGTCTTCGAGAATCTCGAACAGCCGCACCACCCCCTCCGCGCCGGCCGCGGCGAGGCCGTAGACGTAGAGCCGACCGCAGGCGACCGCGTCGGCGCCGAGGATCAGCGCCTTCACCACATCGGTGCCGCGGGTGATGCTGCCGTCGACGATGACTTTGGCGCGGCCCTTCACGGCCTCGACCACCTCGGGCAGCACCTCGATCGAGCCGACGCCCTGGTCGAGCTGGCGCCCGCCATGGTTCGACACATAGACGCAATCTACGCCGTGCTCGACCGCGATCGCCGCGTCCTCATGCGTCGCGACGCCCTTGAGGATAACCGGGATTTTCGACAGCTTCTTGATGCGGTCGATGTCGTTCCAGTTGAACCGCGCCTGGTAGATGCGGGCGTCACCGACACGCACGCGGCGGCGCTCGTGGCGCTTGGCGATGTCGCGCTCGCGGCGCGAGTAGCTGTCGGTGTCGACGGTCAGCGCGAACGCGTCATAGCCGTTATCCATCGCCCGGCGGACATGGTCGTCGACCCAGGCGGCGTCGCCGCGCACGTAAAGCTGAAAGATCTTGAAGCCGTTGCCTGATGCTTCGGCGGTCTTTTCGAGACCGGGATGCGACACCGAGGAGAGGATCATCCCATTGCCGAACTCGGCGGTTGCGGCCGCGACCGTCGCACCGCCGCCCGGCTCGAAATTCTCCAGGCTGCCGACCGGCGCGCACAGCACCGGAATGCGCAGTCTCTTGCCGAACAACTCCTTGCCGCAATCGACGTCCGACACGTCGCGCAGCACGCGCGGGCGAAAGCCGATCGAGTCGAGCGCGGCGCGGTTGCGCGCGATCGTCGTCTCGCTCTCGGACGCACCGATCAGATAGTCCCAATTATTGCGGTTGAGGTTCTGCCGCGCGACCGTGACGAATTCGTGCAGGTTCATAAAGCGGTATTCGAGCAACTCGCGTTCGTCCGACATCGGGGCCTCGTCTGTGGCGCGCAAATGATATGACGCGAGCGTAATCGACGAGCTATGCAGCGGCAACCGGGCGTTTGCACGACTTTGCGCTTGGGATGCGCGGCGCGCAGTCGCTACGATGGCAGGCAGCGAGATAAACCCTCCAGAGGAGAGACGCCGATGCCCCGCCACCGCATTCTCACGCCCGCCGGCCACGGCGACGAGACCATGCAGATCGCCGCCGATCTGCTACCGTCGGATTATGAACTGGTGACTGCGCCGCACGGCACGCCGCAATTCTGGAACCTGCTGAAGGATGCCGAGTTCTATATCGGCGCCGGCCAATACAAGCACGGCCCGGAATTCTATTCCCAGGCGCCGAAGCTGCGTCTCGTGCAGACGCTGAGCGCCGGCTACAACACCTACGACCTCGACGCCGCGCGCAATGCCGGCGTGCCGATCTGCAACAATGGCGGCGCCAACGCGACTGCGGTCGCCGAGCACGCGATCATGCTAATGCTGGCAGTGTCGCGCAATCTGATCTCGGTGCATGACGGCGTCGTTTCCGGGCGTTGGCGCGGTAACGATTTCAACTCGACCAAGCTCTACGAGCTCGAGGACAAGACGCTCGGCATTGTCGGCCTGGGCAATATCGGGACGAAGGTCGCGCGCCGCGCCAAGGCGTTCGACATGCGCGTCCAGTATTACGACGTCAACCGGCTGACGACCGCGCAGGAAGATTCGCTCGGCGTGCGCTTCGTGCTGTTCCCCGAGCTGCTCAAGACGTCGGACTATGTCTCGCTGCACGTGCCGCTCGACATGTCGACGCATAATCTGATCGGCGAGCGCGAGCTCAACATGATGAAAAAGACCGCCATTCTCATCAACACCTGCCGCGGGCCGGTGGTCGACGAGGTGGCGCTCTACAAGGCGCTGCACGATGAGACGATCATGGCCGCCGGGCTCGACGTCATGGTCGAGGAGCCGCCCAAGCCCGACCACGACCTCTTCACGCTGAAGAACGCGATCTTCAGCCCGCACTCGGCTGGCCCGACCTGGGACAACCATCCCAAGCGCTGGCGCAACGCGTTCGACAATTGCCAGCGCGTCGCGCGCGGCCAGCGCGCGTTCTGGATCGTCCCCGAGCTGCGCGACGCGATGTAGGCAAATACGTCATTGCGAGCCGCGCCAAGGCGCTCCTCGCAATGACGAAACGAAGGGGAGCTTGCGATGCCCGGCCAGAACCCGCAAACGGAAGCGGAGGCGCGCAGCTTTGTCGCGCATGTCGAGAGCCTCTTCATGCCGTGGAACATCGAGGCGCTCCTGGCCGGGTTCACCGAGGATTGCGTCATCAAGTTCGGCGACCTGCCCGAGCTGCGCGGCAAGCCGGCGGTCGAGGATCTGTTCCAGAGCCGGATGTCGCGCCAGGAGAATTACCGCCTGAAGAAGGAATTTCGCGCGCTGATGGGCGACGTGATCGCCAATTACTGGGAGGGCTGGTGGGACGACCGCCTCACCGGCAAGAAGATGCAAGGGCGCGGGGTCGAGACATGGACCATGCGCGACGGTAAGATCGCGGTCTGGGAGGCAGCGTTCAACGTCAACGAGATAGGCGGCCCGAGCGCGATGGGCCTCGTGTGAGCCGGGGCGGCGGGCTATGACCGGCTTCGACCGCCGCCGGTTGCTCGCCGCCGCGGCGGTGCTCGCGGCCTCCGGGGCGATGCGCTCGCGCGCGGCCGCGGCGGTCGAGGCCGCCGATGCGCTGGTCAGCGGCAAACTCACCATCGACATGCACAGCCATGCCGGCGGCTTTATCCGCGCGGAATCGACGCCCGATCCCGTCATCGAGGCGATGCGCGCGGGCGGGCTGGCGGTCGCCTGTCTCGCGATCGTGTCCGACTCGCCGACGCATAATGTGTTTCCCGACGGCCGCATCCATCCGGTGCGCGAGCCCGAGCCCGGCGAGCTCTACGCTTGGAGCAAGGGATCGTTCGCCCGGGTCCTGCAGCTCGCGCGGGGGCAGGGGGCCAGAGTGGTCGGCTCTACCGCGGATCTGCGCGCGGCGACGGGCGGCGGGCCGGCGGTGATCGTCGCCGCCGAAGGCGCGGATTTTCTCGAGGGCCGGATCGAACGGGTCGACGAGGCGCGCACCCAGTTCGGTGTGCGCCATCTGCAGCTGGTGCATTACCGGCCGAACGAGCTGGGCGATATCCAGACGGAGAATCCGGTGCATAACGGGCTCACCGATTTCGGCGTCGATGTGGTGCGCGCCTGCAACCGCCTCGGCATTGTCGTCGATGTCGCGCATGCGACGTTCGAGGTCGTCAAACGCGCTGCCGCAGCGACCAGCCGGCCGCTGATCCTGTCGCATACCTCGCTCACCGCGGCGCCGGGGCCGCGCAGCCGGCAGATTTCCGTCGAGCATGCCCGCATCGTGGCGCAGACCGGCGGGGTGATCGGCGTCTGGCCGCCGGCCTCGATCTTTCCGACGGTCGATGCGATGGCGGCCGGGATGGCGCAGCTCGCCGACATTGTCGGCGTCGACCATGTCGGGCTCGGCAGCGACATGCGCGGGCTGACCGGCCCGTCGGTGCTGCCGAGCTACCGCGCCTTTCCGCTGCTCGCGCAGGCGCTGTTGGCGCGCGGTTTCTCGTCCGAGGATGCCGGCAAAATCCTCGGCGGCAATTACGCGCGGGTGTTTGCGGCGACCGTCGGCTGAACCGCGGCGCGCAGACTGTGAGGAAAGCAACTGGGAGGGAAAACGCGATGGTGCATAGCCATGGTCCGCATTGCGTGTCACGCCGGCTGGTGCTCGGCGGGCTGGCGGCGGGATTGCCGCTTGCCGCTTCCCGCGCCGCCGGCGACGCGCTCGACCCGGCGCCGCGGCGGGTCGACGTGCACCACCATTTCTTCCCGCCCGGCTATCTCGAGCGCTTCCCCGAGGTGGTCGGCGGCAAGCCCAGCCCGCTGATGACCGGGTGGTCGGCGCAGCAGGTGCTCGACCATATGGACAAGAGCGGGGTCGCCACGGCAATCGCCTCGATCTCGCCCTGGGGCCAGCATTTCAAGGATGCCGCGCAGGCTGCCGATACGGCACGCCTGTGCAACGACTACGCGGCGCAGATGAGCCGCGACCACCCCGGCCGCTTCGGCCTCTTCGCGGCGATGCCGCTCCCCGACCCCGATGCGACGCTCAGGGAGATCGCCTACGCGCTCGACACGCTGAAGGCAGACGGCGTCGGGCTGATGACCAGTTATGGCGGCAAATGGCCCGGCGATCCCGAATTCGCGCCGGTGTTTCAGGAACTCGACCGGCGCCGGGCGGTGGTCTACTTCCATCCCAACACGCCGCAATGCTGCGGCGGCCTGGTGCCGGACTCGACCCCGGCGATGCTCGAATGGCCGTACGACACCGGGCGCGCGGTGGTCAGCCTGCTGCTCGGCGGCGCGCTCGCCAAATACCGCAACATCAAGTGGATCTTCTCGCATGCCGGCGGGCCGGTGCCAGCGCTGGCCGGACGCATCGTCAACATGACCCGCAACCGCAAGGACCTCGCGACGATTGCCCCCAACGGCGTGATGAATGAGCTGACCCGCCTCCATTACGATACGGCCAATGCCGCGTTCCCGGCGACGATGGCCGGGCTTTTAAAATTCGTGCCGGTTTCGCAGGTCGTCTTCGGCAGCGACTACCCGTATTACTCGCTCGAAGAGAATGTCGCTAACCTCGCCGAAATCCCGCTGACCGTGGCCGAACGCCAGGCGATCGACCGCGGCAACGCCTCCCGGCTAATGCCGCGCTTCGCGGGGTGAGCATTGAATTCGGCATCAAATGATGCCAAATTAATGCCACTTGGAGGAGGGCGGCGTGCGTACCACGGTGTCGGTTGACGACAAATTGATGGATAGGCTTCGCGTTTATACCGGCGAGACGGAAAACGCAGCGGTCATTCGGGCGGCGCTCAAGGGCTTTGTCGAGCGTGAGGCCGCGCGTCGACTGATCCTGCTCGGCGGAAGCGATCCAGAAGCGAAAGCGGCTCCGCGACGGCGGTCGCAACTCCGGTGATCCTGGTCGATTCGTCGATCTGGATTGACCATATTCGGGCACCCGACGAATTGCTCACAGCGCTACTGACGCGTCATGAGGTGCTGGGTCACCCCTTTGTCATCGGGGAAGTCGCTGTCGGCAGTATCCGCAATCGGGATGCCGTTCTTGCCTCATTGCAAGAGTTGCCAGGCGCGCCGATTGCCACGGACGGTGACGTTTTGAATCTGATTGAACAGCATCGACTGCATGGCCGCGGGATTGGTTATGTCGATGCTCACCTCCTCGCCGCGTCGCGCTTGACGCGGGGCACCTCTCTTTGGACGCGCGATCGGCGCCTTCGCGATATTGCGACCGAACTTGGTCTCGCCGCGCGTCTGACACACTAACTCTCGCGGCACTTCACCATGCGGAGCGGGGTGTAGACCTGCACCTCTGTGCCGTGCTGGTTGACGACGCGGTTGCGGGTGCGCACCAGGCCGCGGCCGGGGCGGCTTTTCGACAGCCGGGCCTCGATCACCTCGCACTCGACATGGATCGTGTCGCCGGCGACGGCCGGGCCCTTGATGTCGAGTTCCATGTGGAGGAAGGCAAAGCCGGTGTGCTGCATCGTCGCCTGGGTCAGCAGGCCCTCGGCAAAGGCGTAGACCAGCGCGCCCGGCGCCGGGCGGCCTTTGATGTCGCTTTCATGCGCGAGGAATTCGAGATTGGTGAACAGCACTTCGACCATGCCGGTGCAGTTGATGAAATTGGTGATGTCCGCCTCGGTGACGGTACGGCCGATCGTCTGGAATGTCCGCCCGACCGGCAGATCCTCGAAATAGAGGCCGAGCCCCACCGTTTCCATTGTCCGCTCCCGTGCCGCGCCGCCAAAACCGGGCGACGATACCGTTCGCGGCGCGCGGCTGCTACCATTGCCGCTCCCCGTCGTCGGCAGGAACGACCCATGCCCCGGATCGCGCTCATCCATGCCGTCAGCGTCGCGATGGCGCCGGTGCACGATGCCTTTCGCCAGCTTTGGCCCGAGGCGGAATGCGTCGACATTCTCGATTCCTCGCTGTCGCGCGACCGCGAGCGCGACGGCCGGCTGACCGCGGCGATGGTCGAGCGCTTCCTGCTGCTCGGCAAATACGCCCAGGATCACGGCGCCGCCGGTATCCTGTTCACCTGCTCGGCATTTGGCGAGGCGATCGAGGCGACGGCCGAACAGGCCAACGTGCCGGTGCTCAAGCCCAACGAGGCGATGTTCGAGGCGGCGCTCGCGGCGGGCGAGCGGCTCGGCATGCTGGCGACGTTTGACCCGAGCGTCGCCGGGATGGAGCACGAGTTCCGCGGGATCGCCGGCGCGGCCAAGTCGAAGGCGCAGCTCAAGAGCTTCTGCGTGCCGGGCGCGATGAAGGCGCTGCAGACGGGCGACGGCGCCGAGCACGACCAGCTGGTGGCGATCGCCGCGCCGCGTTTTGCCGATTGCGACGCGGTGCTGCTCGCGCATTTCTCGACCTCGCGTGCCGCGGCCGCGGTCAAAGCGGCGGTCCGCTGCCCCGTGCTGACCGCGCCGGGCGCCGCGGTCGCGAAGCTCAAGGGGCTGATCGCGTAAAGGGCAAGTCCGAGGCCGTGAACCTCGCCTACCGTGATCTTGTTATCCGGTGACCAGGGCGCTCGCGCCCGAAACCGGAGGATGAGCGGTGAACAAATTCACGATAGTGGTTGCAGGGGTGCTCGCCGTTGCGGGCATCGCGATGGCTCAGCCGGCGAACGCGGCCGGATGCATGCGCGGTGCGATGGCCGGCGGGCTGGTCGGTCATTTTGCCGGCCACCACGGATTGGTCGGCGCCGGCATCGGCTGCGCGATCGGCCATCACGAGGCCACGCGGCGCGCCCGCGAGAATTATCGGAACGGCTACGGCCGGTATTAGAATTATCATTGCGAGGAGCCCGAAGGGCGACGCGGCACTCTCGCGCCGTGGAGTTCCTACGGCACGAGATTGCTTCGCTGTGCTCGCAATGACGACAGTCAACGTCCGCGAAGCCGGCGCTAGTGCCGCGCTCTCCCTCTCCCCGTCCGCGGGGAGAGGGCTGGGGTGAGGGCATACCGCGAGCGTCAGTTCTTCTTCTTGTCGAGCGTCTTCTTGTCGGCATCGTCCGCGTCCTCGTCTTCCTTGGCCGGGACGTCCTTCGCGCCGGCCTTGGCCGTGCTCGCCTTGTCGCTGGCATCACCGACATTGGGCGGCGCGGTTTCGCCCGGCTTCGAGACGCGCGTGCCGGCATAGCTGACCTCGAGACCGAGCAGCTTGACTATGTCGTCGGCGGTCTTGGCGTTGCTGAGGTCGGCGTTGGACACCTTGCCGGGCGGGTTGAGCACGATCTTCAGCGGGCCTTTCGGCTTGTGCCAGTCCTCGACATAGGCGACCAGCGAGTCGATGGCCTTTTGCGCCGCCTTGCCCTGATCGGCGCGGGCGCCGTCGAGGTAGGCGATCGCCGTCGCCACCAGCACCTTGGGATCGCCGGTCCCGGTCATCGCCGCGCCGATCGGCAACGCGATGCTGAGCAGCGAATGGTCGTCGTAGATGAGGTCGGCGGTCTTCAAAGAGGCGTCGTTCATCGCCGCATCGGGCTTGGCGGCGGCGTCGGCACTGACGCCGTCGAGCACAAACGAGCTCTCGAGCTTGGCAAGGCCGTTGAGGTTGAGCTCCAGCCGCTTCAGCGTCAGCGTCTTCTTGTCCGGGTCGAGCGCATAGTCGAGGCCGAAATCAGCCGCCAGGTTGTCAAGGCCGGTCATCTGCTTCACATCGAAGCCGGCCGCGTTCGACCCCGTCGTCACGCCATCGAATTTCACCTTGGCGAAAAGCGGCGGCTGCTGCTTTTCGATCGCGTCGAAATCGAGGCGCTCGACCGTGATCGCCTTGACCTTGATCGGCTGCGGCTTGGCGCTCTTGTCGGCATCGGCCGGCGGCGTGATGACCACGTCGTCGAGTTCGAAACCGTTATCGCCGAGCGCCTTGCCGCTCTTGTAGCTGAGCGCGCCCGCCGGAATTTGCGGCTCGATCGCTTTCTTGAAGCGGTCGAACCCGTCGGCAGAAGCCGGGCTCGCCGCCGCGAGCAACCATATCGCGGCCGCCGCCGCGCCGAGCAGCGACGTCTTCATCGCAACGTTACGCATCGATGTCCCCTGGAAATTTGCGTCTTTATACGGATCGCACCGGGTTGGCACAACGGCGCCTCCGGCATTAGTACGATGCACAAAGCGCGCCGGTTCGCGGCTTTTGCAAACGAGCCCGGCGGCGGATCACGCTGGGATGGGGGAATTGGAATGCCGGGTCCGCTTCACGGGGTGCGCGTCATCGATCTGACGGTCGCGGTGCTGGGGCCGGTGGCGACGCAGATCCTCGGCGACCTCGGCGCTGAAATCATCAAGGTCGAAGAGCCGGGCGGCGAGATGATGCGCTATATCGGGCCGACCAAGAGCCCGGCGATGGGCGCCTATTTCCTCAACATCAACCGCAACAAGAAAAGCCTCGCGCTCGACCTGAAGCGGCCGGCGGCGCAACAGGCGCTGCTGCGCCTCGCCGGCACGGCGGACGTGCTGGTGCACAACATGCGGCCGGGCGCGGCCGAGCGCTGCGGCGTCAGCTATGCGGCGGTCGCCGCCGCCAACCCGCGCATCGTCTATGCCTGGGCGAGCGGTTACCGTCCGGACGGGCCAAACCGCGACCGCGCCGCCTTCGACGACGTGATCCAGGGCGAAAGCGGCTTCGCGGCGCTCAACCGCGACGCCGACGGTTCACCGAGATACGCGCCGATGGTGATCGGCGACAAGATCAGCGGCTATGTGCTGGCCTCGATGGTCGGTATGGCGCTTTACGCGCGGGAGAAGACCGGGCGCGGCCAGGAGGTCCACGTGCCGATGTTCGATACGATGGCGGCGTTCAACCTCGTCGACCATTTGTGGCACGGCGTCTTCGGCGAGCCGGAGAAGGGGCTCGGCTATCCCCGCATGCTGACGCCGCACCGCCGGCCCTATGCGACGACCGACGGCCATCTCTGCCTCCTGGCGACGACCGACCGGCAATGGCGCAATCTGTTCGGCGCGCTCGGGCATCCCGAGCGCGCCGACGATCCGCGCTTTCACTCGATCGCCGCGCGCACCGCCAACATCGACGCGCTCTATACCTGGCTCGCCGGGGTGATGAAGACCCGCTCGACCGGGGCATGGAAGGCCCGGCTCGATGCCGCCGACGTGCCGAACGGCATCGTCAACGACCTGATGGGGGTGGTGCGCGACCCGTATCTCAACGAGGCGGGGTTCTTCCAGGCGGTCGACCATCCGAGCGAAGGCCGCCTGACGACGATGCCGTTTCCGGTGAGCTTTTCCGACACCAGGCTCGACCAGAACCTGCCGCCGGCACGGCTCGGCGAGCACAACACCGAAATCCTCGGCGAGCTCGGTTACAGCGCCGAGGAGATCGCCGCCCTCGTCAATCAAGGTTGATTGACGGAATCAATATCGGATCAAGTTTAGCGCCAGCGCGCTCGAGGAGATCTTCAGTGCTGGATGGTTTGCCGGGGCCCTTGTTATGTGGGATGACGCACCAACCGGCGCAATCCGGGATTGACCCTTGCCGTCTGGTGGTATCCCATCCCTGCGGCGCATCAGGGAGGGTCGCGGCGCGATGAGCATCAACGGAAAATCGTACATTATCGGCGTCTACGAGCACCCGACGCGGCTCGCCACCGACAAGACCGTGCCGATGCTGCATGCCGAGAGCGCCAAGGGCGCGATCGAGGATGCCGGCATCACCAAGGACGACATCGACGGCTATTTCTGCGCCGCCGGCGACACGCCCGGGCTCGGCGCGCTGTCGATGATCGACTACATGGGATTGAAGCTGAAGCACTGGGATTCGACCGATACCGGCGGCTC
>DASZLY010000364.1:0-1553 GCA_035552135.1 Allostellaceae bacterium | reverse complement strand
TATTCGAACAAGGTCGGCGGCGGCTCGCCGGGCTTGCGGCCGGTGAGATAGCGCGAATAGTTCTCGATGCCGGCGCAGACGCCGGTCGCTTCCATCATTTCCAGATCGTACAGCGTGCGCTGCTCCAGCCGTTGCGCTTCCAGGAGCCGGCCCGCGGCGTTGAGCTGATCGAGCCGCTGCCGCAGCTCGAACTTGATGCCGGCGATCGCCTGCAACAGCGTCGGCCGCGGCGTCACGTAGTGCGAGTTGGCATAGATTTTGACGAATTCCAGCTCGTCGGTCTTCTGCCCGGTGAGCGGATCGAATTCGTGGATCGATTCCACGTCGTCGCCGAACAGCGACACCCGCCAGGCGCGATCCTCATAGTGCGCCGGGAAAATCTCGATGGCGTCGCCGCGCACCCGGAACGCGCCACGGGAGAAATCGGCGGCCGTGCGCTTGTACTGCAGAGCCACCAGGTCGGCGAGCAACTGGCGCTGGTTCAGCCGCTCGCCGCGCTTGATGGTGAAGGTCATCGCCGAATAGGTCTCGACCGAGCCGATACCGTAGATGCACGACACCGAGGCGACGATGATGACGTCGTCGCGCTCCAGCAGCGACCGCGTCGCGGCGTGGCGCATGCGGTCGATCTGCTCGTTGATCGAGGAGTCTTTCTCGATATAGGTGTCGGTGCGGGGGATGTAGGCTTCCGGCTGGTAGTAGTCGTAATAGGAGACGAAATATTCGACGGCGTTGTCGGGGAAGAAGCTTCTGAACTCGCCGTAGAGCTGCGCCGCCAACGTCTTGTTCGGCGCCAGGATCAGCGCCGGACGCTGGGTCGCTTCGATCACCTTGGCCATGGTGAAAGTCTTGCCGGAGCCGGTGACGCCGAGCAGCACCTGGGTACGGTCGTGCCGCTGCACGCCTTCGACCAGATCGCGGATCGCCTGCGGCTGGTCGCCCTTGGGATCGAATTCGGATTTGATGACCAGGCGCTTGCCGCCCTCGGACTTGTCGGGCCGCGGCGGGCGGTGCGGCACCCATGGGTTTTCGTGGAATTCGGCGCGGCCCTCGCGCAGCAACTGGTCGAGCGATTGCTGGCTGGCGAGGCCGGCGACCGTGCCGATGTCGGCCGGTCGCGCCGGCCGCGCCCGCTTCGGCGCCATGCCAGGCAGAATCACGCCGGGCGGCAGGTCGTCCTCTTCGTCGAGGTTGAAGGCCTGAGCCAGATCTGGATCGAGTTCGCCGAGCGGCGCCGGACCCTTGGCGACGTAACCCTGCTGTGGCGCTTCATCGAAGCCGCGCGCTACCGACGCACGCGCCCGATGCGCCTGGGCGAAATCGGCGCGGCGATCAAACGAATTATCCGGCGGCGGTGCCAGCTTCGACTCCCCTCCCCCTTGTGGGGGGGAGGGGTTGGGGATGGGGGTGTGTAGGGGCGAGGCATGCCTCGCCCCTACAGCGCGCGTGTCAACCTGCGATTTCCCCTCCCGACCCCCCACCCTCCCCTCCCCCACAAGGGGGGAGGGTTTAGGGCGGTGCGGCGCTCCGGTCTGCGCGCCGACGCCGGCGCG
>DASZLY010000363.1:0-6237 GCA_035552135.1 Allostellaceae bacterium | reverse complement strand
GCGGCGGCAAGGACGTGTTCGTGCACGCCTCGGCGCTGCAGCGGGCGGGGCTGATGAACCTTAACGAGGGCCAGCGCGTCGTCGTCGACATCGCCGAGGGCCACAAGGGCCCCGAGGCCGTCGGCATCACCCTCGCCTGACCGCACCTGGCGCAGCCGTGAGGCTGCGCAATCGGCGCAAACTGAAGGGCGCAGCCGTGAGGCTGCGGCAGTTCAAACAGACGGCGCAGCCGTGTGGCTGCGCCGTCTCGTTTCTTCGCGCTTAGTGCTGCGGCGCGGGCGCCGGAGCGGGCGCCATCGGAGCGGGCGCCGGAGCGCTCGAGGCCGGAGCCATGGCACCACCTGCCGGGGCCATGTGGTGCACGTGGCGCATGACGCGGTGATGGTAATGGTGCACGTAATGGTGATGTACGTGGTGCACGTAGTAATGCCGGCGGTGCACATAGTGGTGCCGCACCGGCGGCGGTGCCGGCGGCACGGTGTAGGGCTGCTCGGTCACCGGCGGCGGCGGTGCCGGTGCGGGCAGCATGGGAGCCGGCTGCGGTGGCGGCGGGCTCGAACAAGCGGCGACAAGCGCCAGGACACCGGCAATGGCAACTAGCCGAGGTGTGTTGACCACGAGACTCTCCTTGCTGAGCGGCGGCGATGGAATGGGAGTGGCATACCACTTCGGCCCGTTCGACTAAAGCGGCTATGTGGAGTTCCCCAGTGAGTAACGATACGTTTAGCTATCGACTTGCGTTTCTGCGGCGATCCGACGCGGCGATGCCGAGCCCGACCGGCGAATCTCTCAACGCCGCAAAAGCCGATAAGTTGCATCGATCGTCGGCGGCGAATCGGTTTTTGCGATGCCACGGATTACCAGGTCGACGAGATGCGCCAGCACCGACCGGCCGGCGGCGCGCCGCAAGTTCGGATTGAGCCCGACATAGAGCCGTTCGACCATTGCGTCGATCCTGCCGATCCCCGCTTCGAGGCATTCGACGATTCCCTGTTCGCGCTCGCGGCGATGGGCGATGAAGGCGCGCACATGGTCGTGCGGCTCGGTGATCGCCGGACCGTGCGTGGGCCAATAGACCGCATCCGCGCGGTGCAGTAGCTTGTCGAGCGAGGCCATATAGGCGCCCATGTCGCCGTCCGGCGGCGCGATGACGCTGGTCGACCAGCCCATCACGTGGTCGCCGCTGAACAGGATGCCGCGATCCGGCAGCGCAAAGCACAGATGGTTCGAGGTGTGGCCGGGCGTGTGCACCGCCTCGAAGCGCCAGCCCGGCCCGGCGATCTCGTCACCGTCCTTGGTGACGATGTCGGGCGCGAAATCCCAGTCGCCGCCCTCTTCGACCGCCGCCTCGCCGCGCCGCCCGCCGGCATGCGGGCCGAACCCGTAGGTCGGCGCGCCGGTCGCCGCCTTGACCGCGGCGGCCGCGGGCGAATGGTCGCGGTGGGTGTGGGTGACGAGAATGTGGGTGATGCGCTCGCCGGCGAGCCCGGCGAGCAGCGCGTCGATATGTTCGGCGAGATCGGGGCCGGGGTCGATCACCGCCACCTCGCCCTCGCCGACGACATAGGTGCCGGTGCCGCGAAAGGTGAACGGGCCGGGATTGTTGGCGACGATCCGGCGAATGCCCGGCGCCACGCTTTCCAGCTTGCCGTATTCGAACGCGAAGTCGCGGCGGAACGGGATTTCGACGGCCATAAGGCAACTCCGCTATAGTCGGTACCCGATCCTAGGAGGCGCTCCGATGAAACTCAAATTCGACATCGATTGCACGCCCGAGGAACTGCGCCAATTCTTCGGCCTGCCCGAGGTGAAGCCGATGCAGGATCGCCTGATGGCCGAGCTCGAGGAGCGGATGCGCGCCAATCTCAAGGCGCTCGACCCGGAAACGATGATGCAGACCTGGCTGCCCGCCGGGCTGAAGGGCTGGGAGCAATTGCAGGAGATGTTCCTTGCCCAGATGGGCCGCGCCGGCGGCAAGAAATAGCGGCAAAAAATAATGCCAGTCGCACTGCGCATCCCGCGCCTCGTGTAGCGCGACGAAGGTATCGGGCGATGATCTTCCTGGTGCGCCATGGCGAGACCGAATGGAACCTGGTGCGGCGCTACCAGGGCTGGGGCGATTCGCCGCTCACCGCGCGCGGTGTTGCCCAGGCCGGGGCGATCGGCCGGCGCTTGCGGGCGCTGTCCGAGGCGGCGGCGGCGCCGGTCGTCGCGAGCCCGCTCGGCCGCGCCCGGCGTACCGCCGCGCTGATCCAGGCGGCGCGTGGCGACGCTACGCCGGTCGCATTCGACGAGCGCCTCAAGGAAATCTCCATCGGCGACTGGGACGGACTCGACCGCGACGAGATCGCGGAACGCTCGCCAGGTATTTTCGAGCGCCATGCCTACGGCGAATGGTATTTCGACTGCCCTGGCGGCGAGACCTATGACGGATTTGCCGGCCGTATCGCCGCCTGGCTCGACGAGACGCGTGGCCGCACACTGATCGCGGTGGCGCATGGCATCGTGACCCGTGTCGCGCGGGGGCTTTACGCCGGGCTGCCGCGCGCGGAGGCGCTCAGCCTACCGGTGTCGCAGGAGGCGATCTGGCGGCTCACCGATGGACGGATCGAGGCGATCGCGGTCTAAATCCGCCGCGGCGCGAAGCGCCGGCTTGGCCGCGCCAGTTCCTCGCGCGCCGCGACGAGCGCCAGCTCGTAGCGGCCGAGCCGCACGGTCGTCTCGATCACTGCGAACATCGAGGCCGCGGTCGCGGCGAGCGCGTCGGCGAGGCTGTCGCCATTGAGCAGGTGGCCCAGAAACAGCGCCGCGGTGACGTCGCCGCAGCCGTTGAGCTCTATCGGCAGGCGCGGCGTCTCGACCGCCCAGGCGCCCTCGGCGCCGCTCGCCACCATCGTCAGGTGGTCCGGCGCCAGCGAGAGGCTGGTCAACAACACGGTCTTCGGCCCCCGCGCGCGCAACGTCGCCGCGGCCTCCGCCGCCTCGCTGAGATCGCCGGCCGAGCGGCCGGTCAGGTATTCGAGCTCGAAGCGGTTGGGGGTGGCGATGTCGGCAAGCGCGAGCGCCGCGTCGCGAAAGAATTCGGCGACGCCGTCGCGCACATAGGACCCGGAGTCGGTGTCGCCGATGACCGGATCGCAGCAGAACAGCGCCTTAGGGTTTGCCTCGCGCACGCGGCGCACGATGTCGAGCAGCACCGCGCCGGTCTCGGCGGTGCCGACATAGCCCGACAGTACCGCGTCGATCCCCGGCAGCACCCCGAGCTCGGCGATACCCGCGAACAAATTCGCCACGGTCTCGGCGGCGACGACGTCGCCGCGCCAGCGACCGTGCCCGGTATGGTTCGAGAACGCCACCGTATCGAGCGCCCAGGCCTCCACGCCGAGGCATTGCAGCGGAAACACCGCGGCGGCATTGCCGACATGGCCGTAGGCGACGCGCGACTGAACCGACAGGACCGTCGGCATCAGTGCCGGGAATCCAGCCGGTCGAAGACGCGCTTGAGGCTGAGGAAGATGATGAGCCCGCAGGTGACGAACAGCGCGACGCCGGCATCCTGCAGGGTGCCGGGCTCGCTGGCGGCAACAAACAGCCCGGCGAGCGCGATCACCGTGAACAGCGGGATGACCACGACGAGCTGCGCCGGCCGGTCGACAAAGAGGAAGCTCGTCCAATCGGCGCTGGTGCCGTCGAACCAGGCCTTCAGCCGCAGGAAGGCGAGCAGGACCGCACCGATAGCGAGCATCAGCCCGGTCGCATAATCGCCCGGCTGGCCGTCGCTGCCGATATAGAGCCCGAGGATCGCCAGTGCGCCCAGCACCGCGAACTGTACCCAAAAGCCAAACCACGCCGCCATCCCACCGTCGGGCTGTCGCGGTGAACCGGAACCGACCATGAGCGGCCTCACATAATCTCCGACGCCGGAGTATAGCTGAGTCAGGTCACGGAGCAGTAATTATGAAGCTGAATAGCGGCAAAGCGTCCTTCGAGGCTTTGCCGCGCAAAGCACCTCAGGATGAGGGTTTTTCTTGAAGCCATCCAAAACACATCCTCATCCTGAGGAAGCTGCGCAGCAGCCGTCTTGAAGAACGCAGGAACCACGATGCAGCACGCCTCGATACGTCCCCGCCGCAGCCTGTTGTTCATGCCCGGCAGCAATCCCCGCGCGCTGGAAAAATCGCGCGAGCTGCCCGCCGACGGGCTGATCTTCGACCTCGAGGACGCTGTCGCGCCGCATGCCAAGGTGACGGCACGCGGTTCCGTCGCCGCGGCACTGGCCGGCGGCGGCTATGGACGGCGCGAGCTGGTCCTGCGGGTCAACCCGCTCGACACGGAATGGGGTGAGGCCGATCTCGCCGCGGCTGCGGCGATGCCGCTCGGCGCGGTGCTCTTGCCCAAGATCGAGAGCGCCAAGCGTGTGCGCGACACCGTGGCGCGGCTCGACCGTACCGGCGCGCCCGCGAGCCTCGCGGTCTGGTGCATGATCGAAACGCCGAAAGGCGTGCTTGCCGCTGCCGAGATCGCGGCCGCGCATCCGCGCGTCGCGGCGCTGGTGATGGGTACTTCCGACCTGACGAAGGATCTCGGAGCGCGCGTCACGCCCGACCGGCTGCCGCTGCTGACCTCGCTGCAGCTGGTGCTGCTGGCGGCGCGGGCGCATGGCCTCGCGGCGCTCGACGGGGTGCATCTCGATCTCGCCGACGACGAGGGCTTCGTGGCGGTCTGCGCGCAAGGCCGTACGCTCGGCTTTGACGGCAAGACGCTGATCCATCCGAAGCAGCTCGCCCCGGCCAACGCCGCCTTTGCACCGAGCGCCGGGGAAATTGCCGAGGCGGAGAAAATCATTGCCGAGCACCGGGCGGCACTGGCCGCGGGCAAGGGCATCGTCATGGTCGACGGAAGGCTCGTCGAGAACCTGCATGTCGCCGCGGCGCAGCATACGCTCGCGCTGGCGGCGGCGATCGGCGAGCTGGCGGCGAGCTGATCCTCACCCGCCGCCGGGATTCGCCCGCCGGCACCCTCTCCCGCGAGCGGGAGAGGGTTAAGCAAGCCGAGGGAAAGCCCCTCTCCCGCTTGCGGAAGAGGGTGGACATCGCGTCAGCATGGACGGGTGAGGGTCAGCCCACCGCGATGCAATACGCGTCGCGCACGCCTTCGGGAAGGCGGTTTTCCGACCAGCTCTTGCCGCCGTCCTGCGTGCCGAAAATCTGGCCGACGCGCGACACGGCGTAGACCTGGTTCGGGTCGCGCGGATGGAGCGTCACGCCCATCATCGTCGCGTCGGCCTTGATGTCGTGGTCGAAGCGCTTCCAAGTCCTGCCGACATCCTCGCTCTTGTAGATCGAGCCGTCGGTCGAGCGCGCCGCCGGCGACAGCGCGGCATAGAGCACCTTCGGGTCGTGCGGCGAGGCGCGGATGTCGCGGCCATAGGTCAGCGGCGAGAAGCGGCCGATCTCCATGTCCTCCCAGCTCTGGCCGTGATCGGCGCTCTTGAAGAGCCCCATGCGGTTGGCGAGGAACACGGTGCCCGGGGCCGCCGCGCTGCACGCCAGCGCGTGGCCGTCGAGCATCCCTTCGATCTCGGTCTGGCTGCCGATGCGGCTGCGGTATTTCGGCTGCTCGCAGAAGCGGATGAGGTCGGCGGTGCAGTCTTCCCAGCTTTCGCCGGCATTGCGGCTGCGCATCGCGCCGTTGGCTTCGAGCGTCGCGTAGATGTCGTCCGGGCTGTTCGGGTCGACATCGAGCCGCATCACCCGGCAGGCGAACGCCATGATGACGCGGTCGGGCAGACCGGGTTCGGCGAGCTTCTTCCAGTGGTCGCCGCCGTCGTCCGAGCGATAGACGCCGACCGGCGTCGCGCCGGCATAGAGCCGGTTGGTGTCCTTCGGGTGCACCAGGATCGACCAGATGTCGGGGTCGCCGCCCGGCACCGAGAGGTGCTCGAACTTGTCGCCGCGATTATGGCTGCGATAGATCCCCTTGGTGCTGCCGACAAAGATCGTGTCGTGGTCATTGGGGTGCACGGTGATCGCGTGCACCTCGGCGTCGCCGGGAAGCCCGTTCGTCAGGTGGTCCCAGCCCTCGTCGCCGGGCGACTGGCGGAAGATACCCGCCAAGGGGTTGCCGGAATGGTCCATCCCGACAGTTCCGGCCACGCCGGCATATACATGCGTCGAACCCGCCATCGCTTCCTCCCTCAGCTCGCAAATCTCCCGGAGGATCATAGCGTGTCGCGGC
>DASZLY010000362.1:0-2704 GCA_035552135.1 Allostellaceae bacterium | reverse complement strand
AACGCTCGCCGACCTCGCCGCGCTGCGCGAAGCGGGGTGGGACATCGACCTCCTCGCGCACCACCGGCGCGGCGGCCGGGTGCTGGGGATTTGCGGCGGCTACCAGATGCTCGGCCGCAGCATCGCCGACCCGCAGGGACTCGAAGGCCCGTCGGGCGAGGCGGCCGGGCTCGGCCTCCTCGACGCCGCGACTGTGCTCGGCGGCCGCAAGCGGCTCGGGCTCGTCGGTGCCATCGACATCGCCAGCGGCGCGCCGGTTTCCGGCTATGAGATGCATCTCGGCGTCACCGCCGGCCCCGCGCTGCGGCGTCCGATGCTGCGCCTCGGCGACCGCACCGACGGCGCGGTGAGCGCCGACGGCCGCGTCGCCGGCTGCTACCTGCACGGGCTCTTCGCCGGCGACGAATTCCGCCGCACCTTCCTCGCCGGGCTCGGCGCGGCGCCGAGCGCGCTCGCCTACGAGGCTTCGGTCGACGCGACGCTCGACCGCCTCGCCGAGCATCTCGCG
The DNA here is from genome assembly GCA_035552135.1 of Allostellaceae bacterium. Taxonomy (GTDB): domain Bacteria; phylum Pseudomonadota; class Alphaproteobacteria; order ATCC43930; family CGMCC-115725; genus DATARH01. The sequence continues at coordinate 2,196 of DASZLY010000362.1, read as the reverse complement.
GCGCATCTCGACCTCGACCGCATCCTCGCCGCCGCGCGGCCGCCGCGCCTCACCAGGGCCGCATAAGTTGGCGCGCCGCCCACGCCGCGATGACCAGCGACGCCAGGATCAGGCAGGCGCTGAAATACAGCCGCAGCGCGCGGTTGATGTCGGTGATGCTGGCGATCGGCGTGCCGCTGCCGAGAAACGGGTCCTCGACGATGCCGTCGAGATAATGCCGCGGCCCCGCCAGCATCAGCCCCAGCGCGCCGGCCATCGCCGCCTCGGGCCAGCCGGCATTGGGCGAATGGTGCTTGCGCCCGTCGCGCAGCATGACCCACAGCGCACGCCCGGCCGAGCTCTCGCGGTCGAAGAGCGCCGCCGCCGCGATCAGCAGCCCCGAGAGCGGCGCCGGCACGAGGTTCAGCACATCGTCGAGCCGCGCCGCCGCCCAGCCGAAGGCCAGATACCGTTCGCTCTTGTGCCCGATCATGCTGTCGAGCGTATTCGCCATCTTGTAGGCGAAAATCCCCGGCAACCCGGCGACGAGATACCAGAAGGCCGGTGCCACCACCGCGTCGGAAAAATTCTCGGCGAGGCTCTCGATCGCCGCGCGCGCGACGCCCGGCGCGTCGAGGCTGCGCGGGTCGCGCCCGACGATATGGCTGACCGCGGCACGGCCGGCATAGAGCCCGCCATAGAGCAGCGCCGACGACACCGCGGCGACATGATCGAAGAGGCTGCGCTGGGCCAGCAGCACCGCGACCGCGAAGGCCTCGGCCGCCGCACCGGCGACGCTGTCGCGGCACAGCCGTTGCAGCGCGACGCCGAGCACCGCCGCCAGCCCCACCAGCACCACCACCGTCAGCACGCCCAGCAGCCGGCGCAAAATCGCCGGCAGGCGGGGCCGGTTGAGCCGGCGCTCGAACCAGGCGATGCTGCGCCCGGCGAGCACCACCGGATGCGGCACATTGCCGAACAGCTTCTTCATCTCGCCGAACAGCGCGTCGGCGAGCAGGCCCGAATAGAGCAGCAGCAGCGGGTCGTGCAGGCCGGGCAGCGTCATCGCCTCGCACCATGCTTCGGCGAGCCGGCTGCGATCAACCGCGATCAATCGCGAGGATAATCGGATGAGCCTAGGGATGACAGCGCGATGAGCAAGACCGGGGTGCTGGTCTGCGGCCACGGCAGCCGCGATGCGGAGGCGGTGCGCGAGTTCGAGATCGTGGCGGCGGCGCTGCGGCCGCGCTTTCCGGACTACGATTTTGCCACCGGCTACCTCGAATTCGCCACGCCCAACATCCGCGACGGGCTCGCCGAATTGGTCGCGCGCGGCGCGCGGCGCATCTACGCGCTGCCGGGGATGCTGTTCGCGGCGAGCCACGTCAAGAACGACCTGCCATGGGAGATGAACAGCTTTATCGCCGCCAATCCCGGCATCGATGTGCGGCTCGGCCGCGACCTGGCGATCGACGCCAAGCTGCTCACCGCCGCCGCCGACCGCGTCGCCGAGGCCGCGCCGGGCGACCGCTCGGATTCGCTGCTCGTCGTCGTCGGCCGCGGCACCAATGACCCCGACGCCAATTCGAACATCTCGAAGATCTCCCGCATGCTGTGGGAGGGATTGGGTTTCGGCTGGGCCGAGGTGGCGTATAGCGGCGTCGCGCATCCGCGCGTCGACGCCGCGCTCGACCGCGCCGTGCGGCTCGGCTTTCGCCGCATCGTCGTCTTCCCGTATTTCCTGTTCACCGGCATTCTGGTGAAACGCATCTACGCCGAGACCGACGCCGCCGCCGCGCGCCACCCGGGGATCGCCTTCGTCAAGGCACCCTATCTGCGCGATCATCCGGCGCTGCTCGACGCTTTTGTCGAGCGCGTCGCCGAGATCGAGGAGGGCAGTCCGGCGATGAACTGCCAGCTCTGCAAATACCGCGCGCAGATCATCGGCTACGAGGCCGATGCCGGCGCCCCGCAACAGGCGCACCACCACCACGTCCGCGGCGGCGACGGCCATCACCACCATGGCCAGGGCCACGATCATCACGCCCAAGACCATCAAAGCTGATGCCGCTCTTCGACACCTACATCATCGTCGATTGGAGCGCCGCCAAGACGCCGAAGACCGGGCGCGACAGCGTCTGGATTTGCCGCAACGCGCCCGAAGGCGAGATCGTCGCCAACCCGCCGACGCGGCACGCAGCGCGCCTGCTGCTGGCC
>DASZLY010000361.1:0-6533 GCA_035552135.1 Allostellaceae bacterium | reverse complement strand
TGATGCAAGGGCTGGTCAAGCTGGCCCGCGCCGCCGCCCCCGAATCGACGCCGATGCCGCCGCCAACCCCGGAGCTGCGCAAGCCGCAGGCTTCGCGGCGGGCCTGATCACCGGATTGTGACAAAATGTAAATGAACTCGTGATCCTTCCGTTTCCGGATACAACAAAAACGAGTACAATTCGCGATCGTTAAATCCGGCCGGAAAACCGGGCAGGGGGCGAATCGGGGCGGAAAGTCTACCCGGCGATAGGCGTCCAGGCGCATGGCGGCGACAGAGTTGATTTATCCGGATCGTGCCCCCGGCCCGGCATCGTCGGGCAGGGGCGGGCTGTCGCTGCGCTGGCGTCTGATGCTGCTCGTGGTTGCGGGCATCGTACCGCTGCTCGCTTTCGGGCTCGGCTACCAGTATTTCGAATACCGCGAGGACACCGCCGCCGCCGGGGATAACATCCTGTCGCTCGTGCGCAGCATGACGCAGCTGGTCGATGGCGAGCTGGAGGCGCGGATCGTCTCTCTGGAGACGCTGGCGACGTCATCCGCTCTCGAAAACGGCGACATCGAGCGCTTTCGTGCCCGAGCCGCGATCGCGGTAAATCAGTTCCCGGGCGCGAATATCGTGTTGCTGCGGGAGGATGGGCAGCAGCTCGTCAACCTGCGGATACCGCCGGGGGAGCCGTTGCCGGTACGCGGCGATCTCGGGTCGCTGCAGCGGGTGCTGGCGACCGGGCATCCCGCCGTTTCGAATCTCTTTTGGGGCTCGCATTCGAAGCGGGCGCTGATCGCCATCGACGTTCCGGTGCGGCGGGGTGACGGCACCATCAAGTACGTCCTGTCGATGAACCCGCGCCTCGACGTCTTCGGCGATGTCATCAAGCGGCAGAACTTACCGAAGAACTGGATCTCCTCGGTGGTCGACGCGCGCGGCGTCAACATCGCGCGCTTCCCGCGTGCCGACGAGTTTGTCGGGCACCAAGCGGCGCCGAGCTTCCTGCGCGCGCTATTGGCAAAGCCGGAGGATATTCTTGAAAGCACGTCGCTCGAAGGGATCGAGCTCGTCTCCGCGTTCAGCCACAGCGCAAAATTCGGCTGGGCGGTGGGGATTGGGGTGCCGCGAGCGGACTTGATCAATCCGGTCGTGACGCGCTCGCGCGCCATCCTTGCCGTTGGTGCACTCTTGCTGGCCATTGCCCTGGCGCTCGCGACTTACGTCGCCCGAGGCATTGCGCGTCCGATCGACTCGCTTCGGCGTTTGGCGGCGGCAGCCGACGCCGAGGCGCCGGCGGCGCTCGTCACGACCGGCCTGCCCGAGGTTGATGAAGTCGCCGCCGCGCTGCATCACGCCGAAATCGAGCGGCAACGCAGCCGCGCCGCCGAGCGCGTGCTGCGCGACAGCATCGAAAACATCCCCGAAGGGTTCGCGATTTTCGATGCCGACGACCGGCTGGTCATGTGCAACGAAAGCTATCGGCAGCTTTTCCCCGGCCGGTCGAACCGGGTCGAGGTCGGCGCGACCTTCGCCGAAATGCTGCGCGGCGGCTCGCCGACCGGGCCGGGCGGTGAACCGAATGACGGTTGGGTCACGGCCCGGCTGCGCGATCATCGCGACCCGGGCGCGGCGATCGAGCAAGAGCTGGCCGACGGGCGCTGGGCGCTGGTGCGCAATCGTCCGCTCGCCAATGGCGGGCTGGCTGGATTGCGGATCGACATCACCGCGCTGAAGCTCGTGGAGGACGCGTTCCGCCACAGCGAGGAGCGGTTCCGGCGCGTCGTCGAGGCGGCGCCCAACGCAATCCTCTTGGTCGATCCCGACGGCAAGATCGAAATGGTCAATGCCCAGGCCGAGCGGATTTTTGGCTACTCGCGCGCGGAGCTTGTGGGGAAGCCGATCGAGATATTGCTGCCGGAGCGCAACCATGCCGCCCATCCGGGATTGCGGCGCGGTTTCCTGGCCGAGCCGCGGGCGCGGCTGATGGGCGTAGGACGCGACCTTTACGCGGCGCGAAAGGATGGCAAGGAGTTTCCGGTCGAGGTCGGGTTGGCGCCGATCGAGACGGAAAGCGGCGTGCAGGTGCTGGCTTCGGTCATCGACATCACCGAGCGGCGGCAGACCGAGGCGCAACTGCGCCAGGCGCAGAAAATGGAGGCAATCGGCAACCTGACCGGCGGCATGGCGCACGATTTCAACAATCTGTTGGGTGTCATCGTCGGCAATCTGGGCCTGGCACAAGAACAGCTCGGCGCGGACGACGATCTGCGCGAAATGGTCGATGAAGCGCTCGACGCGGCGTGGCGCGGCGCCGATTTGACCCGGCGGCTGCTCGCCTTCGCCCGGCGCCAGCCGCTGCGTCCGGCGCGGATCGAGGTCAACGAGCTGGTGAGCAACACGGTGCGGCTGCTCCGCCGGCTATTGGGCGAGGACATCGAGGTGCAGCTCAATCTCACCGCCGGGCTCTGGCCGGTGATCGCCGATCCGGCGCAGCTCGGAATCGGCCCTGGCGAACCTCGCTAACAACGCGCGCGACGCGATGCCGGGCGGCGGGCGGCTGATCATCGACACCGAGAACCGCCAGCTCGACGAGGACTACGCCGCTGCGCACCCGGATGTCGCGCCCGGGGCCTACGTGATGATCGAAGTTAGCGACACCGGCAGCGGCATGTCCGCCGAGACGATGGCGCAGATTTTCGAACCGTTCTTCACCACCAAGGAGGCCGGCAAAGGCACCGGACTCGGGCTCAGCATGGTGTTCGGCTATCTGAAGCAGTCGGGCGGGCATGTCAGCGTCTATAGCGAATGGGGCGTCGGTACGACGTTCCGGCTCTATCTGCCGCGCGCGACGAGCGAGGCCGCGATCCGCGAGACCGAAACGACCGGCCCGGCAGCTCTCGGCGCCGGTGAGACCGTGCTTGTCGTCGAGGACAATCCCGGCATGCGCCGCGTCGCGCTGCGCCAGTTGCGCGAGCTCGGCTACCGGGTGCTCGATTGCGATCGCGCGGCTGCGGCGCTCGACATCCTCCAGCGCGAACCGGTCGATCTTTTGCTCACCGATATCGTCATGCCGGGCGGGCTCGATGGGATCGAATTGGCGCGGATTGCGCGGGAGCGCTGGCCGGGGCTCAAGATCGTCTTGACCTCGGGCTTCCCGCAGGCGCGTGTAGAGGGCGACGGCGATGCCTTGGCGGGACTGCGCCTCTTGAGCAAGCCGTATCGCAAGGAAGAGCTCGCGGCCGCGCTGCGCGCCGCGCTCGAGGAGTAGGGCATGGCCGACATCCTGATCATCGACGACGACCGGCAGATGCGGCGACTGCTGACCCGTATCCTCGAAGGCGCGGGCCATACCGTGCGCGAGGGCGAGAACGGGCGCGAGGGGTTGAAACGGTTCGAGGAGCAGCGCCCGGCGCTGATCATCACCGACATCGTGATGCCCGACATGGAGGGGATCGAGACCATCGTCAGCTTGCGGCGCGACAATCCGGACCTGCCGATCATTGCGATCTCCGGCGGCAGCGATCCGGTCTACCTGCGCGCCGCAGCCTCGCTCGGCGCCACCGCGGCGTTGCAGAAGCCCTTCGCACCGCAGGCGCTCACCGAGCTCGTCGACGGGATGCTGGCCACGGCCGCACGCGGAGAGTGAGCGCCCGGCGGCCGGGGGAGGCTTTACCGGGCCGGCAGTTTCCCCCATTGATGCGGCGATGAACGACAGCGCATCGACTCCCGAAATAGCCGCTCCCTCGGTCGAGGAGATCGCCGCGCTGCTGGCGCCGCTGCCGATTTTCGCGCGGCTCGATGCGGCCTCACTGCGGGCGGTGGCCGAACGCTGCGTCATCAAGGAATTCCGCACCGGCGACACGATCATGGAGGAAGGGCGGATGAGCACCTTCGCCGACATGATCCTGGCCGGCGAAGTCGATGTCTTCGTCAATACGCCGGCCGGACAGGTCAACGTCGCCACGGTTGGTGTGCCGCACATCGTCGGCGAATTGGGCGCGCTGGCGGCGATGCCGCGCAGCGCCACCATCATCGCCCGCAGCGATTTGCGCGTGCTGCGTCTCGAACGCGGCAGCCTGATGGGCCTGATCCTCGAACACGCGGCGATCGGCGTCGCGATGATCGCCGAATTGGGCCAGCGCATCCACCGGATGAACCGGTCGCTCGCCTATCTCTCTTACGCGGCGAACGCGTTGGGGCGCGACGAATACGACCCCGAGATGCTCGCGGAATTGACCCGGCAGCCAGGCGAGCTGGCAAATTTCGCGCGCGCCTTCGCCAACATGGCTGCCGAACTCGAAGCCAAGGCGCGGCGGCGCGACGAGATGCAGGCCGCGGCGGCGATCCAGAACTCGATCCTGCCGCGGCCGCTGGCGCGGGAGGGGGCGCTTGCCGTCATCGATCTGCACGCCGAGATGCACCCGGCGCGCGAGATCGGCGGCGATTTCTACGATTACTTCGCGGTTGAGGGCAATCGCTTGGCGATTACTGTCGCCGACGTATCGGGGAAGGGGATTCCGGCGGCCCTCTTCATGGCGGTGTCGCGCACCGTGCTGCGCGGCGGCGAGCGCGGCGAGGACATGGCGGCGCATATGGAAGACGCCAACCGCCTGCTCGCGACGGAAAACGCCGCGGCGATGTTCGTCACCGCGTTTCACGGCGTCCTCGACCTCGCCACGGGCGCACTGCGCTACTGCAATGCCGGGCACAACCCGCCTTACCTGCTGCGGGCAGCAGGCGGCCGCGAGACGCTGAAGGCGACCGGCATCCCGTTCGGGGTCGACGGCGACATGCCCTACCGCATCGCCGAGAGGCGGCTCGCGCCGGGCGATGCGCTGTTCCTGTTCAGCGACGGCATTACCGAGGCGTTCAACCCCGAGGCCGAGGAATTCGGCACCGCGCGCCTGGAAGCGGCGCTCGAAGCGGCGCGCGGCGAGGACGCGGCGGCGCTGGTCGCGCGGGTGCTGGCGGCGACGCGGGAATTCGCCGCCGGCGCGGAGCAATCCGACGACATCACCGCGCTGGCGCTGGTGTGGCGGGGATAGTGGCGGGCATCTGAGAAAAATCCATCCCGGCGCAGGCCGGGACCCATGCCGGATGCACGCGCGATGTTCTACGTCTATGTGCTCGCGAGCAGCCCCTATGGGACGCTCTACATCGGAATGACGTCCGACCTCTTGCGGCGGATGTGGGAGCAGAAGCACAAGGTTGTGCCCGGTTTCTCCAGGAAATATCGGGTCGATCGGCTTGTCTGGTTCGAGGTTCACCAGTCCAGAGAGGCGGCGCTACGCCGCGAAAAGCAAATCAAGGAGTGGAAGCGAGAGTGGAAGATCAATCTCATCGAGCAAGACAATCGCCATTGGAATGATCTGTCTCTGACGCTGACCCTGTAACTTCCTGCGCGTTCGTTCGAATCTCGTGGCGCAAATGGGCCCCGGCCTTCGCCGGGGTGGTACTGGATATGGGCGGGAAGCGATTTCCTATCGGGCTTTTTCCAGCCGCAGGCGGTTTTCGCCGGCGATGCGCTGATAGGCGACGCGGTCCATCATCCGGCGGATCAAGTGGATGCCGAGGCCTCCAGGGTCGCGTTCCTCGACCGGGCCGTTGGTTTCAGGCGCGGGCGCTGCGGTCGGGTCGAAAGCGCGGCCGTTGTCGCTGACCAGCGCGACGACGCGGTCGGCGTCGATCGTCAGCTCGACCGCGAGGCGGTGCGGCGGCGGCGCGGCGGCGAAGGCATGGTGGATCACATTGGCCGCGGCCTCTTCGAGCGCCAGCGCCAGCTTGAACGACGCGTCGTCCACAACCCCGCATTCGCCGCAGCATGCCTCGACCCAATTGAGGAGGCGCGGGATCTCGGCGATGTCGGGCTGCAGCACGAGGCGATATTCGACCATGCCGCCTCCTACCCCGGCCGCCGGGCGGTGCCAAGCGCGTTCGCCCGATGGCTGCTCATCCCTGAGGTCAACCCCTTGGGCAGGTACGTCGGTCAGCGAATGCGGCTCCCGCGCGGTCATTGAGGCCTCCGCTATTGCCTGGCCAATCCCCCCTCGGCAAACTGCGGCGGCGAGCGTCGCGCACGTTGCTGAAGGATCGGTTTATGGATATCGAACAAGAGCGGGACGGAGATGTCGTCATCGTCCGATTGTCCGGACGGCTCGACAGCAGCGCCGCGTCCGGCGCCGAGGAAAAACTCTCGGCGGCGCTGGCCGGCGCCGCGCCGCGCATGGCGATCGACATGAGCGGGCTCAGCTACATCAGCAGCGCCGGGCTGCGCGTGCTTCTGGTGCTGGCGAAAAAGGCGCAGCAGCAAAAGGGCAAGGTCGCGCTCGGCGGGCTCGCCGCCAATGTCCGCGAGGTGTTCTCGGTGAGCGGCTTCGATACGATCTTCACCATCACCCCGGACGCGGCGGCGGCAATCGCCGCGGTCAAGTGAGGCCGCGATGTTGAGCTTTCCCGAAGAGATCGTGCTCCTGCTGCTCGACGAGACCGACGGCGATTTCGTGCCCCTGCCGGAATCGGTGTTCGCGATCGTCATGGGCGGCGCCG
>DASZLY010000360.1:0-1851 GCA_035552135.1 Allostellaceae bacterium | reverse complement strand
GGCGATTGGCACAAGGCGCATCGCTGCGCCCAGGCCGAGGCCAACGAGAAGGGCGCCTGGGCGCATGCCTATCTGCATCGGGTCGAGGGTGACCAGCACAATGCCGGCGGCTGGTACAAGCGCGCCGGCAAGAATCCGTCGAGCGCGCCGCTCGACAGCGAGTGGGAAGAGATCGCCCGCGCGCTGCTGTAGGCGCTATTCCGCCGCCGTCCGCTCGTATTTCCGCGCGGGCGTGTTGATCGGCTCGGTGAGCGGCGCGGCATTGAATGAGGCGACGCGGCGCTCCGCGGAGGCATCGGCGTAGAGCGTCGTGCGCAAGCGCGGCGTACGGCCGAGCGAGCGGATCAACGCTTCCATCGCCTCGGGCGGCATCTCCTGACCGAAGCTGGCGCCGGCGGCGCGCGAAATGCTCTCGTTCATCAGCGTACCGCCGAGATCGTTGCACCCGGCCTCGAGGCAAGCGGCGGAGCCGGCGGCGCCAAGCTTGACCCACGACGTTTGAATGTTGGGGATCAGCGGATGCAGCGCCAGTCGCGCGATCGCATGCATCAGCACCGCCTCGCGGAAGGTCGGGCCTAGGCGCGCGCGGCCTTTCAGCGACATCGGCGCTTCCATCGGCACGAAGGGCAGCGGTACGAACTCGGTAAAGCCGCCGGTGCGCGCCTGCAGCGCCCGCACGCGCAGCAGATGCCGCGCCCAGTGCTCGTAGCGTTCCACATGGCCGTACATGATCGTCACGGTCGCGCGCAGCCCGACACCGTGCGCCGCCTCCATGACTTGGAGCCATTCGGCGGTCTTGATCTTGTCCGGGCAAATCACCGCGCGCACTTCGTCGTCGAGGATTTCCGCGGCGGTGCCGGGCAATGAGCTGAGCCCGGCTTCCTTCAGCTCGGCGAGAAAGTCGGGAAGGGTGCGGCCGAGCGTCTTGGCGCCCTGCCAGATTTCGAGCGGCGAGAAGGCATGGATGTGCATGCCGGGCACCGCCTTCTTGATCGTGCGGCAAATCCCGAGATAGGTCGCGCCGGTATATTCGGGATGGATGCCGCCCTGCAGGCAGACCTCGGTCGCGCCGCGATCCCAGGCTTCCTCGCAACGCCGGACAATCTCGCTCCAGTCGAGATCGTAGGGCCGCCCGCGCAAATTCTCGCTGAGCTTGCCCTTGGAGAAGGCACAAAACTGGCAGCGGAAATAGCAGATGTTGGTGTAGTTGATGTTGCGGGTTACGACGTAGCTGACCGTGTCGCCGTTGACTTCGCGGCGCAGTCGGTCGGCGGCGGCGCAGGTCGCGTCGAACGCGTCGCCACGCGCCTCGAATAAGGTGACGATGTCGCGCTCGCTGAGCGTTTCGCCGGCGGTTGCGCGTTCGAGGATCGACTCGACCGCGGCGGCAAGCTCGGGGACATGATGCCGCCGGGCTGGAGCCGGCGGATCGATGCCGGCACCCGGCGTCCACGGGTCGGTGCGCGCCAGGCCCTGTCCGTCATGCAGCCGCAGCGCCGGCGTGCGCAGCGCCGGATCGAGCCAGCGCGCCGGCCGCAGCAGGTATTCGGGATAGATCGCCAGCCGTTCGACGAGCAGTTTGCCGGCGCCGGCGGTGCGCTCGGCGAGAAGGTCGAGCGTCGGCCAGGGCGCTTCGGGGTTGACGTGGTCGGGCGTCACCGGCGAGACCCCGCCCCAGTCGTTGATACCTGCGGCAATCATCGCCTCGATCGCCTCGGGCATCAGATTGGGTGGCGCCTGAATGTTCATCGCCGGGCCGAAGATCAGCCGCGCGACGGCGATCGTCCACAGATGGTCGGCTTCGGACGGGTCAGGCGCATTTTCCATCCGCGTGCCCGGCTTGGCGCGGAA
>DASZLY010000359.1:0-12875 GCA_035552135.1 Allostellaceae bacterium | reverse complement strand
GCCGTAATACTCGAAGACGATCTGCGCGTTCGGGTCCTTCGGGTCCTTGACGGTGGCGAGCAGCCGGTCATGGTCAAAGCGCAGCTCGACGATCGCGGCATGCTCGCCGAGTCCGCTTCTCAGCGCTTCGAACGCGGCGGTGTAGGCGGCGGCGTCGAACAGGTCGAGCTTCGGCCCCTTGCCCGGCGGGTATCGGGTATGCAGCACCTTGCCCGCGGCGTCGAACACGACATAGCCGCTGCTGGCGGAATCGGTCGCGCCCTCGACCGCGATCTCCCACTGGACCGTTGGGTCGCCGACACCCGTCGTCGGTTTCGTCAGGTGAATGCCGGTGATCCTGCCGCCCGGCAATTCCAGCTGCTTGCGCGCCGCGTCCTGCAATTTCGTCAGTAATGTCCAATCGACGCCGGTTATGGAGAACCTGGCAAGCTTATCGGTGCCCGGGATCTTGAGGTTCTGCATGTCCTCGGTCAGCAGATCGCGGTAGACCCCGTTGAGCCCGGCGGAATAGCTGCTGAACCGCTCCGGATGCTCGGGGTTCGGTGCGACAAAGCCGATCGAGTGGGGGTCGACACTGATCGACCGGACCACGGCCTCCTTGCCGACCACATCGGCGATCATGGCGATCGCCGCATCGAAATCGCCGCCACCCGCAAGGTAGTTAAGCGTCTGGGCGCGGCGCGTGCCGTCGAAATTGGCGTGGGTCATGCGGCCGGCCATGTCGGCGAAGATCGATGCCCGCTCGCGGCCGCTGCTGATCTCGACATCCCATTCCGGTGGCCCGTTCGAGGGCTGCGGCACGAGATGGAGAGAGCGCTTCAGCGTCAGCTGCGCCTGGGTGGGAGGGTCTTCGAGCGCCGCACGCTTGATCGCGGCGCCGATCAGCTGGCGCACGACCGCCGCGTCGGCCGGCTTCAGCGCGAACAAATTGGCCTCGAGATCGGGATTGATCAGGCTCGGCTCGACCGCGCTCGGCCCCCTGATCTTCTCGGGATAGAACCAGCGCGCCATGCGCCCGGTGCCCAGCGTATCGACCCAGGCATCGATATGCCTCGGCGATGCCGGGTCCTGGAGCTCGACGGTGAGTTGATAGGCGCGGATGTCGAGGCTCAGCGCCTTGGTAGGATGGTTTGCCTTGTCGAATATCTGCTCGAGCGCGGCCTGCGCCTTGCCTTCGTCGAAGAAGGTCGGGTCGGGGGCATCGGCGGCAATGGATCGCCCGCTCGCCAGCGTCGCGGCGAGGACGAATGCTAAGCCAAACCGGCTGACGCGATGGGACAAGGGCGGCATCCTTCCGGGCCACCCTCCGACGGGCGGTTGCGCCGGAAGGTACGGCCCTCCCGGCGCGCCGGTTCCTAGGGGTACGCCGCCTATTTGACGGACGAGAAGCTCGTCGGCACGAGGAAGGAGTTCTCGACCCGCGCGTTGATCGGGCCGTCCTTCTCGGTCTCGGCGCGCTTGGAAATCCACTCCGGGTCGGCCTGGAAGGCATCCCATTTCTTCTCGCGCTCGGCGAGCGATTCCCATTTCAGCATGTAGGTGAGGTCGGCATTCGATTCGCCGACCAGCGTCGTCCAGAAACCGGCCTGCTTGATGCCGTGCCGTTCCCAGATCTTGAGGGTGATCGTGTCGAAGCGGTTCAGCAAGGCCGGCAGCTTGCCGGGCATCGTGTGGTAGACGCGCAATTCGTAGATCATGGCGTTGCTTCCTTCGGGCTGAGGGTCACTTTGCCGACGAGAAGCTCGTCGGCACGAGGAACTGGTTGGTGATCGAGGCGACGATCGGGCCGTTCTTCTCGGTCTCGGCACGCGCCGAGAGCCATTCGGGGTCGGCGCCGAACTTGGCCATCTTGGCCTCGCGCTCGGCGAGCGACTCCCATTTGAGGAAATAGGTGAGGTCGTTGTTACCGGGTCCCACCAGCGTCGTCCAAAAGCCGGCCTGGTGGATCGCGTGCTTCTCCCACAGCTTCAGCGTGATCGTGTCGAAACGCTTGATGAGGTCGGCCAGGCGGCCCGGGACGCAGTGATAGACGCGCAGTTCGTAGATCATGGGTTCCTCCTTGGCTAATTCAGTCTCGCTTCCACCCAGGCGGCGGCGTCGAGCAGTCTCTCGTCGGCGAAGCGCTGGCCGACGAGCTGGACGCCGAGCGGCAGGCCCTTGGGGCCGCTGCCGGCGGGCAGCGTCACGCAAGGCGCCCAGGCCAGCGTCCAGGTCGAATTGAAGCTCGGGCTGCCGGTCGAGCCGAGCCCCTCCGGCGCCTCGCCCGCCGCGCTCGGCGTCAGCAGCACGTCGACATCGCGGAACAGGTCGTCGAGATGGGCGCGGAACGCCTCGGACACTTCGAGCGCCTCGATATAGTCGGCGAGCGGCAGGTCGCGGCCGGGATCGAGCACGGTGTCGAGCAGCACCCGGCTCACCTGGTCGCGGTGCTCGCGATGCTCGTAGGCGTAATTATGCGCCGCCTCGTAATTGAAGATGCGGCGGTGGTGCTGGGCGATGTCGCGGAACGGCGCGGCGAATTCCACCTCGCCGACGGCCGCGCCGGCGGCAGCCAGCCGCGACGCCGTCCGCTCGACCAGCGCCTGCGTCGGCGCGTCGGCGTCATCCCATAGCGGCGTGCGGCACAGGCCGATGCGCGGCGCGCCGCCGTCGCGCCGCACCGGGCGATGCGGCACGTCTATCAGCACCGCCCGCATCAGCGCGACGTCGTCGAGGCTGCGGCAGATGACGCCGAGCGTGTCGAGGTTCTGGCATTGCAGCTTGATGCCGACCCGGCTGAACTCGCCAAAGCTCGGCTTGTAGCCGACGACGCCGCAAAACGCCGCCGGCCGGATCGTCGAGCCGCCGGTCTGCGTGCCGAAGCCGAGCGGCGCCTGGAAATCAGCGACCCCGGCGGCCGTGCCGCTCGACGAGCCGCCCGGCGTATGCGCCGGGTTCACCGGATGCACCGTCGCGCCGGGATAGCGGTTGGCGAACTCGGTCGTCACCGTCTTGCCGAGCACCGTCCCGCCCGCCATACGCACCTGCGCGACGCAGGCCGCGTCGGCAAACGGCCGGTTGCCGGTATAGATCGGCGAGCCGTGCTGGGTCGGCATGTCGTACGTGTCGATGACGTCCTTGACCCCGACCGGCAGCCCGGCGAGCGGCCCCGGCCGTCCGGCGCGGTCCGCGGCGCGCGCTTGCGCCAGCGCGTAATCGGGATCGAGATGAATCCACGCCTTGACCGCGGCGCGCTCTTCGATGCGGTCGAGGCAGTCGCGGATTAGCTGCTCGGCGGTCAGCACGCCCGATTTCAACCGGGCGACGGCCGCGGCGGCCGAGAGGCGATTGCTGTCGCTCATCGTGCGCCCCCAAGCTGGCGCTCGACCCAGAACCCGGTGGCGAGCAGCCGCGCATCCGCGTGGCGCTTGCCGACCAGCTGCACGCCGACCGGCAGCCCGTCCGGCCCCTCCCCGGCTGGCAAGGTCAGGCACGGCATGTGGAGAAGCGTCCACAGCCCGTTGAAGATCGCGTCGCCGGTCGAGGCCAGGGTCCTTGGCGCCTGGCCCGGCGCCGGCAGCGTCAGGATCGCGTCGAACCCGCCGGCCCAGTCGCTGGCCGCCGCGCGCATGCGGTCGGCCTCGCGCCAGGCGGCGCGGAATTCCTCCAGCGTCAGCTTCAAGCCGCCGGCGATACGGCCGTGGCGCAGCGCGAGGCTGAGCTGCGCCTCGTGCCGCTCGCGCTCGGGCGCATGGTTGCGCGGCGCCTCGAAATAGCTATGCAGGTTCTGGATTTCCGAGACGTTGCCGCAGGCGTTGGGCAGCTCGGCCTCGACCACCTCCGCCCCCGCCGCCGCGAGGCGGCGCGCCGCCTCTTCGAGCACCGCCTTGCCTTCCGGCTGCGCCTTCTCCCAATGCGGCGTGCGGCACAGCGCAAGGCGCGGCGCACGCTCGGGCATGGCCGGCGGCTCATAGGGGATCGCCATCATCGCCGCGCGGAACAGCGCGATGTCGGCAACCGAGCGCGCCATGATGCCGATCGTGTCGAGCGTCTCGGTATTCGAGTGCATGCCCGCCGGGGCGAACATGTTGAAGCTCGGCTTGAAGCCGGCGACGCCGCAATAGGCGGCAGGGCGGATCACCGAGCCGCCGGTCTGCGTGCCGATCGCCAGCGGCACCATGAAATCGGCGACCGCAGCGGCCGAGCCGCTCGACGACCCGCCGGGCGTAAAGCCCGGGTCGTGCGGGTTGGCGGTCGGGCCGGGATGGCGGTTGGCGAATTCGGTAGTGACGGTCTTGCCGAGCAGCACCCCGCCCGCCGCGCGCGGCAGCGTCGCGGCGCTCGCGGTGAAGCCCGGCCGGCAGCCGGTATAGATCGGCGAGCCGTAGCCGGTGGGCATGTCGGCGGTATCGAAAATATCCTTGATGCCGAACGGCACGCCTTTCATCAGCGAAGTCCGCGCGGCGGCACGCGCCGCGGCGAGCGCCTCGCCGCCGGCGATATGGGTCCAGGCGCGCACCACCGGCTCGCGCTCGCGGATGCGGTCGAGGCAGCTTTGCACGACGGCCTCGGCGCTGAGCGCGCCGGATTCGATCCGGCCGATCATCTCGACGGCCGACAGGCGATGGGGTTCGGAGTTCGGCATGGGGGGACACTCGCGCCGGTGACGCACTATCTCAGCATCTTTGTTTTGGCCGCGCCAGCCCGACGCATTCCTTATCGTCATTCCGGGACGGCGCGGAGCGCTGGACCCGGAACCCCGGGAACACCGGCGCCGCCAGGCGACACCCCGGCGTTCGTGCTATTGATCCCCTCGGCCGGTGTTCATAGGTTCCGGGCTCGCGGCTAAGCCGCGCCCCGAAATGACGGAAGGATAGCGAGGCAGATGTCGGCGGCGATCTCGGTAAAGGGCGTGCTGATCGAGGGCGGCAAGGTCGTGCTGCTCGAAAACGAGCGCGGCGAGTGGGAGCTGCCGGGCGGCCGGCCGGAGCCGGGCGAGGACCCGGCCGCCTGCCTCGCCCGCGAGTTCGCCGAGGAGCTCGGCACCGAGATCACGGTCGGCGCCATCGTCGATTGCTGGAACTACGAGGTGCTGCCCGGGCGGCACGTGACGATCGTGACCTACCGGGTGGCGCGCGGCGAAGCCGGCGAGCTGCGGATCAGCGACGAGCATCGCCGGCTCGGCTGGTTCGCGCTCGACTCTCTCGACATCCTGCCGTTGCCCGAGGGTTATCGCCGCTCGATCCGCGCCGTCGCCGCGCTCGAGCCGGGCTGGCTCGCCTTCGCTCGCGAGCTGCACGCGATCGGCCAGACCGGGCTGCACTTCGCCAAAGACACCTTCGACCGCGAGCGCTACGGCCGGCTGCGCGAGCTGGCGAGCGAGATGATGGCGGCCGGATCGGGCATCGCCGGCAGCGAAGTCGCCGAGCTGTTCGGGGTCGAAATCGGCTATGCGACGCCGCGCATCGGGGTGCGCGGCGCGGTGTTCCGCGACGACCGCATCCTGATGGTGCGCGAGACGACCGACGGGCGCTGGTCGCTGCCGGGCGGCTGGGCCGAGGTCAACCAGACCGCGCGCGAAAGCGTCGAGCGCGAGATCCGGGAGGAATCGGGCTACACCGCCCGCGCGATCAAGCTCGCCGCGGTATGGGACCGGACACGGCAGGGCCATCCCCCCGCGCCGGTCTCGGTGTGCCGGCTGTTCTTCATCTGCGAGCTGACCGGCGGCACGCCGCGGCCGAGCATCGAGACTACCGAGATCGACTTCTTCGCCGAGGACGCGCTGCCCGAATTGTCGCCCGGCCGCGTCCTGCCGCACCAGATCCGGCGCATGTTCGCGCATTATCGCCAGCCTGATCTGCCGACCGAGTTCGATTGATCCGCTCCCTGGGTTTTCCGCCTTCGCAGGGCTGAGGCATGCTCCGCCGCCTTGGCCGCATCCTGTTGTTCACGATCGCCGGCTTCGCGATCGCGTCGCTGTTCTTCGTCGCGCTCTATCGCGTGCTGCCGCCGCCGGTGACGCCGCTGATGCTGATCCGCGGCGCCGAGGGCTACGGCATCGCCAAATCCTGGCGGCCGCTCGCGCGGATTTCGCCGCATCTCGCCCGCGCCGCGATGGCCGGGGAGGACGCGAAATTCTGCCAGCATCACGGCTTCGACTGGGAAGCGATCCACGAGGCGTGGCGGCGCTACGACGTCGGCGCGAAGGGGCTGCGCGGCGCGAGCACGATTTCGATGCAGACCGCGAAGAATGTGTTCCTGTGGCCCGGACGCGACTGGATCAGAAAGGGACTTGAGGCCTATTTCACCGTGCTGATCGAGCTCGCCTGGGGCAAGCAGCGGATCATCGAAATCTATCTCAACGTCGTCGAATGGGGGCCCGGCATCTATGGCGCCGAGGCGGCGGCGCAGTTCTATTTTCACAAGCCAGCCGCCGCACTCACCAGCGCGGAAGCGGCTCGCCTCGCGGCGATCCTCCCCGACCCGCTCGAATGGTCGGCAAGCCGACCCGACCGCTATGTCGCCGAGCGCGCGGCCTTCATCCGCGCGCAGATGCCCGACGTGCCGCTCAATACGCCGGCGTGCCGCGATTTGAATGAGCGGCAGCCCCAATCTATCATCCGGGCGAAAGCCTTGGGGCAATCCTAGTCTTCTCCCGCCGCCGCCGCTTGCGCGACGGCGCCGCGCGTCACGCTGCGCAACGCGAAGAAGATCGCCGCCGCGACCAGCGTCACCGCTGCGACGTAATAGAGCCCGCCCGAAAAGCTGCCGGTCGTCGTCTTCAGCCAGCCGATCACCACCGGCCCGAAGATCCCGCCGAAATTGGCGAAGACGCTGATGAGCGCAATCGCCCCGGCCATCGCCGCGCGGCTCAAGAACATTGGCGGCACGGTCCAGAACATCGGCCGGGCGATGCCGATGCCGATCTCGGTCGTCGCGACAAAGACGAGCGCCACCATCGACGTCGCGAAGAACCCCATTCCCGACCAGCCGATCGCGCACAGCACCATCAGCCCGACGAGGCACCAGCGCTTGTCGGGGATGCGGTCGGCGGCCCAGCTCCCGGTCACCATCGCGACGATGCCGATGACTTCGGGAATGGCGATCAGCCAGCCGACGAGGAAATTGCTGACTCCCCAGCCCTTGACGATCAGCGGCAGGAAATAGCCGAGCGAATACGACACCGTGCCGAAGGCGAAATAGGCAAAGCACAGCGACAGCACGCGCGGGTCGGTGAGCCCGCGCCAGATGCTCATCTGGCTGTGCACCGCTTCGACCTCGGCGCGCTCGCGCTGCAGCCTCGCCTGCAGCCATTCGCGCTGCTCGGCCGGCAGCCAGCCGGCGTTTGCCGGCCGGTCGGTCAAATAGCGCAGCACGACAAAGCCGAGGATGACGGTCGGGATGCCCTCCAGGAGGAACATCCACTTCCAACCCTCGAGCCCGAAGAGGCCGTTGAGCTCCAATAGGCTCGTCGCCAGCGGCGCGCCGATCGCTCCCGAGGTCGGGATCGCCAGCACCAGCGCGGCGTTGACCCGCGCCCGGTAGGCGCTGGGGAACCAATAGGTCAGGTAAAGCAGCATGCCCGGAAACAGCCCGGCCTCGGCCGCGCCGAGCAGGAAGCGCACTACGAGAAAGCTCGTCTCGCTGCTGACCAGCGCCATCGCGCTGGCGATCAGCCCCCAGGTGATCGCGATGCGCCCGATCCACAGCCGCGCGCCGAATCTTTCGAGGATCAAATTGCTCGGCACCTCGCACGGTATGTAGCCGATGAAAAAGGCGGCCACGCCGATGCTGTAGGTATAGGGCGTCAGCCCCAGATCCTTGTTCATCGTCAGCGCCGCGAAGCCGAGATTGACGCGGTCGATGAGGCTGAAGAGGTAGAGCAGGAAGACCAGCGGCAGCACCCGCCAGGCCACGGTGCGGATCGTCGCCCGCTCGATCGCCTCGACCATAAAATCCCCCCGCTTTTATCGCCTTTTGTGCGCCATCCATAGCAGCCATCGGCCGCCGGGCGATCTGCGAAAAAAGCCGGCGGAGCCGTCGGCTCGGCATGGCTGCCGTCTGCGCTGCGTGGTGGCGCGCTGCCGATGACAATGCCAAGCTGCCGCGGCGATCCGACAAACCGGACGGGTGGTTCGATGCCGCACCAATGGGATGCCGAGCACTATCTGCGTTTCGCCGATGCGCGCACCCTGCCGGCGGTCGACCTCTTGTCGCGCATCGCGCTGACGGAGCCGGCGCGAATCGTCGATCTGGGCTGCGGCCCCGGCAACAGCACCGCGCCGCTCGCCGCGCGCTGGCCGCAGGCGTCGGTGACCGGCATCGATGCGTCCGAGGAGCTGCTCGCCGCCGGAAGGCGCGACTACCCCAATATCGACTTCCTGCACGCCGACATCGCGCGCTGGGCGGCGTCCGAGCCGGTCGAGGTGTTGTTCGCCAACGCCGCGCTGCAATGGGTCGCCGAGCACCGCGAACTGATGCCGCGCCTCTTCGGCGAGGTCGCGCCGGGCGGCGTCTTCGCGGTGCAGATGCCGCGCAACCACGATTTCGCGACGCACCGGCTGATGCGCCAGGTGGCCGACGAGGGACCGTGGCGCGACCGCCTCGCCGGCGCCCGCGACCCCTCGCCGGTCCAGCCGCCCGAGTTCTATTACGACCTGCTGGCGCCGCTCAGCGAGCAGTTCACCATTTGGGAGACCAACTACATCCAGGTGATGGACGGCGTCCCGGCGATCATCGCCTGGCTCCACGGCACCGGCCTCAGGCCCTTCCTTGCCCGCCTCGCCGATGACGAGCGCCCGCAATTCCTCGAGCGCTACGCCGCGCTCCTCGCCGAGGCCTATCCGGCGCAAGCGGACGGCAAAATCCTCCTCCCCTACCCGCGCCTCTTCTTCATTGCGACAAAGCCTGGCTAAGGACGCCGCGGCGCCCTACCTCCAAAGGGATTTTCATCGCCTCTCGGCGTATATTTTCATAATATACGCCGATGATTGACTTGACGCAGATCGAGGGGTTTGACTGGGACGACGGAAACCGCCGCAAGAGCGCTGATAAGCATGGTGTGAGCCAAAGCGAAGCCGAGCAGGTGTTCTTTAACGAGGCGCTGCTGATCGTGCAGGACTTGCGTCACAGCGGCGCCGAGCCACGGTTTCAGGCGTTGGGACAAACCGATCTCGGCCGGCTCCTCCATGTCACCTTCACGCTCCGCCACGGCAACCGTTTGATCAGGACGATTTCGGCGCGCCCCATGCACCGCAAGGAAAGGGATCGCTATGAGCAAGAGACTTAAGCCACGCCCCGCCTTCCGCGACGAGGCTGAGGAACGGCAATTTTGGGAGAGCCACGATTCGAGCGGCTACGTCGACTGGAGCACTGCGGAACGCGTGCGACTGCCTAACCTGAAGCCGTCCACGCGCTCGATTTCGCTGCGCTTGCCGGTGTCGCTCCTCGAACGCCTCAAGATCGAGGCCAACAAGCGCGACGTGCCGTATCAATCGCTGATCAAGACGTGGCTTGCCGAGAAGGCCGGGGCCGTTTGATTTTTCGGCATCGCCCTCGGATCGCCCCGAGACGACGGCGTTTCGCCCGGCCCCGCCGCTGCCTATCGCATCGCCGCGCCCATAGCGCTAAAAGACGCCGGCTGAATTTGGGAGATGGCCGATGTTGCAGATCGCCGACCGGATGACGACGCTCGGCACCGAGACCGCGTTCGAGGTGCTGGCCCGCGCCAATGCGCTGGCGGCGCAGGGCCGGTCGATCATCAATCTCGGCATCGGCCAGCCCGATTTCGCCACGCCCGATCATATCGTCGAGGCCGGCCGCAAGGCGCTCGCCGACGGGGCGCACGGCTACACCCCGGCGAACGGCATCCTGCCGCTGCGCGAGGCGGTGGCGGCCGATCTCTATCGCCGCCACCAGGTCGAGGTGTCGCCCGACGACGTGCTGGTCGTGCCGGGCGGCAAGGTGACGATGTTCTTCGCGATCATGATTTTCGGCGAGCCGGGGGTGGAGATCATGTACCCCAATCCCGGCTTCCCGATCTACGAGAGCGTCATCCGCTTTTCCGGCGCGACGCCGGTGCCGATGCCGCTTCACGAGAGCGCCGGCTTCTCCTTCAGCGCCGACGAGGTGCTGGCCCAGATCACCCCGAAGACCCGGCTCATCATCATCAACAGCCCGGCCAATCCCACGGGCGGCGCGGTGCCCAGGGCCGAGCTCGACAGGCTGGTGCGCGGCCTCAGCGACCATCCCCAGGTCGCGATCATGAGCGACGAGATCTACGGCGAGATCGTCTATGACGGCGCCGAGCACCACAGCCTGTTGAGCTACCCCGAAATCCGCGACCGGGTGATCCTGCTCGACGGCTGGAGCAAGACCTATGCGATGACCGGCTGGCGCTTGGGCTACGGCGTCTGGCCGAAAGAGCTTTTGCCGCATGCCGAAAAGCTGGCGATCAACTGCCATTCCTGCGTCAACGCGGCGACGCAATTCGCCGGCATCGCCGCGCTCCAGGGCCCGCGCGAGCCGGTCGAGCGCATGGTTCGCGCCTTTGCCGAGCGCCGGCAATACATCGTCGGCGCATTGAACTCCCTGCCGGGCATGCGCTGCGCCAATCCGGGCGGCGCGTTCTACACCTTCCCCAACATCGCCGGCACCGGCTACGACGCCAAGACGCTGCAGACCGAGCTCCTCGATAAGACCGGCGTCGCGACGATCGCCGGCACCAGCTTCGGCTCGTTCGGCGAGGACTACATCCGCATCTCCTACGCCAACAGCCTGGAAAACCTGCAGGAGGCGATCGAGCGCATCCGCAAGTTCCTCGGCAACTTGCCGCGGCATTGAATTCCGGCGCGCCCTCTCCCCGCGAGCGGGGAGAGGGATGAGCGGCACCGGCTCGCTGGGCGGGCTACCGGGGCAGGCGCGCAATCCGCCCTTGCATATGCCTAGTCTTTGGGCATTCTGCCGGGCGTATCGGCTTTAGCCGGCTGTGTCGGCCCGAGCCGCTTTGTGTTTCGCGGCTGGGGCGGGCTGGCATGGGTTATGCTGTGGCTTGGCGTGAGAGCCGAGCGGTCGTCGGTATGGGAGGCAGGTTTCCGATGAAGAAGGTCGAGGCGATCATCAAGCCGTTCAAACTTGATGAGGTCAAAGAGGCGCTGCACGAGGTGGGCATCAAGGGCATCACCGTCGTCGAGGCCAAGGGCTTTGGCCGGCAGAAGGGCCACACCGAGCTTTATCGCGGCGCCGAGTACGTCGTCGACTTCCTGCCCAAGGTGAAGATCGAGGTGGTCATGGAAGATTCGATGGTCGAGCGGGCCATCGAGGCGATCCAGCAATCCGCCCATACCGGCCGGATCGGCGACGGCAAGATCTTCGTGTCGAGCATCGAGGAGGCCATCCGCATCCGCACCGGCGAGCGCGGCCCGGATGCTATCTAAGATCGCGCGATTTAACGCCGCCTCGTCGTCCCGGCGCAGGCCGGAACCCACGGCTTAACCGCCCGGCAAGCCGAAAAGCGGATTGCGGCCCAGGCCGCAATGACGATTAGGACAAGGCATCAATAGGTTTCGATACCCTCAATCCCCTTTATCCAACCGAGGAAGACGACGATGGCAGGCGAGATCGACAACGTCATGGCGCTGATCAAGGAGCACGAGGTCAAGTATGTCGACTTCCGCTTCACCGACCCGCGCGGCAAGTGGCAGCATCTGGCGCATCATGTGCGCACGATCACGCCGGATTTCCTCGCCTCGGGGGTGATGTTCGACGGCTCCTCGATCGCCGGGTGGAAGGCGATCAACGAGAGCGACATGCTGCTGGCGCCCGATTGCTCGACCGCGGTGATGGACCCGTTCTCGGCCCAGCCGCAGCTCATCATCTTCTGCGACGTGCACGAGCCGTTGACCGGCCAGCCTTATGCCCGCGACCCGCGCTCGACCGCCAAGAAGGCCGAGGCGTATCTCGTCTCTTCGGGCATCGGCGACACCGCCTATTTCGGGCCCGAGGCCGAGTTCTTCATCTTCGACGACGTGCGCTACGAATCGACGATGAACACCGCCTCCTACACGATCGAGAGCGAGGAAGGCCCCTGGGTTTCCGCCAAGCAATTCCCCGACGGCAATACCGGGCATCGCCCGCCGGTCAAGGGCGGCTATTTCCCGGTGCCGCCGGTCGACGGGCAGTCCGACATCCGCGCCGAGATGCTCACGGTGATGGCCGACATGGGCCTCAAGGTCGAGAAGCACCACCATGAGGTGGCGCCGTCACAGGCCGAGCTCGGCGCCGAGTACGACACCTTGGTCAAGACCGCCGACGGGATGCAGATCTACAAATACGTCGTGCACAACGTCGCCAACCAGTACGGCAAGACCGCGACCTTCATGCCCAAGCCGATCAAGGGCGACAACGGCTCCGGCATGCACACCCATCAGTCGATCTGGAAGGGCGAGCGGCCGTCTTTCGCCGGCAACCTCTACGCCGACCTCTCGGAGACCGCGCTCTTCTACATCGGCGGCATCATCAAGCACGCCAAGGCGATCAACGCCTTCACCAACCCGACGACCAACAGCTACAAGCGCCTCATCCCGGGCTTCGAGGCGCCGGTGCTGCTCGCCTACTCGGCGCGCAACCGCTCGGCGTCGTGCCGCATCCCCATCGTCTCCTCACCCAAGGCAAAGCGCGTCGAGGTGCGTTTCCCCGACCCCGCTTGCAACCCCTATCTCGGCTTCGCCGCGATGCTGATGGCCGGGCTCGACGGCATCCAGAACAAGATCCATCCCGGCGACCCGATGGACAAGAACCTCTACGATCTGCCGCCCGAGGAATTGCAGGACGTCCCCACCGTCTGCGGCTCCTTGCGCGAAGCATTGGGCGCGCTCGAAGCCGACCACGCCTTCCTG
>DASZLY010000358.1:0-1862 GCA_035552135.1 Allostellaceae bacterium | reverse complement strand
CGCGACGCGGCGCGGGCGATCATGCAGAAGCTCGGCTACGGCCCCGACAAGCGGCTCAAGGTGACGATCGTGACCCGCGACATCCCGCCCTATCGCGATCCCGCCGTGATCCTCATCGACCAGCTCAAGGAAATCTATATCGACGGCGAGCTGCAGCCGATCGACACCACGCAGTGGTACCCGACGATGATGCGCAAGGACTACATGGTCGCGCTCAACCTCACCGGCACCTATGTCGACGACCCCGACGCGCTGCTCTACGAGAACTACACCTGCGGCGGCGTCGGCAACTACAACGGTTATTGCAACCCCGAGATCGACAAGCTGATCGACCGGCAATCGGCCGAGACCGACCAGGACAAGCGCAAGCACCTCGTCTGGGAGGTCGAGCGCCGGCTGACCGAAGACGGCGCGAAGCCGCTGGTCTATTTCAACAAGGGCGCGACCTGCTGGCAGCCCTACGTCAAGAACGAGACGGTGATGGTCAACAGCATCTACAACGGCTGGCGCATGGAAGATTTGTGGCTCGACAAGTGACGCCGCAGGCGCTCACGAGCGCTCGATTTCTTCGAGGATCGGCCAGAATTCCTGAAACACCCGCGCGCGGTGCTCGCGCTCGGCGTCTCCCGCCGGCCGGGTGTCGGGATGAAAGCGCTTGCTGAACTCGACCTTCAGCCGCTTGAACTTCGCGTCACCGCCGGCCGGCAGACCACCGGTCAGCCGCGCCTCAAGGGCCGCCAGTTCTGACTGCAGGTTGGCGATCGTCTCCGCATCGCGTCGTTGGCGGGCGACGAATTGCCGGAGAATTTGTTTCGATGCCGGTGCTGGCGCCGGCGCGAGCGATGCCTTTGCCCGCCGTTCGAGAACCCCGAGCCGCGCTCCCGCGCCAACGGCGGCGCCCCGCGTCACCAGCCATTCGGCGAGCGTGCCGCGCTGCGCGGTGGTCAGCTCGACGACGACCCCCTCCCGGTGCAGCGTGACGACCACATCCTCCGGCATCAGCTCGTCGCCGGGGGATTTCTGCCATTGCACCGCCCAGGGCGGCTCGTTCGCCGCGGCCTTGCCCAGGCAGCGCTGCAGGCGGTGGCGCTGATCGGGATCGCAGGCATTGAGCAGCCGGTCGCGGTCGGGCACCGACAGCGTCAGCCCGCGATGCGCGCAGCGCACCGTCAATTCGGGTCGGCGAAAAAACATCATGGCGTCGGCCGCGCATGTATTGGCTAGTGCGAGCATCGCGCCTTCGGTTTAAAAAAACCTAACGGCCCATTTCGCCTCGAAGGGAGCTTTGCCATGCCCGATCTGCCCCGCCTCAATCCCGCGATCCGCGCGCTCGAAAGCGGCAAGCCGGCTTTTGTCACGTTTTCGCCGGCCGAAATCGGCGCGGCGCAATCGATCGGCGCGGCGCCCTATGACGGCGTCGTCTTCGAGATGGAGCACAATCCCTACGACATCCGCCAACTGCGCGACTGCATGCAGTACATGCTCGACCGGGCGCAGATCTTGAAGTCGGGGACGCTGGCACCGGCGGTCGCGCCGATGGTGCGCATCCCGCCCAATGGCGGCGAGATGAACCAGTTCATCGCCAAGCAGGTGCTCGATATCGGCGTCTACGGCATCGTCTGGCCGCATGTCTCGACCGTCGACGAGGCGCGCAATGCGGTGCAGGCTTGCCGCTATCCCCGGCCGCGCGAGGCCGCCTATTACGAGCCGGCCGGCCAGCGTGGCGACGCGCCGCGCACCGCCGCGCGCTATTGGGGCATCGACCAGCCGACCTATTACAAGCGCGCCGATACCTGGCCCTTGAACCCGGAAGGCGAGGTGCTGGTGGTCATCATGTGCGAGGAAAAGCGGGCGATCCGCAA
>DASZLY010000357.1:0-9644 GCA_035552135.1 Allostellaceae bacterium | reverse complement strand
ACCTCGGCCTCGCGCCAACCGGTCGCGACATCGCCCTTGGTGAAGGTGATGCGCTTGGCGATGTTCGAGGGGTTGCTCGGCTTCGGATCGACCCCCTGGGTGAAGAGGTCGTCGTGCAGCACCGGCGCGCCATCGGCCATCGCGGCCTCGACGTCGATGACGTGCGGCAACACCTCGTACTCGACCTCGATCAGGTCGAGCGCCTCCTCGGCGATCGCAGCGCTGGTCGCGGCGACGGCGGCCACCGCATGACCGTCATACAGCGCCTTGTCGGCCGCCATGCAGTTGCGGGACAGGTCGCGGAAGTTCATCGGCCCTTCGCCGACAAAAGCTTCCTCGTTGGCGATCGCCGGAAAATCGTCCGAGGTCACCACCGCCTTGACGCCCGGCACCTTCTCGGCCTTCGAGGTATCGATGCGCTTGATCCGGGCGTGCGCGTGCGGGCTGCGCTTGACCTTGGCCCACAGCATGCCCGGCATCGTCATGTCGGCGCCGAAACTGGCGCGGCCGATCACCTTATCGATCCCGTCCGGACGGATCGGGCGGGTGCCGACGACTTTGAGAGCTGCCTTGTCGAGATAAGACATCTGCTACTCCATGAAAGAAATTGCGGAGATCGGCGCGGCCTGGACGCAACGCCTAGCGGCCGGCCTCCGCCCGCAGGACCGAGGCCGCATCCATCACCGCCCGCAGGATCTTGTCGTAGCCGGTGCAGCGGCAGAGGTTGCCGGCGAGCCAGTAGCGCGCCTCTTCCTCGGTCGGGTCGAGGGTGGTGTCGAGCAGCGCCTTCGCCGCGACGATGAGGCCCGGCGTGCAGAACCCGCATTGGAGTGCGGCATGTTCGAGGAATTTCTGCTGCACCGGGTGCAGCTCTTCGCCGCGGGCAATGCCCTCGATCGAGGTGATCGAACGGCCCTCGGCCTCGACCCCGAGCATCAGGCACGAGCAGACGATGTTGCCGTCGCAGATGATCGTGCAGGCGCCGCAATCGCCGGAGCTGCAGCCTTCCTTGCTGCCGGTCAGGCCCAGTTCGTCGCGCAGCACGTCGAGCATCGTCTGCTGCGCCTCGCAGAGATACTCCATCGGCTCGCCGTTGATCGTGGTGGTGACGTGATGCTTACTCATCGACTTGTTCTCCTACCTCAGCGCGCCGCGGCGCGCTCGAATGCGATGGCGGCCGTGCGACGTGCGAGGACGCCCGCGACCTTGGTGCGGTATTCGATCGTCCCGCGCTTGTCGCTGATCGGCTTGCAGGCCGCCTGCACCGCGGCATCGACGGCGGCGAGGGTCGCCTCGTCGAGCTTGTGGCCGATCAGCGCCTTCCCCGCGTCCTCGACGAGGACGACGGTCGGCGCCACCGCGCCGAGCACGACCCGCGCATCGATGCAGACGCCGTTGGCGTCGAGCGTCACATTGGTGCCGCAGCCGACCACCGCGATGTCCATCTCAGTGCGCGGAATGAAGCGCAGATAGGCGTCGCACTGGCGCGCCTTCGGCTTCGGAATCTTGAACTCGACGATGAACTCGCCCTTCTGCAGCGAGGTGCGGCCGGGGCCGGTGGCGATGCTCTCGGCGGGTGCCTCGCGGCGGCCGTTGGGACCGGCGATGACGACCGTCGCACGCGCCGCGATCACCGCCGGGACGCTGTCCGCCGCGGGCGAGGCGTTGCACAGATTGCCGGCGAGCGAGGCGCGGCCCTGGATCTGCGTCGAGCCGATCAGGTCGGCGCCCTCGACGATGCCTGGCCACGCATGGTCGAGCTTTTCATTGCCCGACAGCATGACGCCCGGGGTCGCCGCGCCGATCACGAAGAAATCGCCTTCCTCGCGAATGCCGATAAGCTCCGGAATCCGCTTGGTGTCGACGATCAGGTCGGGCTTCATCCGGCCGCTGCGCAGCTGCACCAGGAGGTCGGTTCCCCCCGACATCACCTTCGCCAGGCCGCTGGCGCCGGCCAGTACCTTGACGGCCTCATCGACACTCGACGGCGCCGCGTAATTGACCCTGGGCATGTTCGCTCCTCGAAATGCGCTCGCGCCCCCGCTCCCGCCTTGGTCACGCGGAGGGCTCACCTTGGCTTACACCACCGGAACCGGCCCCGTGAAGTGGTATTCTCGGATGGCGGAGCGGCTCCTATGCGTACTCTAACCATCTATCATCGAGAGCGCCAAAAATGATCGCGATCAATGACGAATTGGCGCTCGACGAGCAGGAGATTTCCGAAACCTTCATCCGCGCCTCGGGCCCTGGCGGGCAGAACGTCAACAAGGTCGCAAGCGCGGTGCAACTCCGCTTCGACGCGCTGAATACCCCGTCTTTGCCCGAGCCGGTCAGGATGCGAGTGATCCGCCTCGCCGGCCGGCGCGCGACGCAGGACGGGGTCGTCGTCATCACCGCTCAGCGCTTTCGCTCGCAGGAACGTAATCGCGCCGACGCGCTGCTGCGACTGGTCGCGCTGATCCGCCGCGCCGCCGAACCGCCTAGGCCGCGCCGTAAAACCCGCCCGAGCGCCGGTCAGCGGGAGCAGCGGCTCGCGGCCAAGGCCCGCCGCGCCGCGCTCAAACGCCGCCGACGAGTGGCGCCAGATGCTGAATCGTAAACCCGTGCCGCGCAGCGAGGATGTCGGCGACGCGGCTGCGGTGGCAGATATGCGGGTCGGCCTCGTAGCATAACAGCGCGCTCGGGCTCGCGGACGCAATCGCCGCCGCCTCGGCCAGCGCATGCTCCGCCTCGGCGGTGGCGAGCTTCTCGTCGACGATCCGCCAGAAGCGCTCCCACTGGCGTTTGCGGTTCGCCTCGCGCCCCTCCGGCGGGGTGCCGAGCGCCTTGAGCCCGACATAGCTTATGCCGGCTTCCGCGAGTCCCGCCGCAAGCTGGTTCTTCGAAAAACCCGGCCGGCGCGATTGCGGCCGGTCGCGCACATCGATCAGCGTCGCGACGCCGGCTGCTTTCAGGGCACCGACGACATCCGCCAGCCGCGCCTTCTCATAGCCGATGGTGCAGAGCGTTCGATCCATTCGGGAACGCGGGCGTCTCGCCCGCCCTTATCGCATGCAAGAAGCGGCGGGGACGGCCGCTGTCGGCTTTATCCCACCCGGTACCGATCGATGGCACTGCGATCGAGCTCGATGCCGAGGCCGGGGCGCTCGGGTGGGCGCAGCGTGCTGTCGCTTTCGAGGCGCAGCTCGTCTTTCAAGAGCTCGGTGCGCAACCCGTTGGGGTTCTGGTCCCATTCGAGTACGAGGCCGTTGGGGATCGAGGCCGCGTAATGCAGCGAGGCGACGAGGAGCACCGCGCTGCCGAAGGCATGCGGCGCCACCATCTTGTGGTGCGCCTGGGCGAAGGCCGCGATGCGCTTGCCTTCCGAGAAGCCGCCGGTCCAGGCGATGTCGGGCTGCACGATATCGACCGCATTGCGCTGGATCAGCTCGCGGAACCCGGCAAGGCTCACTTCGGTCTCGTAGCCGGCGATCGCGGTGTCGAGCGCCGCGGCGACCTGGGCGCTGCCGTCGATATCGTCGGTATGCACCGGCTCCTCGATCCAGAAGAGCTTATAGGGCGCCATCTCGCGGCCCATCTCGATCGCGAAAGCCGGACTCCACGCGCAGTTGACATCGACCATCAGCTTCGCCCGCGGCCCCAGCGCCTTGCGCACCCCGGCGATGCGCGCGAGGTCTTCCGACGGGTCGGTTTCGCAAAACGCGGCCTGCCCGGTCACCTGGCGCAGATGCGTTCCGGTCGACGGGTTGCGGCCGATCTTCATCTTCATGCCCTTGAAGCCGCGCGCCCGGTAGCCCTCCGCCTCGCCGGCGATGCCATCGACCCCCTTGCCTTCCTGGTAGAACCCGCCGCTGGCATAAGCCTCGACGCGGTCGCGGCAGGCGCCGAGCAGCTTGTAGACCGGCAGCCTGGCGACCTTGCCGGCAATGTCCCACAGCGCGATGTCGATGCCGCTGATCGCGTTCATGACGATGCCGCGGCGCCCGTATTGCCGGGTGCGCACAAACATCTTCTGCCACAGGCCTTCGATCATCAGCGGGTCTTCGCCGACGAGCAGCGGCTTCAAATCCTTGTCGATGCAGGTCGCGGTGACGCCGCCGCCAACCCCGGCCTCGCCGATGCCGACCGTGCCGTCGTCGCACTCGATCTCGACCAAGAGCGCCCCGCGCCGCGCCTGCACGCCCGAGGCGCTCGCGTAAGGCGGATCGCATTTATAGGAGAGCGCAATGGTGCGGATGTCGGCGATTTTCATGGGTTCCCTCTCACCAAAGGCATCATCCCGGCGAAGGCCGGGACCCATGCTTCAGCTCTTCGAGCGGCGAAGATGGGCGCCGGCCTGCGCCGGGGTGGGATGCTGCTAATCCTCGATCACCGCGGTCAAATCGCACTGGATCTGCATCGGCGGGGTGAAATCGCCGCTGGCGACGGTGTGCCGGGCCGGCCGCGAATGCGGGTCGGGAAACATCTCGACCCAGTATTTGTTGAGCGTCGGGCGCAGCGCGCGGTCGGTGATCCACACGGTCATCTTGATGATGTCCCCGGGCGTGCCGCCGGCGGTCTCGACGACCCGCCGGACATTGGCGAACATCGCGGCGCATTGCGCGTCGAGGTCCTCGGGCACCTTGCCGGTCGCCGGATCGGCGCCCGAGATCGCCCCCGACATGACAAACGGCCCGATGCGGCTGGCGCTCGGGATCGGGTTCTGGTGCCGCGCGCCGGCGACGTCGATGCTGCGCCGTTTTGCCATGATCTGCCTCCTCCCGGCCGGTTTGGCGCGATGCCAGTTTGGCGCGATGATAGGGAGGCGCGGCGGTCAGGTCTACGGCGTCACCGTGATATGCCCGGTCATCCCCGCCCAGTCGTGGTCGGAACAGCGCAGATCGTAGGAGCCGGGCCGCTTGGCGACAAAATAGAGGTCTTTCCGGTCGCCCGGTTGCAGCACGATCTCGGTATGGTCGGGGTTGAGCGGCGCGGGCTGGCGCATATCGAGCGCCTTGAAGAAATCGGGCGCGGTGAACTCGTGCGTTTCCTTACCCTTGTTGGCGAGGTGCAGGCGATAGGCGACGCCTTCGCGAAAGGTGAGATCGTTCGGCTGAAAGGCGTATTCGACGGCGACGACCGTCACCTTCTTGGCCTTCGACCAATCCGCCGCCGGCGCCGTGACCGGGGCGAGCCCGATCAGCGACACGACGATCAGCGCCAGAAGGCGCGCTGCCCAGCGATCTGCCAACATGAGCGGCGGGATATCCGAAACGACGCGCCGCGCCAAGTCCCGATCCCGTGAACGAATTGCCTAACAAAAAGAACTGCCTGACAAAGAGGAACTGCCCGACAAAAGGAACGGGGCGGCCCGAAGGCCGCCCCGCTTTACCTAGGCTGCGCGAGATGCGCGGCTTACGGCGCGACGATCTCGACGCGGCGGTTCTGCGGCTCGCGGACACCCGGCGCCGTCGGCACCCGGTTGTCGTTCTCGCCGCGGCCGCTGACGGCCATCTGCGTCTTCGGCACGCCCAGCGCCGCCAGAGCCCGCGCTACGTTGTTCGCGCGCCGCTCGGAGAGCCGCTGGTTGTAGCCCGGCGAGCCCGACCGGTCGGTGTAGCCAGTGACCTGGATCTGCACCGGAGCGCCGGCCCTGTAGGCGTCAGCCGCCTGCTGGATGATCGCCTGGCCTTCCGGCGTGATCGTGTCCCTATCCCAATCGAAGAACACGATGAACACCTTCGCTGCCGCGGGCGGCGGCGCCGGCAACGCTGCCGGAGCTGGCGGCGGAGGCGGCGGCGCGCCGAAGTGGAAGTTCAAGCCGGCGAGGATGGCGTCATTGTTGTAGGACGCCTTGACGCTCGTCGCGACACCGCAGCTTGCCGCCGGGCACGCGAAGCTGTCGCTGCCGAGATCGACGTGGCGATACTCGAGCTTGGCGCTCCACTGCGGCGCGAACATGTATTCGGCACCCGCGCCGGCGGTCCAGCCGACCTCGGTGTTGCTGCCGTGAACGACCGGCGCGCCACCAACGGCGTTGATGTCGCCAAAAGCCGCACCGCCAGTGACGAACCACAGCAGGTTGCCCGCGCCGGGCGCCCAGCCGAGGCGGCCGCGCACCGTGCCCTGCCAGCTGTTGCTGACACCGCAATTGATGCCGGGCGCAGCGCCGGGGCAATTCTTGGAGCCGCCAATGCCGGTCCCGTCGATGTCACCCTCGATGCCCCAGACGAAGCCGCTCGGTGAGCCCCAATTGAAGCCCGCCGTGCCGCCGCCAAAAGGCCCGCGAATATTGATGTCGCCGGTGGTGGAGTGTCCACCCGGCAGCGCCGGGTTGAAACTCTCCTTGCCGGTGCCCCAAGCCCCCCCGACATTGGCACCAAGGTAGAAGCCGGTCCAATTGGTGGCTCCCATCACCATTTGCGCTTGCGCGCCGCTAGGCACGAAAGACGCCAGCAGCAGGGCCGCCGCCGCTCCAGTTAACGAAAAGCGCATTTACCCCCTCCAGTCGCATTAAAAGCGGGATTGGCCACAGTATCGTCAACTAGGTGGGGAGGGTCAACTCAAGGAGCAATTATCGTAAGCGCTTGAGGTAGCTTTGGTTAGAAGCCTGTGGCAATTCGGTCACAGATTCGCCGGAAAACCGCGGTTGCGGTGGCCTCATGTAAACACCCGGTAAATGACGCCGTCGGAATCCTTAGCTTTTCCGATGGTCATTTAAGCGGACTCAGCGACTCACGGGTGACGATCACGTCGCCGGCTTCGGTCAACCGGACCAAATTGACCGTCCGCGCCCAATCGGGCGAGCCGGAGTAGTAGGCCGGCACCCGCCCGCTGCCGACCTGCGCCGGGCGGTCCCAATGGCCGAGCGCCACGTAATCGGCGCCGGTCGCATCGATCGCCTCGTTGCTGATGAGCCATGACGGGCGCAGCGGATCATGCCACGTCTCCGGCGGCTCGTAATGTCCGTGGCCGATGCACACCTGCCAGCGCGTGGTGCGCGGCCGCGGGTCTTTCAGCGGCACCATGTCGTGATAGTCGCGATGGGCGTTGCCCCAGATTTCGAGCTCCCATTCCGGGAACCGGACAAAGCCGTCATCGGTCAGGCCGAGGATGCGCAGGGCCGGGATCGCGGTGTAGCCGCCGCGCGCATAGACCGAATCGGCGGTGACCGGATCGTGATTGCCCGGCAGCAGCACGATCGGCATCGCCGCCTCCGCCAGGAGCCGGCCGGCGCGCTCGATCGTCGCGGCGGTGACCATGTGGTTGTCGAAGGTGTCGCCCGCGAGCAGCACGGCATCGGCCTTGGCCTGGCGGGCAAATTCCAGCACCGCGCGGAGGCCGCCGGTGCCGTCGCCGCCATGCTGGGCGGCAATGCGGCCGTCATCGACATGCAGATCGGAGGAATGGACGAGCGTGACCGCGCCGCCGTTTCTTTTTAATTCGCTCACTCAGGTTCTTTCGAAATCGATGCGCTCGCTCACCGGCAAGCCATAGAGATAGCGGCGCAGGCAGTCGAGGCCGAGCTCGACCGCGCCGAGCCGCACCCATTCGCGCCCGCCGAGAATGCGCGAGCGGCGCGATTCGGCATGATCTGCAGTAGCGATACCGATGCAGATCGTGCCGCCGAAATCGATCCGGTCCGGCCCGTCATCGAGGTCGATCAGCACCGCGAGCGCGTGGCTCGTGCCGCTTTCACGCCGCGCCGCGCGGGCGACCGCCTCGGCGGTCTCCGTGGTGATCTCCAGCGGCTCGGCGCCGGTCAGCCCGACCGCGTCGTAAATCTCAGCCAGGTCGCGCGAGACGACGGCACGCTTCAGCACGCCCTCGGCGCCCGCCAGCGGCACGATGCGCGACGCCATCTGGCCGCCGGTGAAGGTCTCGACCAGCGCGAGCGACCCCTCCTGGCGCGCCAGCCCCTTGAGGATGACGCCTTCGAGCGTGTCGTCGTCCTCGGCGAGGATGAAATTGCCGAGGCGCTGCCGTACCTCGGCGACGACCGGCGCGAGCTTGGCGTCGATCTCGGCGAGGTCGGCGCCGCGCACGGTGAGCTTGGTCTCGATCTGCGGGTAATGCGCGCGGAACCCGAGCTTGACGCTGCCGTCCGGCACCATCTCTTCGACCCCCGACAGCAGCTGATCGACATGCGACTCGCCGAGCCCGTACGAGTGAAAGCGCTTCAGATGGATCGCGGTCTGCGCGCCGCTCCTGGCGAGCAGGCGAGGGATGATCTGCTCCTCGAGCATGCGCCGCAGCTCACGCGGCACGCCCGGCGTAAAGAAGAAGCGCGCCTTGCCGATATCGAGCGCGAAGCCGCAGGCGGTGCCGATCGGGTTGTCGAGGATCTCGGCGGTGGTCGGCAGCATCGCCTGCTTGCGGTTGTTCGCCGACATCACCCGGCTGCGGCGGGCGAAGAACGCCTCCATCGTCGCCAGCCATTCCGCGCTGAGCGCCAGCTCGACCCCGGCTGCCTTGGCGGCGATTTCCTGCGACAAATCGTCAACCGTCGGCCCGAGCCCGCCATTGACGATCACCGCGTCGGCGCGCTGGCCGGCATGGAGGAACGCGTCGAGCAGCGATTCGCGGTCGTCCCCAACCGTCGTGCCCCAGCGCACCGCCAGCCCGACATCCTCGAGCTTCTGCGTCATGTAGGAAAAATTGGTATTGACGATCTTGCCGGTGAGCACTTCGTCCCCGGTGCAGATGATCTCGATTTGCATGTGCGCGTCGCCCCTCAGCACATGAAGTTGAGTTTGAGTCCCGGCTCGAACCACTGCATCACCCCGAGCTGGCCGGTGGCCGACAGGCTGATATAGGCCGTCTTCAGGTCCGGGCCGCCGAAGCAGATGTTGGTCGGGTAGACATCGGGCATCTTGACCTGGCGCAGCACCTCGCCGCCCGGCGAGATCACCGTGATATAGCCGGTCACGAGCGTCGCCACGCAGATATTGCCCGAGGCGGCAATCGCCAGGCTGTCGAAGCGCTGGAAGCCGGGCAGCCCGGCGACGCAGCGCCCGCCATAAGGCGCGGGGAACGGCTCGTGCTTGACCTTGCCGGGGGCGACGATGTCCCAGGCATAGATGCGCGAGGTCTCGGTGTCGGCGACATAGACGGTCTTCTCGTTGGGCGACAGGCCGACGCCGTTCGGCGTGACGATCGGATAGACCAGCTCGGTGACGCTCGACCCGTCGGGCAGCGCGTAATAGAGTCCGCCATTGTCGCGCTGGTACGGGTAGCGCTTGCCCAGATCGGTGAAATAGAACCCGCCCTCTTTGTCGAACACCAGATCGTTGGGCGCCGAAAGCTTGTGTCCGTTGCATTCGCTGTAGAGCGTCTTGGTCTCGCCGGTTTTCGGATCGATGCGCTGGATCGAGCCGCCCTTGTAGTCGAGCGCCGGCCCGGTCGAGAGAAAGCTCGGCGTCGTCTCGTAGACCGCGCCACCATTATTGCAGACATAGAGCGCGCCATCAGGGCCGGTGGCGACGCCGTTCGGGCCGCCGCCGGCCTTGCCGATCTCGGTCTTGGTGCCGTCGGGCGCGACGCGGGTCACCTTCTTGCCGGAAATCTCTCCCAATATCACCGAGCCGTCGGCCATCCATACGGGCCCCTCGGGAAAGCCGAGCCCGCCCGCCATGATCTTCACATCGGGCATGCGCCCCTCCCCT